>JBDQKM010000241.1:0-4534 GCA_040263275.1 Acidimicrobiales bacterium
CGAGAGCTCGTTTCAGGTCACGGGGCCGTCAGTGATAGGCTCCCCGGCGATGATCGGGTGCTTGTGATGTGCATTATTGAGCGTCCGCGGCCCGGCTCCGTCGCCGAGGCCGGGCAGAAGGCGCTCTATGTGTCCGGAGAGGAATCGGCCTCGCAGGTGCGCTGCCGGGCCGACCGATTGGGGGCACTCCACGACGAGCTCTGGCTCGTCGGTGAGACTGTACTGCCCCACGTGCTCGGGCATCTCGACGAGGTGAAACCCGAGATCGTGGTGATCGACTCGATCCAGACGCTGGTCGACCCCGAGCTGAGCTCGGCCCCGGGCTCGGTGGCCCAGGTCCGTGAGTGCGCCCACCAGTTGGTGCAGGAGGCGAAGCGTCGCGGCATCGCCCTTCTCCTCGTCGGCCATGTCACGAAGGAGGGCACGCTCGCCGGTCCCCGGGTGCTCGAGCACGTGGTCGACACGGTGCTGGAGTTCGACGGTGACCGCCAGCACGGTCTTCGCCTGCTCCGTGCGTCCAAGCACCGGTTCGGTCCCACGTCCGAGGTGGGGCTCCTGCAGATGGACGAGCTGGGGCTGGCGCCGGTCGACGATCCGAGCGGCCTCTTCCTGGCCGACCGCGTCACCGGTGTGTCGGGCTCGGCGGTCGTGCCGACCGTCGACGGCAACCGCCCGTTGCTCGTCGAGGTGCAGGCGCTGGTCGCCCCCTCACAGCTCGCCACGCCGCGTCGCAGCGCGCAGGGACTCGACCAGGGGCGCCTCGCCATGTTGCTCGCCGTGCTCGAGCGTCGCGTGGGGCTCCCGGTGTCGAGCGCCGAGGTCTACGCCCTGGCCGTCGGCGGCGCCCGCATCGTCGACCCGGGTGCCGATGCCGGGTTGGCGCTCGCCGTCACGTCGTCGCTCACGGGCCATCCGTTGGCCGACGACCTCGTCGTCGTCGGTGAGGTCGGTCTCGGGGGTGAGCTCCGCCATGTCAGCCACATCAACCGACGACTCAGCGAAGCCGCCCGGATGGGCTTTCGTCGCGCGATCGTCCCCCACGCGACCGGAGAGGCGCCCGACGGCCTGCAGATCCTTCGGGCTCCGACGCTGGCCGCCGCGGTGCAGTTGGCCGACGTCGGACCGTCGTAGCCGTCAGCGCGAACGGATCGAGAGCTGTTCGCGGTTAGTGATCACGTAGCGACGGTCGCTCTGATCGAGCCAACCGAGCTTCACGAACGAGGCGATCGCCTTGTTGACCCGCTCGCGACTGGCGCCCACCATGCCGGCGAGTTCCTCCTGGGTGATGGGCAGGGTGAATTCGTCGTTGTCGCCGGCGAGTTCGAGCAGGCGCTTCGCCGTGCGCCCGGTCACATCGAGGAACACGCTGTCGGCCAGGGTCTCGTCCATCGACCGGAGCCGCTGGGCCAGGAGCTTCACCACGTTCCACAGTTCGGCCGGTTCGGTCTCGTAGAGGGCGCGGACCGGGGCGTAGGGGATGGCCACCACGCCCGATGGTTCGAGTGCACGGGCTTCGGCGGAGCGACCGAGGCCGTCGAACAAGGGCATCTCTCCGAAGAGGTCGCCGGGCTCCATGAGGGCCACGACCGACTCCCGCCCGTCGATCGACTTGTTGGCGATCGCGATCCGGCCCGCGGTGACGATGTAGATGTGGTCCGGTTCCTCGCCCTCGGTGAACAGGACGTCGCCGCGGCGCAGTGTGCGCTCCGACGCCGCCGTGGCGATCATCGTCAGATGTTCCTCGCTGACGTCGGCGAAGAGCAGCGTGGCGCGGAGAGTGCTGGTGTCAGGCATGAGCGAGCACCACACTAGACAGGTGACCTCACCCCGTGCAGCCAAGCCGATCCGATGAGTGACCATTCGGCGGGCCCGGTGTGGACCATCGTGGTCGCGGCGGGCGCGGGTTCGCGCTTCGGCGCACCCAAGCAGTTCCTGGATCTCGCCGGCGTTCGCGTGGTCGACCGTTCGGTGGCGACCGCGGCGCGGCACAGCGCGGGCCTGGTCGTGGTGATGCCGAGCGAGCCCGTCGCGGGGATGGATCCGGTCGAGGCTCCGCCCGGTGTCGAGTTCCGTTCCGTGACCGGGGCTGCGTCTCGCACCGGCTCGGTGCGGGCCGGGCTGGCCGCGGTGCCCGAGGACGCGGCCGTCGTGCTGGTCCACGACGCCGCGAGACCGCTTGCCACGGACGAGATCTACGAACGGGTCATCGCCGCGGTGCGCGCCGGTGCCGACGCGGCAACGCCGGCGGTGCCGATCGCCGACACGCTTCGCCGCCGGGGCGGGGGAGTGGTGGACCGCGACGACGTGGTTGCGGTCCAGACACCTCAGGGATTCCGAGCGGCAGCACTGCGGCGAGCGCACCGTTCCGGTGGTGAAGCGACCGACGACGTGACCGTTGTGGAGAACGACGGTGGCACAGTGGTGGTCGTGGATGGTGATCGACGCAACCTCAAACTGACGACGCCGATCGACATGGACATCGCCGGGTTGTTCCTCGAGCTGCACGGTCGGTCGGAAGGAGCGGGTTCGTGAGCGACCCCATCCCCTTCCGGGTCGGGCAGAGCTTCGACGTGCACGCCGTCAGCGACGACCCCGCCCGCACCCTCGTGCTCGGCGGCGTCGTCTTCCCCGACGCCCCCGGGTTGGCGGGGCACAGCGACGCCGACGTGGTGGCTCATGCGTGCATCGACGCCCTGCTCGGCGCGGCCGGGCTCGGCGACATCGGCCAGATGTTTCCCGACACCGACCCGGCCTTTGCCGGCGCCGACAGCATCGAGCTCCTCCGCCGGGCCGCCGAGGCCGTGCGGGCCGAGGGTTGGCGGCCCGGCAACATCGACTGCTCGGTCGTGCTCGACCGACCCAAGATCGCCCCTGTGAAGGACCAGATGGAATCGAATCTCAGTGATGCCGCCGGCGCCCCGGTGACCGTGACCGGTCGCCGGTCCGAAGGTGTGGGTGCACTCGGTCGGGGCGAGGGAATCGTCGCGTGGGCCGTGGCCCTGGTGGCGCGATGAGCCGCAATCCCAAGCGAGCCCCGAAGGGCGGTCCGCGAGGAGGCAAGTCGACCTCTCGGGGGAAGGGTCAGCCCCGCAATCCCCGGCCCCGCAGCGGTTCGTCGGGTGGTCGTGGCCGTGAGGGTCAGCGGGGGACCACCCCCATCCGCCCCGGTGACGGTGCTGCGGCCAAGGGCGGATCGCTCGGTGGCGACCAGGTCGAGGGCCGCCACGCCGTGCGCGAGCTGCTGCTCGCCGGCACCCGCAAGACCCGCGAGGTGGTGTTGGCCGGCGATCTCGATCCGGCGCCGATCCTCGACGAGATCATCGATCTGGCCGACGAGGCCAAGGTCACGATCACCGAGATCAGCCGGGCCAAGTTCGAGTCGATGACCCGCACGGAAGGCAGCCAGGGTGTCCTGGCCCTGGCCCAACCACTGCGCCCCACGCCCCTCGAGGATCTGCTCCAGCCCGGCTACGACGGGACGAAACCCTTCCTCCTCCTGCTCGACGGCATCACCGATCCGGGCAACCTCGGTGCGATCCTGCGGACCGCAGAATGCGCCGGGGTCACCGGCATCGTGCTGCCCCGCCATCGCGCCGCCCATGTCACCCCGACGGTGGCGAAGGCGGCGGCCGGTGCGGTCGAGCATCTGCCGATGGCGCTCGTGGCCGGTCTGCCCGCCGCGATGAAGACCCTCAAGGGCGCCGGCGTGTGGACGGTCGGGCTCGATGCAGGCGGTGATCGGCCGATCCACGACCTGCCGGTGGCCGACGAGCCCGTCGCCCTCGTGCTCGGCGCAGAAGGTCCCGGCCTCTCCCGCCTCGTTCGGGAGCGGTGCGACACCATCGCCTCGATCCCGCTGCTGGGGGTGCTCGACTCGCTCAACGTGTCGGCGGCGGCCGCAGTGGCGTGTTTCGAGGTCGTCCGGCGGCGCAGCGAAGGCTGAGTACCGGTCGCGGGGAGCCCGAGACAGGGATCGAACCTGCGACCTGCTGTTTACAAGACAGCTGCTCTACCAACTGAGCTACTCGGGCGTACGAGACAGGTTAGAGGCCGCCCGGCTCCACCCATGCCCCCGTTTCTGCAAGGCTGTCCGGATGGAGCTCACCGAGGGCGAACGCGCAATGCTCGATTTCGAGCGATCGTGGTGGACCGAGCCCGGTCCGAAGGACGTCGCGATCAACGAACGTCTCGAGATGTCGACGACGCGCTATCACGAACTGCTCAACGAGCTCATCGATCGACCCGAGGCCGAGGACCACGATCCGCTCGTCGTCCGGCGGCTTCGCCGCATGCGTGATCGGCGCCGCCGGTCACGGGCCGAATACGTGGGCGCGACCAGCGAGGAGCACAGCTGATGACTGCACCAGGGCGTTATGCCGCATCCGACGGATCGTTCGCGAAGTCGGCCGGTTCGGCCGCGGCACGCGGCGGAATCCTCATTGCGATCGCGATCGTCATCGGCTTCGCGCTGCTGGCCTGGGGCTTCGACGGTGGCGACGACGATGCCGCCGCCGGCGGCGGGTCGACCCAGGAC
>JBDQKM010000242.1:0-4506 GCA_040263275.1 Acidimicrobiales bacterium
GATTTGTCCTGCGATGTCGGCGTCATCGCCCACCCACCCCGACCACGGGTTGTCGGCCGTGCCCTTCCCCTCGAGCAGCGGCCGGTCGCGGTCGTTGACATGGGTGCAGTGGTACTGGTGAACCGAGAGGTGCCGCTCGTCGGCGGGTCGGTCGGCGACGACCCGTTCGAGCCATTCGGCCCCGCCCGGCAGCATCGGCACGACCTCCTCGCCGGCCAGGTGCCAGGCACCGTGGTGACCGAGCGCCTCCCACGGCCCCGCGGCATCGACCACCCGTGCGGCGGTGGCGGGCTCGTCGGGATCGAGCACCGTGCCGTTGACCATGTGGACATGCCAGTCGGCTCCGGGGGTCTCGGGGGCGGTCACGGTCATCAGCCCGTCGGCGATCTCGGCCGCGATGCCCTGCCCCTTGGGACCGAGGGCCGACAGCAGGATGGGCACGTCGATCGGTCGCGGCGCGGCGAGATCGGGGTGGTGGATCATCTGACACTTCTCGCCGGCGATCTCGACCACGTCACCGGCCAGCAGTCCGCGGAGCTGGCGCACATAGGTCTCGGTGGTGGCCCAGGACAGCGCGCCCTTGTTCATCACCAAGCGGGCGGTGAAGCCGGTCCCCACGGCGACGGCGAGGCGGCCCGGAGCCATACGGGCCACGGTCGCGACGGCCGACGCCGTCGCCATGACGTGGCGCAGGTTGGGCACGATCACGGCCGTGCCGAGGCCGATACGCGAGGTGCGTTCGGCGATCAGGGCGAGATGGATCCAGATGTCTTCGTAGATCGATGCCGAGTCGTAGAGCCACACACGTTCGAAGCCGAGCTCCTCCGCGAGGACGGCGAGATCGGGCGCGGCCGGTTGGGGCGGGAGTCCGATGGAGATCGAGGGAGCCATGGTCATGCCTTTCGGGTGAGCACCGCAACGGGGATGCGGCGATCGGTCAGTTCCTGATAGGTGGCGAAATCGGGGTAGGCCGCGCAGGCCAACGCCCAACAGTCATCGCGTTCGCCGCCCTCCTCGAGCTCGCGCACGTCGACCGCCCAGCGATCGGCCCCCACTTCGACATGGGCCTCGCCGGCGGCGATGAGATTGCGATACCAGTTCGGCGTGTCGGGATTGCCGCCGTTGCTGCCCACGACCACGAGGTCGTCGCCCCGATGGACGAGCATCAGCATCACGGGCCGGGGTTGCCCGCTGCTGCGTCCGACCACGTCGAGGAGAAACACGGGCTTGCCCAGAAGCCGGTTGCCCTTGGCGCCCTTGCTGGACCGGAACTGCTCGATCTGGCGGAGGGTGGCGCGGCGTCCGACGCCGGGCAGGCGCCGGCTGAGCAGGTTGGCGAAGCGTCCGGTGATCGTGGCCATGCCGGGAGCGTAGTGGTCGACCCCCGCCGCCGACGATCGAGCGGGAGGGCCTCACCCGGGCCGCTTCGACCTCGCCGCCCGCCGCGCCCGCCGGTCCTGGGCCCGTTGCCACTTGTGCTGACGACTCCGACAGGCCTTTCGGCAGAAGCGGTGTGCGCTCGACCGAGCCTCGAACAGCTCTCCGCACCGCCAGTAGGCGCACTCCGCCAGCCGTTCGGGGTCGAGTTCGCCCTCGTCGGGTTCGTCGTCGTCCATCACCACGATCCTGACGCGTCGCCCCCGCGTGGTGGTGGAGACACCCCTTGTGGACCGGGTCATGTGAACCCGGTGCCGAGTCTGGCCTACCCTCGCCGCACTCCGACCGAACCGAACGAGGACCACATGGCCTGGGATTTCTCCACCGAACCCGAATTCCAAGAGAAGCTCGACTGGGTCGAGCGGTTCTGCCGGGAGGAGATCGAGCCGCTCGACATGATCTTCCCCTACGCGGTGCGTTCGAAGGATCCGAAGATCAAGGCGATCGTCAAGGGCCTCCAGGACCAGGTGAAGGACCAGGGCCTGTGGGCGTTGTTCCTCGACGAGGACCTCGGCGGCCCCGGTCTCGGGCAGCTCAAGCTGGGCCTTCTCAACGAGATCCTCGGGCGATACGGGTCTGCGCCGCAGATGTTCGGATCCGCGGCGCCCGACACCGGCAACATGGAACTCCTCGCCGCCTACGGCACCGAGGAGCAGAAGGAGCGCTGGCTCACGCCGATGCTGAAGCAGGAGCTGTGGTCGGCCTACTCGATGACCGAGCCGCAGGGCGGCTCCGATCCGAACCTCTTCAGGACCCACGCCGTCCGCGACGGCGACGAGTGGGTCATCAACGGAGAGAAGTGGTTCACCAGCGCCGGTCGCGCGGCCGACATCCTCTTCGTCATGTGCACCAACGGCATGTTCGTGGTGCCCCGCGACACGCCCGGCGTCGAGATCCAGCCCGAGCCACGGACCCACAATCACATCATCTACAACGACGTCCGTATTCCGGCCGACCACCTGCTCGGCCCCGAGGACGGCGCCAAGGTCCTGGCCCAACGGCGGCTCGGCGGCGGGCGCATCCACCATGCGATGCGCACCATCGCCAACTGCAAGCTCGCCTTCGACATGATGTGCGAGCGGGCCCTCAGCCGTGAATCACACGGCAAGATCATCGGCGAGCACCAGATGGTGCAGGAGAAGATCGCCGACTCTTACGCCCAGATCCGGATGCTCCGTCTGTTCGTGCTGGAGACGGCCTGGAAGATCGACAACTCGAGCACCCAGGAGACCCGCACCGACATCGCCGCCGTGAAGTTCTCGATGGCCAAGGTGCTGCGGGAGGTGTCGTTCAACGCCCTCCACATCCTCGGCTCGCTGGGCACCACCAACCTCACGCCCATCCAGGCGATGTACGCGTCGGCACCGACGATGGGCATCGCCGACGGCGTCGACGAGGTCCACAAGGCCACCGTGGCCCGCAACGTGCTGAAGGGCTACGCCCCCCACGACGGCTACTGGCCGACCGAGTACTACCCCGAGAAGCGCAAGGCCGCCCGGGAGAAGTTCGAGCCCATGTTCGCCGCCGACCCCGAACTGCGCGACATGGCCGACGGCATGGAGAAGTACATGGCCCGACGGGGCCGTTGAGTCCCGAGGAGCAGGTCATGGAGACACGAACGTTCGGCGCGACGGGAGTCACCGTCTCTAAGTACTGCCTGGGCACGATGATGTTCGGCGCCATGGGCAACACCGACCACGACGAGTGCGTGGCCATGGTGCACACCGCGCTCGACGCCGGCATCAACTTCGTCGACACGGCCGACGCCTACAGCATGGGCGAGAGCGAACAGGTGCTGGCCAAGGCCCTCGCGGGCCGGCGCGACGAGGTGGTGTTGGCGACCAAGGCGTTCATCCCGATGAGCGCCGACCCCAATCACTTCGGCGGATCCCGACGGTGGCTCATGACCGCGGTCGAAGACAGTCTGCGACGACTCGGCACCGACCGGATCGACCTCTTCCAGCTGCATCGCCGCGACGCCCGGGTCGATCTCGACGAGTCGCTCGGGGCGCTCGATCAACTGGTCCGCGACGGCAAGATCCTCTACGCCGGAATGTCGGCCACCCCCGCCGAATGGATCGTGGAGGCGCGCCACATCAGCGACCAGCGCGGTCACGTGCGGGTCCGTTCGGAGCAGTGCCTCTACAACCTCTTCAACCGCGACGTCGAGCGATCGGTTCTGCCCACGTGTGAACGGCTCGGGGTCGGCGTGATGACCTATGCACCGCTCAACGGCGGGTGGCTCACCGGCAAGTACCGGCACGACCAGGAGGTGCCCGACGATGCCCGCGCCGTCCGCATGCGCCACAACGCGGCCCGATGGGACCGTGATCGGCCGCAGACCCAGCACAAGCTCGACCTCGTCGAGCGGCTCCTCGCCATCGCCGACGAGGCCGGGATCCCGCTGAGCCATCTCGCGACGGCGTGGGCCGCCGAACACCCGGCCGTCTCGAGCGTCATCATCGGCCCCCGGACTCCGGAGCAGCTCGACGACGCGCTCGCCTCCGCCGAGGTGCGCCTCGACACGGCGACCCTCGATGCCCTCGACGAACTCCTGCCGCCCGGGCGCGACATCGACACCGTCGACACGAATCGACCCGAGCCCCACATGGAGCCGGCGGCACGCCGTCGTTGAGGTGAACGACGACGCGACCCGACCATCTCGGCCCGTGCTCTGGCGACGACTGCGCGCGCCGCGGCTCGCAAGCCGCGTGCGCCGTCGGGTCGCGAGCGAAGTCGTCGCCCGACTGGAGCGGTGGGCGGATGGGAGCGACGGCGATCCCCGGGCAACGCTTCCACCGCCTCGGCCCACAGGCTCGGCCCTCGACGTCGTCTTCGAGCGACACCGCGAGGTCCGGCCCTCGTACATGCACGTCCGTCAGGAGACGATGCGGCGGATGGCCCTGCTGCGGGCGGCCGGAGTACGCCAGCCGTACGGCGACGTCAACGCGAAGGACGGCGGCTACCGATTCGCTCGGTCGACCGGCGTCGACGTCCCTCGCGAACTGGTGCGTCACGACTCCGTCGAAGGCATCGATTGGAACTCGCTCCCGGACGAGGTGCTGTTGA
>JBDQKM010000243.1:0-4499 GCA_040263275.1 Acidimicrobiales bacterium
GGCGAGTGCCTCGAGGGCGGCATCGGCGAGCTCCGGACGGCACACGAGCAGGTCGGGGAGGTACGGGTCGCGCTGGTTGTAGCGCAGCTCGCTGCCGTCGATGCGACTCACGTGACAGCCGGCGGCCGCCGCGACGGCAACGGGCGCACACGAGTCCCACTCGTACTGGCCTCCCGAATGGGCGTAGATCTCGCACTCGCCGCGGATCACCGCCATGGTCTTGGCGCCGGCTGAGCCCATCTCGACCAGGTCGGCGCCGAGTGCCTCGGCGACGTGGGTGGCAGCCGCCGGGGGTCGACTCCGGGAGACGATCATCCGCGGAGGCACGGCGGGGGATGCGGTGAGCGTGGCCGGGCTCCCCGTCGACAGGACGAGGTCGAGCGCCGGGAGGGCGACGGCCCCGGCGATGGGCCGCTCGTTCTCGACCAGCGCAACGTGGACCGCCCAATCGGTGCGCGGCACCTCGGAGAACTCACGGGTGCCGTCGAGCGGATCGACGATCCATGTGCGCACGGCGTCGAGGCGGGCCGGATCGTCCTTGCCTTCCTCCGAGAGGATGGCATCACCCGGTCGGAGGGCGCTGAGCCGCTCCATGAGGAGTTCGTGGGCCTGGCGGTCGCCTTCGGCCTTGAGGACCGCGGGTGGCGTGTCGTCGGCGGCCAGGCGGGAGCGGAGCTCGACGAGCAGGCGCCCCGCTTCCTCGGCGAGCTCGGCGGCGATCTGATGGTCTTCCGGTGTCGCGGGCATCTGGCAAGGTTCTCGTTTCCGACGGTCTGCGGCACTGAGTCGTCAGACCCATTTCCGGTTCGTCGCGGGCGACCGTAACATTGGGCACGCCTATGGCCTATGACCTGACCCACCTCCGACAGCTCGAAGCCGAGTCCATTCACATCTTCCGTGAAGTGGCTGCGGAGTTCGAGAACCCCTGCCTGCTGTTCTCCGGCGGCAAGGACAGTATCGTGATGCTGCGCCTCGCCGAGAAGGCGTTCTGGCCGGCCAAGCTGCCCTTCCCGGTGATGCACGTCGACACCGGCCACAACTTCCCCGAGGTCATCGAGTTCCGCGACCGCAGGGTCGAGGAGCTGGGCGCCCGGTTGGTGGTCGCATCGGTGCAGGACGCGATCGACTCCGGCAAGGCCGTCGAGGAGACCGGCCCGAGGGCGAGCCGCAACCGGCTGCAGACCACCGCGCTGCTCGACGGCATCGAGGAGCATCGGTTCGACGCCCTCTTCGGTGGCGCCCGACGTGACGAGGAGAAGGCCCGGGCCAAGGAGCGGGTGTTCTCGTTCCGTGACGAGTTCGGCCAGTGGGACCCCAAGAACCAACGCCCCGAGCTCTGGAGCCTCTACAACGGCCGCATCAAGCAGGGCGAACACATCCGGGTCTTCCCGATCTCGAACTACACCGAGCTCGACATCTGGCAGTACATCAAGGAAGAGGGCATCGAGATCCCCAACGTCTACTTCTCCCACCAGCGCGAGGTCTTCGAGCGCGACGGCATGCTGCTGTCGACCAGCCCGTTCATCACCCTGATGGACGAGGAAGAGCCGTTCATGGAGACCGTTCGCTACCGCACGGTCGGCGACATGAGCTGCACCGGTGCGGTCGAGTCCACGGCCGACACCATCGACAAGATCATCGAAGAGGTCGCGGCCACCCGTATCACCGAGCGCGGTGCCACGCGGGCCGACGACCGGGTCTCGGAAGCAGCCATGGAAGACCGCAAGAAGGAGGGTTACTTCTAATGGAGATGCTCCGATTCGCGACCGCAGGTTCGGTCGACGACGGCAAGTCCACCCTCATCGGTCGGCTGCTCTACGACACGAAGACGATCTTCGAGGACCAGATGGAGGCCGTCGAGCGCGCCTCGGTCCAGATGGGCACCGAATACACCAATCTGGCGCTGCTGACCGACGGGCTTCGAGCCGAACGCGAACAGGGCATCACCATCGATGTCGCCTACCGCTACTTCCACACTCCCAAGCGCAAGTTCATCATCGCCGACACCCCGGGCCACACCCAGTACACCCGCAACATGGTCACCGGCGCGTCCACGGCCGACCTCGCGATCGTGCTGCTCGATGCCCGCAAGGGTGTGCTCGAGCAGTCGAAGCGCCACGCCTTCCTCGCGTCGTTGCTCCGCATCCCGCATCTCGTGCTCGCGGTCAACAAGATGGATCTCGTCGACTACGACCAGGAGCGCTTCGAAGAGGTGAAGGAAGAGTTCCGCGACTTCGCGAGCAAGCTCGACATCACGGATCTCACCTTCATCCCGGTGTCGGCCCTGCACGGCGACAATGTCGTCGACCGTTCGGCCAACATGACCTGGTACGAGGGTCCGTCGCTGCTGCACCATCTCGAAGAGGTCCACATCGCGTCGGATCGCAACCACATCGACGCCCGCTTCCCCGTGCAATACGTGATCCGCCCGCAGTCCGACGACTTCCACGACTATCGGGGCTACGCGGGCACGATCGCAGGCGGGGTCCTTCGGCCGGGTGACGACGTCACGGTCTTGCCGTCGGGATTCCAGTCCTCCATCAAGTCGATCGAGACCCTCGACGGTCCGCTCGACGAGGCGTTCGCGCCGATGGCCGTCACCGTGCGGCTCAACGACGAGATCGACATCTCGCGGGGCGACATGATCTGCCGCCCCAACAACCAGCCGATCGCGTCGCAAGACGTCGACACGATGATCTGCTGGATGAGCGAGCGGGCCAACCTGAGCGAGGGCAGCAAGCTGCTGGTGAAGCACACGACCCGCACGACGAAGGCGATCGTGAAGGAACTGCAGTACCACCTCGACATCAACACCCTCCATCGCGACGAGGAGTCGATCGAGCTGGGGCTCAACGAGATCGGGCGGGTGCGGTTGCGCACCCAGACACCCCTGTTCTTCGACGAATACCGGCGCAATCGCGAGACCGGCAGTTTCATCCTCATCGACGAGGCGACCAACGTGACCGTCGGTGCGGGCATGATCCTCGGCGAGACGTCCTAGGTGGGAGACCGCAGTCCCAACGTCGTCTGGCATCCGGGCCACCTCTCACAGACCGAACGCTGGGAGGCGATCGGCCATCGCGGCGCGACGGTCTGGTTCACCGGCCTGTCGGGCTCGGGGAAGTCGACCGTCGCCACCGCCGTCGAGAAGGCGCTGCTCGAGCAGGGGAGGCCCTGCTACGTGCTCGACGGCGACAACATCCGCATGGGGCTCAACGGCGACCTCGGCTTCTCGGCCGAGGATCGCGACGAGAACGTGCGACGCGTCGCCGAGGTCGGTCGGCTCTTCGCCGATGCCGGGGTGGTCGCGCTGATCCCGCTCGTGTCGCCGTATCGCGCCGCCAGAGACAATGCCCGCGCCCTCCACGCCGCCGCCGACGTGCCGTTCCACGAGGTGTTCGTCGACACGCCACTCGAGCTGTGCGAGGAGCGAGACGTGAAGGGCCTCTACGCGAAGGCCCGGGCCGGGGAGATCACCGGGTTCACGGGAATCGACGACCCCTACGAGGCCCCGGTCGAGCCCGAGCTCCGCCTCGTGCCGGCCGACGGCGATGCCGACGCCATGGCCGCCATGGTCATCGCCCTACTGGGCTGACTCAGTCGGCTCCGTTGTCGTCGAGGAGTCGACGAGCGGTCGCCGCCACCCGGCCGTGGCTCAAAGCGTTGACGCCGATCGCGGAGCGGTAGGTCTCGCGGTCGATCGTGAGCGTCGTGGCCCCATCGGCGCCGGCGACGACCGTCGCGGTGCGCGGGCGGTCGAAGAGCAGGGCGATCTCGCCGAAGTAGTCGCCCGCGGTGCGTGTCACCGGGTCGCCGTTCGCCCGGATCACATCGACGTCGCCACCGACGATCACGAAGATCTCGTCTCCGTCGTCGCCGGTGCTGATGATCGTCTCGTCGGCGGCGAAGGTCCGGCGCCCGAGATTCGCGATCATGTGCTCGATCGCATACGGAGGGAGCGGGCCGAACACCGGGGTGGATCGGAGTAGGGTGACCAAGTCGGCATCGACGGTCGGGCGCTGACGATCGATGGCGGCGAGCCGAGCGAGGCTCAGGCCGATGACCGACGGCAGGAGCAGCCCGGTCACCATGAAGGCGGTCTCGAGGCCGAGGCGGTCGGCGGCGACCGAGAACAGCAGCGCACCGATGGCGAGGGCCAGCATCGACATTCCCTCCAGGGCGCCGAAGACCCGACCGAGGGTGTCGGACGGCGACAGTCCCTGCAGCATCGTGCGGCTCGCCACCCCGGACACCGCTCGTCCCGCGCCGGCGAGCGCCAGGAGGCCCAGCGCCGGCCAGAGATCGCCCACCGCCGCGAGCGCGGCCACGGAGAGTCCGGCCGCCGACGAGGCCACGGCGATCGCCGGGGTGAGTCGTCGGCGCCCCACGAGCGACAGGCTCGCGACCGCGCCCACGAAGGCGCCGAACCCGTGGGCGGCGTTGAGCGCGCCGGCCGTCGCCTCGGAACGTTCGAGCAGTTCGACGGCCATCGCGACGAA
>JBDQKM010000244.1:0-4459 GCA_040263275.1 Acidimicrobiales bacterium
GGAAGCGTCTCAGCAGGAGCAGGGGGACGAGATTGCCGATGTGGAGACTGTCGGCCGTCGGATCGAACCCGCAATAGAGCGTGATCGGCCCGTCGTCGAGGCGCGCCCGCAAGGCCGCCTCGTCGGTCATGTCCTGGACGAGGCCGCGAGCGCGGAGATCGTCGAGGATGGCGGAACCGGTTCCTGCTGTCGTCACGGTCCCGAGGATACGCAGGCCCGACCGGGGTGAACCGGGAATTCGCAGGTTCATGGTTCCCTGCCGTGGATCACCAACGTTTCGCGGACAGAATGGGCCGTCATGCGTCGCTCCCGTCGCCTCCTCCTCGCGCTCCTGGTGCTGGCGTCCTTCGCCGCCGCCTGTAGCTACGAGACCCAGGACTTCGAAGCCCTCTTCGGTGAAGACTTCTCGGTCGACCAACTCGACACGGCCCAGTCCTCGCGCATCTTCGACCGCAACGGGACCACCATCACCGATCTCCGCGGCGAGCAGAACCGCACCGACATCCTGTTCGAACAGGTGCCCGAGGTCGTCTACAACGCCGTCGTCGCCATCGAGGACGAGCGCTTCTGGGACCACTCCGGCGTCGACTTCAAGGCGATCCTCCGAGCGGCCCGCTCCAACGTCAACGCCGGTGGCATCAGCCAGGGCGGCTCGACCATCACCCAGCAGTACGTGGGCAACGTCTTCCTCGAGCGGTCCGACCAGACCGCGGGCCGCAAGGTCGAGGAGATCTTCATGGCCCGCCGGTTCGAGCAGAACTTCAGCAAGGAGTTCATCCTCGGCCGCTATCTCAACTGGGTGTACTTCGGCAACGGGGCCTACGGCGTCGAGGCCGCCGCCCGCGAGTACTTCGGCCCGCCCGACTGTGCACGCCAGCAGAGCCTCGACGACGCCGACGACCGCGAGTGTCTGAAGGTCACCGAGCTCACGCTCGTCGAGGCCGCCACCATCGCCGGCCTGATCCAGGCGCCCGGCCGATTCAACCCCTACGACAACTACGAAGCGGCCCGCGACCGCCGCGACCTCGTCCTGCTGCGCATGCTGGCCAACGAATACATCACCGAGGACGAGTACGAGCGGGCGATCGACGAGCCGATCGTGCTGGTGGAGGACATCCCGCTGCTCGAGGAGCGCTACCCGGCCGCCCACTTCGTCGACGAGGTGAAGCAGTGGTTCCTCGACAACGAGCTGTTCGGCGAGAACCGGGAGGAGCGGGCCCGTCTGCTGTTCGAAGGCGGACTCACCATCCGCACCACCATCGACCTCGACCTCCAGGCCGAGGCCGAAGCCGCCGTCGAGCGGGTGATGCCCGACATCGCGGCCGACGGTCGCAAGAACCCCGATGCGGCAGTGGTCACGCTCGGCACCACCGCGGCCGACGACGGCCACGTGCTCGCCATGGTCGGCGGCCGCGACTTCTTCGGCGACGGCGACTTCGCCAAGCTCAACCTGGCCGCCGGCACGGGCCGCCAGGCCGGCTCGTCGATGAAGCCGATCGCGATCGCCGCGGCATTGTCGACCGGGATCCCGATCACGACCGTCTACCCGGCTCCGAGTCGCCTCACCATCGAGGAACCGCAGATCTGCGGTGGGCGCTGGAACATCCGTGGTGGTACCGGCGGGAGCGTGACGCTGGTCAGGGCGACCCGCAGTTCGCTCAACACCGTGTTCGCCCAGCTCATGGTCGATCTCCGTCCCGAGGTCTTCGTCGAGTACGCCGAACGGCTCGGCATCGGCGAGGACCGGCTCCAGCCCGTCTGCGCCGCCGTGCTCGGCAGTGAGAACGTCAACATGGTCGAGATGGCAACGGTCTTCTCCACCTTCAGCCGCAGCGGCACGCGGATCGACCCCGTGCTCGTGGCCCAGGTCGTGAACCCCGACGGCACCCTTCTCTACGAGTATTCGCCCAACCCGATTCCGGTCCTCAGCCAGAGCGTCGCCCACCAGCTCACCTGGGTGCTCGAGGGGGTCATCACCGGTGGCACCGGCCGCCGCGCCCAACTGGCCGACGGCCGACCGGCAGCGGGCAAGACCGGCACAGCCCAGCTCAACGGCGATGCCACCTTCGTCGGCTACTCCGCCCAGCGGACCACGGCGGTCTGGGTCGGCTTCCCCGAGGAAGTCACCCCCATGAGCAACTACTTCGACGGCTGCTGCCGGGTCGAGGGTGGCACCTTCCCGGCCCAGATCTTCAAGGCGGTCATGGACCTCGCCCATGTCGGCCTCCCGGTCGAGGACTTCCCGACTCCGCCCCCCAGTTCGACCACGACCACCCTTCCCATCGTGCCCGACCTCATGGCAGTCCCGAACCTGATCGGCCGGGTCGTCGACGACGCCCTCTTCGCGGAGATGAACACCGCCTTCCTCCGCCTGAACCCCTTCGTCATCGAGACCGACGAGGTGGCCGAGGGCGAGATCGTCTCCCAGGTGCCGTCGGCCGGCCAGCAAGTCCCGGGCAACACCCTGATCTCCATCGGCGTGGCCGTCGCGCCGATCGATTCGCCGGTCCCCGACGTGATCGGGTTGACCGAGGCGGTCGCTCGCCAGAGCCTGGCCGGCGACGGCTTCCTCCAGGAAGTCACCTACGAGACCGATCCCGACCCCGGGGACAACGGGATCGCGCCGGGCACCGTCTGGGCCCAGGACCCGCCGGGCGGCACCGAACGCGGGGAAATCGACACCGTGCGCCTGAAGGTCAACCCGTTCCCCGACGAGGGCGACGGCGACGAATCGTGACCACCGCCTACCAGGCACCCCACGACGAGATCGACGGGCCCTACTGGACCGTCACCAAGGTGGCGCTGGGATTCGTGGTCCTCGCGATCGTCGCGATGTGGGTGTGGATCTACATCTGGGCCCCACGCGAGAACCCCGACCGGCTCGAGACGCGAGCGTTCACCGAGTCGGCCCAGGCCCTCTGCGTCCCCTACGAGGTCGCCCTCGACGCGTTGCCGATCACGACGACCCAGACGACGATCCTGGAACGAGCCGATCTCGTGTCCGAGGGCACGCGTCTCACCGCAGCGATGGTCGAGGAACTGAAGACGGCGGCCGAAGCGGTGGACGAGGAGAGCGACCGCACCCTGCTCGACTTGTGGTTCGCCGACTGGGACGCCTACGTGGGCGACCGCAATGCGTACGAGGCCCGGCTGCGTGAGGCGCCGGCCGACACCGATCGCCGCGATCTGGCGTTCACCCTGACCGAGCGCTCGTCGGGCGGGATCTACACCCGCACCATCGACGGCTTCGCCGAGGTCAACGAGATGGCCGCCTGCAGCGTGCCAGGCGACATCTAGCCCGAACCGGCGGCATCGAGCACGGTGCGAGCCAGCGCGAACCCCCGCCCGGCCATGCGGGTCAGCCCCTCGTCGACGCCCCGGGAGCGAAGCTCCTCGAGCGTCACCCAGCGCTGATCCTGCGACTCGTGGTTGGCAGCAATCACCGCGTCGTGCGGGGCGATCACCAGGAACCGGACGTCGTAGTGGTCGTGGGCATCCTCGGCCGGCGGGTCGACGCGGTGGATGTCGAGATCGAGGGCGACGGGGCGGATCCGCAGACCGTCGATGCCGGTCTCCTCGTGGGCCTCGCGTAGCGCGACCGCCGCGAGGTTGGCGTCGCCGTCGGCGTGACCACCGGGCTGCACCCAGATCTGGAGCTTGGTGTGGAAGAGCACGAGAGTTCGTGACCCCGACGCGTCGACCACGAAGGCGCTGCCGGTCAGGTGACCCGGTCGTTCGGCGCGGTCGAGCGGAGACGGACGCTCGGCGAGCAGTCCCCGCATGCGCTCGCGGGTGAGCCGCAGATCAGGATGGTCGACCGGCGCGATCGCCGCCCAGGCATCGCCGACCCGGTCCGAACGACCGAGCGCGGGATCGCCGGCGGTCAGCAGGAGCGGTCGAGGCATGCCGAGGAAGCTATCGGCGCACCGGCGGACGACTGACTTCGGCCACACCGGCAACGGCGAAACGCCACGGCAGATCGCCCCCGCGGGACAGCCCGACGCGGGTCCCCACCGCCGGTGCCGCCGGGGGCGGCGTGCCGTCGTCGCGGATCGACACGCCGAGTTCGCCCCGCACCAGGTCGACGCCGTCGTGGTCGGCGCCGAACCCGAGCGCCTGGGCGAGTTTGGCGGGCCCGTTGGTGAGGTCGACCTCTCGGCGGGCCCGTGAGCGACGGGCCCGCATCCGCGGCTGCCCCCGGAGCGGCGTCACCGCCCGCAGCAGGACCGCGCCGGGCGTCCCGACCTCGTCGGTCACGACGTTGGCGCACCAATGCATGCCGTAGGTGAAGTACACGTAGAGATGTCCGGCCCTCCCGAACATCACCTCGGTCCGCGGCGTGGGGCCCCGGAACGCATGGGAGCCGGGATCATCGCTGCCGCGATAGGCCTCGACCTCGACGATGCGACCGGCCACGCCGGGCGCGATGAGGACCTTGTTGAGCAGATCGGGGGCGACC
>JBDQKM010000245.1:0-4437 GCA_040263275.1 Acidimicrobiales bacterium
GCGCGGGGGGGGGGGGGGGCGGCCCCCGCCCCCGCCCGCGTGGCGCGCCGGGCGGGGGGGGGGGCGGGGCCGCGGCCGCGCCGGCGCGGGGGTGCCGGGCCCCCCGCCCCCCCCCCCCCCCGCCTGGGTGTGGTCGCCCATGATCGTGGTCGTCTCCTCGGCCAGCACTGCGGCCGAGGCCGACCCGGCGAGCACGAGGATCGCGGCGATGTAGACGAACGTGGAGAGTCCAACCGCCGCGAAGGTGCCCCGGGTGATCGACCGACTCGGCGACCGGAGGTCGCCCGACATGGCCACGCCCTGACTGAACCCGGTGACGGCCGGGAAGAAGATCGCAAAGGCCTCCCAGAAACCGACGCCGGACTCCGGTTGGTCGAGGTTGTCGTCGACGACGGCCAGGTCGAACTCGCCGGCGGCGCCGATGAAGAACGAGCCCAGCGCGAGGATCAGCAGCGCCATGACGAAGAACTGCAGCCGGGTGGCGAGGTCGGCCCCGATGGCGCCGATGCCGGCGAGCAGGAGCACGAGACCGGCGGCGATGACCCGAACCAACAGCGTGCTGTCGCGATCCATCGCGGCCACGACGGCCTCGGCGAAGCCGATCGAGTAGAAGGCGATCGAGACCGAGATCGCGAGATAGAGGACGACGCCGACAGCGCCACCGAACTCGACCCCGAGCGTGCGCGAGATGAGGAAGTACTCCCCGCCGCCGCGGACCTTCATGTTCGTCGCAACCGTTGCCAGCGAGATGCTCGTCAGGACCGACACGGTCGTGGCCAGCGCGAGGATGACCAGGGCACGGACCAGGCCGACCGACCCGACGACATACGCGACCCGCAGGAAGAGGACGAGCCCGAGGATCGTGAGGACGCTCGGCGTGAAGACCCCACCGAACGTGCCCAGCGTGCCCGTCGGCTCGGCCGGCGACTCGGCTCGGTGGGGGGACCCGTTCACCGGGGAGAGGGTAGACCCCGCGGGCGGCAAGTCATTGGAGCGGGTGACGAGAATCGAACTCGCATCATCAGCTTGGAAGGCTGAGGTTCTAGCCGTTGAACTACACCCGCGGGTGAGAACAGAGTAGCGGCCGACTGAGGAGGGTCGGCGCGCCGTTAGGCTTTGACGCAATGAGTTCCAGCAACATCTCCAGCACGGTCGAAGCTCTTGACGACAACAAGGTCAAGCTGTCGGTCGAGGTCGACGAGGCCGAATTCGACACGGCCATCGACGCCGCCTTCAAGCGCATCGCGAAAGAGGTACGCATGCCTGGCTTCCGGCCGGGCAAGGCGCCACGCAAGCTGCTCGAAGCGCAGTTCGGCCACGGCGTCGGTCGTGAGGAGGCGCTGCGCGAGGCGCTGCCCGACTACTACGCCAAGGCCGTCGTCGCCCACGACGTCGACGTGATCGCCCCGCCCGACATCGAGATCACCGCCGGCCAGGACGAAGGCGTCGTCACCTTCGATGCCGTGGTCGAGATCCGTCCGACCGTCGAGGTCGCCGGTTACGACGGGCTGCGGGTCGAGATCCCGGGCCCGACCCCGAGCGACGAGGAGATCGACGAGCAGATCGATCGCATGCGTCAGCAGTACGCCGAGTTCGTCGCCGTCGAGAGGCCCGCCGAAGACGGCGACCACGTCACGATCGACATCGCCGGCACCCACGAGGGCGAAGACGTCCCCGGGCTGACCACCACCGACTACGACTACGAGGTCGGCACCGGTGCGGTCGTCGCGGAGATCGACGAGAACCTCCGCGGCGCATCGGCCGGCGACGAGCTCGAGTTCGACGCCGAACACCCCGACCCCGACGAAGAAGCGCCGCTGTCGTTCGCGGTCACCGTCAAGGAAGTGAAGGAAGCCGTGCTTCCCGAGCTCAACGACGAGTGGGCCGCCGAGAGCAGCGAGTTCGAGACCGTCGAGGCGCTGCGCGCCGATCTGGTGGAGCGAATGAGTTCGATGCGCGTCGCCCAGGCTCGAATGGCCCTCCAGCAGAACACTGCCGAAGCGCTGGCCGAGCTCGTCACCGTCGATGTCCCCGAGGCGATGATCGAGAACGAGGTCGACGCCCGGCTCCAGGATCTCGTCCAGCGCCTGCAGCAGCAAGGCATCGACCCCGGCCAGTACCTGGCCCAGATGGGGCAGACACCCGACCAGCTCCGGGCCGAGTTCCGCGAGCCCGCCGAGCAAGCCGTCAAGGTCGACCTCGCCCTCCGCGCGGTGGCCGAAGCCGAGAACCTGCTGCCCGACGACGACGCCCTCACCGAGGCGATCGACGAGATGGCCGGCCAGTCCGGAATGGACGGGGCCGAGCTCAAGGAGCGACTCGCCGAGGTCGGACAGATCACGCCTCTACGCGCTGACCTGGGCAAACGCGACGCGTTGGAGTGGCTCACCGAAAATGTCGAGCTGGTGGACGAGAATGGTGATCCGATCGATCGGGCACTGCTGGAGTTCCCCGAAGTAGAAGCCGAAGAAGAACCCGAGATCGAAACAGAGGCCGAGGGAGACGAAGAGGAATGAGCATCCACACCGACATGAACATCCCGCCCCGCAACTATCTGGTGCCCACGGTGGTCGAGCAGACCAATCGTGGTGAGCGTGCGTTCGATCTCTACAGCCGGTTGCTGAAGGAGAACATCATCTTCATCGGCACGCCGATCGACGACACCATCGCCAATCTGATCTGCGCCCAGTTGCTGCACCTCGAGTCGGAGAACCCCGACAAGGACATCAACCTCTACATCAATTCCCCGGGCGGCGACATCAACGCCCTGTTCGCCATCTACGACACGATGTCCTACATCAAGCCCGACATCACCACGATCTGCTTCGGGCAGGCCGCATCGGCGGCGGCAGTGCTGCTCGCCGCCGGCGCGAAGGGCAAGCGCATGGCGCTGCCCCACGCCCGGATCCTGATCCACCAGCCCTACGCCGGGGCCCAGGGTCAGGCGAGCGACATCGAGCTCATCGCCAAGGAGATCGCTCGCATGAAGAGCTCGCTCGAGGAGGTCCTCGCCTACCACACGGGCCAACCCGTCGAGAAGATCGCGGCCGACACCGATCGCGATTTCGTGATGTCCGCTCAGGAGGCCAAGGAGTACGGCATCATCGATGAGGTGATCGACACGCGTAATGTGGTCGACAACTCCGGACCGATCACCGCGATCGGCTGACCAACTCAACAACTCGAGATCGAGCAAGGGCTGAAGGGGAAGCTGCGTGGCAAAGTTCGGTGAAGGTGGAGAACTTCTGAAGTGCTCCTTCTGCGGGAAGTCGCAGAAGCAGGTCAAGAAGCTCATCGCGGGTCCGGGTGTCTACATCTGTGACGAGTGCATCGATCTCTGCAACGAGATCATCGAGGAGGAACTCTCCGAGACCTCCGAGGTGAGCCTGGGCGAACTCCCCTCGCCGCGCGAGATCTACCAGTTCCTCAACGACTACATCGTCGGGCAGGACACCGCGAAGCGGATCCTGGCCGTCGCCGTCTACAACCACTACAAGCGGGTCCAGCTCGGCACCGGGCTCGACGGCGAGGTCGAGCTCTCGAAGTCCAACATCTTGCTGATCGGCCCCACCGGCTGCGGCAAGACCCTGATGGCGCAGACCCTCGCTCGCATGCTCAACGTGCCGTTCGCGATCGCCGACGCCACCGCGCTCACCGAGGCCGGCTATGTCGGCGAAGACGTCGAAAACATCCTGCTGAAGCTGATCCAGGCTGCCGACTACGACGTCAAGAAGGCCGAGACCGGCATCATCTACATCGACGAGATCGACAAGGTCGCACGCAAGAGCGAGAACCCTTCGATCACCCGTGACGTCTCCGGTGAGGGTGTGCAGCAGGCGCTGCTGAAGATCCTCGAAGGCACGACCGCCGCGGTGCCGCCCCAGGGTGGGCGCAAACACCCGCACCAGGAGTTCATCCAGATCGACACGACCAACGTGTTGTTCATCTGTGGTGGCGCATTCGCCGGCATCGAGAAGATCGTCGAGAACCGCATCGGTGCGAAGGGTGTGGGCTTCGGGGCCGACATCCGCAAGGCCGAAGACAAGGACCTCGGTGCGATCTTCGACGCCGTGCTGCCCGAAGACCTCACCAAGTTCGGGCTGATCCCCGAGTTCATCGGTCGTCTTCCGGTCGTCGGCGCAGTCAGCCATCTCGACGCCGAGGCGCTCATCGAGATCCTCACCGAACCGCGGAATGCCCTGGTCAAGCAGTACCAGAAGATCTTCGAGTTCGAGAACGTCGAACTCGAGTTCACCGACGAGGCCCTCCACGCCATCGCCGACGAAGCGATCAAGCGGGCCACCGGTGCTCGTGGCCTGCGAGCCATCCTCGAAGGCGCCCTGCTCGACGTGATGTACGACCTTCCCGGTCGCGACGACGTCATCCGTGTGGTCGTCGATTCCGACACGGGTACCGGTACGATCACCGACAATGACA
>JBDQKM010000246.1:0-4435 GCA_040263275.1 Acidimicrobiales bacterium
CTACCCGACCAAGGCACTGGCCCACGACCAGCTCCGCGCCCTGACGGCGATCGGGTTCCCCGGTCTCGTGGCCGGCGCCTACGACGGCGACGCCACCCCCGAAGAGAAGGCCTGGATCCGCGACAACGCCAACGTGTTGCTCACGAACCCCGAGATGCTCCACGGCGGCGTGCTCCCCCGCCACGCCAAGTGGGATGCGCTGCTCATGCGGCTCCGCTATGTGGTGATCGACGAACTCCACGTCCTCCGGGGGATCTTCGGCACCCACGTGGCCCACATCCTCCGGCGTCTCCGCCGGATCTGCCGCCACTACGGAAGCGACCCCACCTTCATCTTCTGCTCGGCGACGATCGGCGACCCGGCCCGGCTCGCCTCGTCGCTGTGCGCCGCCCCGGTCACGGCGATCACCGACGACGGCTCGCCCGCCGGGCCCCGTCGGTTCGCCCTCCTCGACCCACCCGTGATCGACGAGTCGACCGGTGCGCGTTCGTCGGCCAACTCCGAGTGCGCCTCGATCACCGCCGCCCTCGTCGAGAGCGGTCATCGCACGATCACGTTCTGCCGATCGAGGAAGGGCACCGAGCTCGTTGCCGCCGACGTGGCCCGCCGTCTCCCGACCGAGCTCGGCGACGCGGTGATGCCCTACCGAGCGGGCTATCTCGCCGACGAACGACGAGCGATCGAACACGAACTGTTCGGCGGCAATCTCCGCGGCGTCGTGTCCACCTCCGCGCTCGAGCTCGGCGTCGACATCGGGGGCCTCGACGCCTGTGTGATGAACGGCTTCCCCGGCACCATCGCCTCGATGTGGCAACAAGCCGGACGGGCGGGCCGTCGCAACGCGCCGTCGGTCACCGTCCTGGTCGGCGGCGAGGACCAGCTCGACCGCTACCTGATGAGCCACCCCACAGAGGTCTTCCGGCGCCCGCCCGAACCCTCGGTGGTCAACACCGCCAACCCGTTCATCCTCGACCCCCATCTCGCGTGCGCGGCCTACGAGCTGCCGATCAGCTACGACGACCTTCGCTGGTGGTCCGACGAGGAGCTCCACAACGGCGTACGAGATCTGGTGCGCGACGACCGACTCCGGTTGCGGCGCCGTTGGCGCAACGGCACCGAGGAGCCTTTCGCCCACTGGTGCGACACCGGCTACCCGTCGAGGGGGATGAGCCTCCGCTCTGGATCGTCGGGCGAGATCCGCATCATCGACGACCACACCGGGCGTCTCATCGGCACCGTCGACGAGAGCCGCGCCCACAGCTCGGTCCATACCGGGGCGATCTATCTCCACCGGGGCAACGCCTTCGAGGTGATCGAACTCGACCTCGACGAAAGGGAAGCACGGGTGGTCGAGGCCGACGGCGGCGAATACACCCAGGCTCGCAGCTCCACCGACATCCGCGTGCTCACCGTCGATGAGACGCGACCCGTCGGCGCGGCGACCCTCCACCTCGGCTCGGTCGAGGTCATCAGCCAAGTCACCGGCTACCAGATGCGCGAGTCCCGGTCACGGAAGATCCTCAGCAACGAGACGCTCGACCTGCCCGAACAACGACTCGTCACCCGCGCCTTCTGGTACACGGTCGACTCCTCCCTCGTTGCCGAGGCGAGCAGCGACATCGCGGGCACCCTGCACGCCGCCGAACATGCGGCGATCGGCCTCCTTCCCCTGTTCACGATCTGCGACCGTTGGGACGTCGGCGGGGTCTCCACCGCCATGCACGCCGACACCGGCGCACCCACGGTGTTCGTCTACGACGGCTATCCGGGCGGCGCGGGAATCGCCGAGTTGGGCTGGGAGGCCGGTGCCAGCCATCTCGGCGCGACCGCCGAGGTGATCGAGGCGTGTCCGTGCGCCGACGGCTGCCCGTCCTGCGTGCAGTCGCCGAAGTGCGGCAACGGCAACGAGCCGCTCGACAAGCAGGGCGCCTCCCGGCTTCTTCGGTTGATTCTCAGTACGGCGGACGCCGGATAGCGCACCGATTGGGTCGTTCGACCCATGGCCCCGGGTCCGACGGACCTCACAACCGGCGACCTTTGCACCGACGGGAACCACGTGAAGCGCACAACCGAGGCCGAAGGCCTCGAAACCCAGGACCGAGAGTGGCGCGCCCGACCGCTGCTCGCGCGCCTCGCGCGCCTCACGATCCTGGCGGTGCCCTTCATCGCCGTCACCGCAACCGCCTGGAAACTGAACAGCCTGCTCGGCGAACCCGCCACGCTCCTGGAGGCGGTCGCCCGGTGGGCCGCCCTGTCCGTCGTCTCCACGCTCGCGCTGGTCTCGATCGACCGCGTCGCGCGCCAGTATCTGCCGCTCTCGACCCTGCTCCAACTCTCCGTCGTGTTCCCCGACCAGGCGCCGTCCCGCTTCAAGATGGCGTTGCGCAAGGGAACGGCGAAGAACCTGGCCCGCGAGGTCGCCGAGCTCGAGAACGCTTCCGCCCAGGAAGCCGCCGAGTATCTCCTCCAGGTCGTGGGACGGTTGACCGCCCACGACCGGCTGACCCGAGGCCACACCGAACGGGTCCGGGCCTACGCCGACCTGGTGGCCGTCGAGATGGGCTTCACTCCGGAGGAACGGATGAAGCTGCAATGGGCCGGCCTCCTCCACGACATCGGCAAGCTGACGGTGCCGACCGAGGTCCTCAACAAGTCGACCCGGTTGAGCGATCGGGAATGGTCGCGTCTCCAGACTCACCCGGCCGAGGGCTGGAAGATGGTCCAGCCCATGCGTGCGTGGTTGGGCGAGTGGGCCCGAGGCACCCGCGATCATCACGAGCGGTGGGACGGCGGGGGCTATCCCCGCGGGATCAAGGGCCACGAGATCTCCCGGGCGGGCCGGATCATCGCCGTCGTCGACGCGTTCGACGTCATGACCACGGTGCGCGCCTACAAGACGGCGATGACGCACGACGCGGCCCGGTCCGAGCTCGCATCGTGTTCGGGCGCGCAGTTCGACCCCGAGGTCGTGCGCGCATTCCTCTCCGCCTCGCTCGTTCCCAAGCAGCGGGGCAAGGTGGGAACCTGGTTGGCCAACTCGCCGGTTGCGCTCCAGTTCAGTGGTGCCGCCAATGTCCCCGCCGCGGTCACGTCGGCCGTCGCCGCCGCCCTCGCCGCTGCGACCGTGGTGGTGCCGCTCATCGACACCGAACCCGAGGAGTTCGCCGCCGAGCGCATCGTGGAGGACACGCCGGACCTCCCGACGGTCACCGCGCCCATCACGGTCACGGTTGCCCCGTCGACCACATCGACCACGACGACCACAACGCTCCCGCCGACGACGGCCCCGGTGACGACCACGACCGCCCCTGCCCCACCACCGACCCAGCCACCGGCCACCACCACGACCGCGCCAACAACCACCACCACCGAGGCGGTGGTGCTCGAGATCCCGACGTCCACGACGACGACCACCACGATTCCTCCGTCGACCTTCGACGGCGGCTATCTCGGCCCCGGCAGCGGCGGCTCGTCGTTCGGGCTGGTGAGCACCGTCAACGGCTCCGGCGCGACCAACTGGGACAGCGGCGCCAACGCCGACCCCGGGTTCACACTCACATCCGGCCCCAGCGGCCTCGTCGAACTGGACGCGGCGAACGTCACGACCTGGGTGCTTCCCATCACCGCAGAGACCCGCCTCTCGGGCAACGCGTCGCTGCGTATGTACGTTGCAACACCCGACTTCGGCACCGACTCGCTGGGCGGCGTCGCCGCCGGCATCTCGAGCTGCCCGTCGTTGTTCGGCGGCTGCACGACGATCGGTTCGGGTCAGATCGTGTTCTCCCAAGAGCCGTTCGGGGCCGACTTCGGTGTGGTCACCATCGACTTCGGTTCGGTCGACCACACCCTCGCCGCGGGCGAGCACCTTGTCGTGAGTATGACCGTGCCCCTCTCGATGCCGACCGACACCTGGATCGCCTTCGGCACTGCCGACTACCCGTCTCGATTCCGCCTGACCTGAGCGGTCACTCGCGGCGCATCACCGCGACGCCGACCAGCTCGACGTCGCCGAGCAGCGAACCGACCAGGGCGACATCGGTGGGATCGCGATAGCGCACGATGACCTCGACGGTCGTGGCCCGGCGAACGACCGAGACCCGGACGCGGCTCGCCGTCAGAGAGCCGCTCGCCAGCACGGCATCCCGGACCCGACTGTCGCTCTCACCCACGGCGGCGACCCGGGCACCCTCGCGCGCCGCGTGCGTGGTGGACACGCGAGCCTGGGCGACCACGGCCACCTGGCCGATGGCGAGGGCCAGAAGCACGACGACCGGCAGGAGGAGCGCCACCTCGACGGACGCCTGGCCGCATGAGCGACCCGCCCGCCCTGGAGGGAGACGGGCGGGCCGACCATGGCGGTTCACGTGATGCGGCCCGACACGCTGTCGACCACCTTGTTGAGCAGCGTCGACATCTTGCCGGTGCTGGTCGCCCA
>JBDQKM010000247.1:0-4377 GCA_040263275.1 Acidimicrobiales bacterium
ATCTCCAGGTGCAGTCCACCTGGGTCGTCGGCGAGCCGTTCTGACGCTCAGCCGGCCGGGCTCGGGTAGTCGGGCGGAAGTTCGGATGCCGGACGTTCGGTGTACCGGGCCACGGCGCCCTCCGGGTCGAACGCCTTCGAGTCGGTCGTCGGCCATTCGCCGGGCAGGTAGCGGGTGCCGCCGTCGACGTACTGGTAGACGCCGGCTGCCTCCCGTTCGAGCTCGTCGAGGCCGACGGTCTCGGCGTCCCACCAGACTTCGGACACGTCGTCGATGCCGTTGACGTCGGGGAGCTGGTCATCGGGCCACAGACCCTGATCATTGCCCCACGACAGCGACGGCGCGGTGATCGCCCCGCGGCGTGTCGGCTCGGAGTTCGTCATCGCGTCGGCGAAGGTCTGGTGGGTCAGGTTCGGCCCTGCCAACTGGAGCACCGCGAACGTCAGTGACGCTTGCCATTGGATTCCGATGGTGTCGCCGGCTCGGGGCGGTTCGCCGTTGAACCACTCGTAGAGGAAGTAGTTGCCGCCGGTCTCCCGGGCGATCGGCACCGAGGTGTTGCTCATGCCGAACGCGTTGGCCCATTGCTGCTGGTCGTAGGTGCGCCCGAAGACCGAGGTGTCGACCAGGGTGGTCCCCGACAGGATCCACTCCGGGAAGTACTCCTGCTCGGTCGCAGCCAGGGTGAAGTCGCGCGGGGCAATCGGGTCGCCGGCGAACACGATGCTCGTGACACCGGCGCTCTTCAGCGACGCGATGATCGTTGTGGCCTGTTCCTGCAGCGTCAGCGGGTCGAGCTCGTAGGGGATGAGCGGATCGATCGTGACGCCGTACTCGTCGCTGAGGAGGTCACGGAAGTCCTCGGCGACCTGGGTCGACACATCGCTGGTCTCTATGTAGAGGTAGCCGAAGGTCCGCTCCTCGTCGTCGAAGTCGGGGCTGTGCACCGCATTCCGCCCGGCCAGGCGCTTGCCGATGTACTCCGCGAGGAGGATCCGGCTCTGGGCCGCGGACTTGGTGACGGTATGGAGGTACGGATAGTTCTCGCGTGCCGTGGGTCCGCCGAGACAGTTGCACATGATGCCGTTGGCGGCGAGTGTCTGGCCGAAGATCTCCCCCTGCAGCGTGGGGGCGCTCCACACCATGAAGGGCTGGAAGTCGCGGGCGATCGTCTCGGCGTCGGCGATCGCCGCGACCTCGTCGTCGCTCGCACCGGTGGCCGGATACTGGATGAGCTCGACGGTGCGTCCGTAGGTTTCGAAGTACGCGCCGTAGAACTCGGCGAGGCCGACATGGGTGGCGAAGACGTCCTCTGGAGAGTCGTCGTTGTTGATGGGCCCGGTGATGTAGTCGAGCACCGGATCGACCTCCGGTGCGGTGTAGACGACGATGGTGATCGTGTCGGCGGTGACGCCGGTCTCGGTAGCGCCGCCGTTGTCGCCCTCCCACGGCACGACGCATTCCCCGGCGAAGAAGTCGGGGTAGGCGTAGGTGCCGAGGTCGGTGTCGCAGCGGTCGCCCCATTCGAACTCATCGGTCAGACCGGCGTCGTCGGCCTCGGTCCAGGTGATGATGCCGTCGGCCGAGATCGCTTCCATCGGATCGTCGGAGACGGGATCCGACGTGTCGCCGTCTCCGGTGTCGTCGTCCGTGTCGCCGTCTCCGGTGTCGTCGTCGGACGGCTGGGAGGTGTCGGTGTCGGTGTCGGCCTCGTCGTCACCGTCGTCGCCCCCCGACGCGACCAGCACGACCAACACAATGATGACGATCACCGCGATGGCGCCGAGCGGCCCCCATCGTCGGAGCTGTCGGCTCATGTCGGATTCATCGACCTCGGTCATTTCATTCCCCCAATGTGATCGGATGTCGTTGCGTCAACTTCGCCGCTCCCCGGAGCGGGCGATGACATCCTCGTTGGTTCCGAGGTATGACGCCACTACATCCGGATGGTGGAGCACATGTTCGGCGGTGCCGTCGGCGATGACCGCGCCCTGATCCAGGGCCACGATGCGGTCCGCGATGGCCGAGACGAGGGGCATGTCGTGCTCGATCACGAGCAGAGCGGCGCCCAGTTCGTCCCGGATTCGCAGGAGCACGGGAGCGAGGGCTTCGGTCTCGCGCTGGGCGATGCCGCTCGACGGTTCGTCGAGCAGGACCACGCGAGGGGAGTGGGCGACGACGCAGGCGAGGTCCACGATGCGTCGTGAGCCGGTGGACAGTTCGCGGAGGAACTTGTGCCGGAAGGCGCCGAGGCCGAGCAGTTCGATCAACTCGTCGACCCGGAGCCGGACTTTCTCTTCGGCGTCGTGGACGTTGGGCAGGTAGAGCATGGCCGCGACCGCGCTGCGCACCTCGATCTCCTGCTCGAGGGCCACGGCCATTGCTTCGGCCACGGTCAACGACGGGAAGAGGCGGGCGTCCTGGAAGGAACGTCCCAATCCGCGTCGCGCTCGTTGGAAGGGGGCCAGTCCGGTGACGTCACGCCCGTCGAGGATCACCCGGCCGCCGTCCTCCGGGGTGAAGCCGGTGACCACGTCGAAGAAGGTCGTCTTGCCGGCCCCGTTGGGTCCGATCAACCCGATCACTTCGCCGGGTTGGACGCGAAGGCTGACGTCGTCGACCGCCCGGATGCCGCCGAAGCTCCTCGTCAGCTCGACCGTCTCCAGGATCGGGGGAGCCTCGGTGTCGACCGTGGACTCGCGCTCACGGACCTCGACGGTGTCGGACCGGCGATTGCCGGCGGACGTCTCGACGGCGGCGCCCGCACCCTCGAGGAACACGGATCGGAGCACGTCGGGTCGGTCGAGGAGTTCGGCAGTGGGACCGTGGAACCGGATCTCGCCCTTCTCCATGAAGTAGGCCGTTTCGGCGATGGTGAGCGCCACGTTGACCGATTGGTCGACGAGGATGATCGTCACGCCCTCGTCGGCGAGCTGACGCAGCACCGGCAGCAGCTGTTCGACGATGACCGGCGCCAGACCGAGCGACAACTCGTCGACCATGAGCAGCCGGGGGCGTCCGAGCAGGGCCATGCCGATGGCGAGCATCTGCTGCTGACCTCCGGAGAGGTTGGCGGCCGGTTCGCTTCGCCGCGAGTCGAGGGCGGGGAACAGCTCGTAGACCCGTGCCGCGTCGGTCGCGAGCCCCTCCGGGTCGCGGCGATGGAGCCAGCCGGCGACGTCGAGGTTCTCCTGGACTGTCAAGGACGGGAACACGCCCTGGCCGCCGGCCACCTGGATCACACCCCGCTGGGCGACCTCGTTCGGCGGGGCGAAGGTCATCTCGCGCCCGTCGAACATGATGGCGCCACGGTCGGCCTCGACCACCCCGGAGATCGACTTGAGCAGGGTCGACTTGCCGGCACCGTTGGTGCCGAGCAGAGCGACGATCTCGCCCTCTTCGACCTCGAAGTCGACGTCGAACAGGATCTGCACGTCGCCGTACGACACGTTGAGACCGCGGACCAAGAGCAACTTGCTGCGGCCCGCTCGTCGCTCCGTGGCGACCTCGGCTCGGGCCGCCGCGGTCTGCCAGACCTGAGCGATGTCGTCCTTGATCACGAAGCCGGCGGTGGACAGGATCAGGCCGCCGATCAGGTAGACGGGCGCCATCATTCCCATGCCCCAACGGATGCCCCAGGCGTCGCCGATCGCACCGATGAGCGGGAGGACGATCAGGCCCGGGAGGATCCACAGCGAGCCGATCGAGAACCCCAGTGCGCGGGCTCGGGGTGGGATCGCCATCGACAGCACGGCGAAGATCGTCGGGACGAACATGGCGTTCACGAGCGACGCCACTGCCGCGGCCCCCGTGGCGACCCACCAGACCGGGGCGCTGGCGAAGATCACCATGACGCCGGCGTTGAAGAAGGCGGTGAGCGCGAGGAACTTGAGGACGAGGCCGGGATCGCGGGCCATCAGCCGGGTGCCGATCCGGGCGCCGATGACGAGACCGACGAGGCCGGCGGGTTCGACGGCGGCGGCCAGCACGCCACGCGCCCGTTCGTCGAAGTTGAAGACCTCGTCGTACAGCAGCGACGCGAAGGTGCCGAAGCCGATCAGCGACGCGGCGAGGAAGGGAAGGGCGAACCAGATCCGCTTCAGGCTCTCGATCTTCCACATCATCCGCCACGCCTCGGCGTAGGACGGGGGCTCTTCCTCGGTGGCGATGGCCTCCTCGGTGGCGCCCATGGCGCGACGTTCGTGGGCGCCGCGGATGGGCTCCTTCATGCGCAGCCCGACCACGACGAGAATCGCCGTGGGCACGGCGAAGATGATGAAGGGCCAGCGCCAGCCGAACTGGTAGGCGATGAGCCCGGCGACGATCGGGCCGACGATCTGGCCGAGCACGTTGGCCGACCGGTGGAACGCGAAGACC
>JBDQKM010000248.1:0-4359 GCA_040263275.1 Acidimicrobiales bacterium
AGGCGAAGGTCGTCGACGCGATCGCGGCCGACGGGGACGGCGGCGAACGTCTCGGCGACCGCTCGGGAGGGCGGATCGGCGGGCGCCGCCGGCGTGGCGTCGAATCGTGTGGTGTGGAGCTCGGCGTCGTGGAGGATGCGGCGGAGCCGGGCGCGGGTCTCGAGTCTGGCGGCATGGGGGTCGCTGCCGGGCGCCGCCCAGGTCTCGCCGTAGATCTTGAGCTTCGGTTCGGTGCCGCTCGGGCGCACGACCAGTCGCGCGTCGGCGAGCTCGAAGACCAGCCCGTCGGTGGGGGGCAGGCCGGTGTCTCCCTGCGCGAGGTCGTGAACGGCATCGACGCTTACGCCCCCCAGCGAGGTCGGCGGGTTGTGGCGGAGGTGATCCATCGCGACCTGGCGGGCGGGCGGTCGGCCCGCGAGCTCCTCGAACCGAATCGAGCGCTGGCCGGTCGAGTGGACACCGTGCATGCGGTGCAGTTCGTCGAGGCGGTCGAGCAGCGTGTGGCCCTCGTCCTTCAGCTGGCTGGCGAGTTCGGTGATGGCGAGGGCCGCGCTCACACCGTCCTTGTCGCGAACCCCGTCGTTGACGGCGTACCCCAACGCCTCCTCGTAGCCGCAGGCGAACCGGTGGTCTTCTCGCTGGGCCCGGGCGTGCATGATCCACTTGAAGCCGGTGAGGGTCTCCACATGGGCCGCGCCGTGGTCGGCCGCGATCCGGGCGAGGAGTCGCGAAGAGACCACGGTCGAGATGACGAGCGCGGGGCGCGGGTCGTCGGTGGACCGCCGAAGGGCCTGATCGGCCAGGATGCAGCCGAGGTCGTCGCCGCTCAGGTTCTGCCAGCCCCACGGGGTCGGCACGACGACGGCGAGGCGATCCGCGTCGGGATCGTTGGCCAGGGCGAGATCGGCGTCGACGTCGTCGGCCAGCGCCAGGAGCAGGTCGAGGCTGCCCGGCTCCTCGGGGTTGGGGAACGCGGCGGTGGGGAAGTCGGGGTCGGGATCGGCCTGCGCCGTGACGGTGGCCGGCGCCGCGAAGCCCGCGGCGGCGAAGGCCGCCCGGATCGTCTCGGTGCCCACGCCGTGCAGGGCCGTGTGGGCGGTGACGGCGGAGCGGGAGGAAGTCGGTTCGATCGTCGCGACGACCGTGTCGACATAGGCATCGACCAGGTCGTCGGAGGCGGGGGCGAGCCGGGGATCGTCGACCGGCGCGAGGTCGTCGTCGCCGAGAAGGGCCCGCGCCGCCATCGCGGCGGCGATGGCGGTGTCGACCGGTGAGGTGATCAGCGCCCCGCCCCGGCCGTAGACCTTGTAACCGTTGTCGTCCCGCGGGTTGTGACTCGCCGTCACCATCACCCCGGCCGATGCGTCGAGGTGCCGCACGGCGAACGAGAGCACCGGGGTCGGCAGCGGTCGGGGGAGCAGCGTGCACCGCACTCCGAGGCCGACGAGCACGCGAGCCGTGTCACCGGCGAAGTCGGCACTGCCGTGGCGGGCGTCGTAGCCCACGACCACGTGGGGGTGATCCTCCTTCGACACCTCGTCACCGAGGGCCGCGGCGGCCAACCGGACGATCACCCGGTTCATACGGTTGGGGCCTGCGCCCAACCGCCCTCGCAGGCCGGCCGTGCCGAACTCCAGTTGGCCGAGGAAGCGGGATTCGAGCTCGGCACCCCCGACGGCGAGGAGCCGCTCGGTCTCGGCCCGGGTGTGCGGGTCGGGGTCGACGGCGAGCCAGGCGCGAGCACGCGCCTCGGCGTCGGTGGCGCGGGTCGAGGTCACGAGGTCGTTGCCGCGAGAAGGCCGCTGATGAGGTCGACCACTCGGGCTTCGGCGTTCTGGGCGGCTTCGAGCACCTCGTCGTGGGCGAGCGGCGCGGGGGAGAGGCCGGCCGCGAGGTTCGTCACCAGTGAGAGTCCGAGCACCTCGAGGCCGAGGTGGCGGGCCGCGATGGCTTCGAGCACCGTCGACATGCCGACCAGCTCGGCGCCCATCGTGGCGAACATCCGGATCTCCGCGGGGGTCTCGTAGCTCCCGCCGAGCACGCCGGCATACACCCCCTCGGCCAGCCCGCCGTCGATTCCGTGCGCCAGTTCACGCAGCCGGGGGCTGTAGATGTCGGTCAGGTCGCAGAACCGGCCCGGGAGGTCGTCGGGCGGCGGGGGTCCCGTCATCGGGTTGTGGCCGCTCAGGTTCAGCTGATCGGCGATGAGCACCAGCTGACCCACCGGCCACGCCGGGTTCAGTCCTCCCGCCGCGTTGGTCAGGATGACGGTGCGACAACCGGCTGCGGCTGCGCTGCGGATGCCGTGCACGACCGTGGATGCGGGGTGTCCCTCGTAGAGATGGGAACGTCCGCCGAACACGAGCACGTGCTGGCCGTGGGCCTGCACCGACCGCAGCAGGTTGCGGTGGCCGGCCACCATCGGCGGCGGGAAGCCCGGGAGTGACGACAGCTCCACGTCGGCCTGCACCGTCCCGATCCGGTCGGCCGCATTGGCCCACCCCGAACCCAACACAAGGGCGACATCGTGGGTCTCGACCCCGGTTGCGGTGCGGATCGCCTCGCCGGCTTCCTTCGCCAGGCCGTACGCGTCGTCGGTCATCCTCGGTCTCCTCGTCGATGGCAGATCCCTGCCGCCTCTGATCGTGCCACGCGAACCGTCGCCGGACTCAGCCGACCGCAGGGCGCCCGGCCCGAAAACGTCGAAACCCCAGGCCGCCCGCACAGCGGGCCCGACCTGGGGTCTCTGGTGGTACACCCCCTGGGACTCGAACCCAGAACCTGCGGATTAAGAGTCCGATGCTCTACCAATTGAGCTAGAGGTGCAGGAATCGCTCCGAAGAGCAATTCTACGGGTGAACGAGGGGATTCGAACCCCCGACCTCCTGGACCACAACCAGGCGCTCTAACCAACTGAGCTACGCCCACCACGCTGACCCCGAGGGGCCAGGCGAAGGAGGAGTGTACCGGGCATCGACCCCTGGTGGCACCGGGAAATCGGTGCCGGGGTGGGAATCAGTGGCCCCCGTGTCCACCGCCGTTGTCGGCCTCGTGCCAGCACGGGTCGCCGTCGCCGTGCGTGGCCGGGCCGCCGGCGTGGAGGCACGGGTGGTGGTTGGTGAACACATCGGCCTTGGTCTGCCAGCCGTCGACGATCCACGCATGGCTCATCCAGTACTTGGAGAGATCGAGGTTGGTGCCGCCCCGTGAGGTGCAGGCGCCGTCGGAGATGTTCTCGCCGACGACCAGGAAGGAGTTGTTCGTGAAGCAGAGGCTCTCGTGACGGTGCCACCAGTCGTTGCCGCCCGCGAAACCTTCGGGAGGCGTGGTCTCGTTGCCGAGCACGAACCATGCGAAGCCCACGAGTTCCGCGTCCGGGCCGTTGCCGTCGTACATGAGGAACTCCGGCTCCCAGGACTTGAACTGGTCGTCGATGTTGGTCCCAGGGAAGAGCGGGTCGTCGGGGTCGAACGTCGGGTCGGTGGTGGGGTCGAAGGTGCCGAGGCGGGCGTGGTGGGTGCCCATGCCCTCGACATAGTTGACCATGCGGTGCCAGCCGTCGGCTTCGGCGTCGCCGAGGGTCGGCCACTGCTCGGCCCACGACAGCGCCACGTCGAAGCCGACCGAAACCTGCCTGCACTCCGACCAGGTCAGCATGCCCTTGGTCTGGCCCGCGTAGGCCGGATCGACATGGTGTCCACCGTTGCCGGTACTCATGCACCACCAGGGCCGCGTGGTCGGATCATTTTCCTCGTGATCCAGAGCCTGTGTTGTGTAGCAACTGGACGCGACCGCGGTGAGAAGCGCGACGATGGCGACCAGCCGCCAACGGAACCTGGGAGAGGGAGTGGACATGCCAAGGGACTCATACGGAATCGGTCGTGGCGGCACTCTGGGTGGTTGTCGTGACGGGTGTCACGTCTCGTCGTTCGATGCGTCTCCGGATGCTGGAGCGCCTCACCGCCGGCCTCCTGGGCGGCGCGGTGATCGTTGCTGCCGTGCTCGTCGTGCGGGCCGACGCCCGTGCGCCCCGTCACGAACTGTGGCGCGACCCGATCTCCTGGTTCGCGAGTCGGGAGGCGGCCGACCCGGATCCCCTTCGACGGAGCTTGCTCGCGGTCGGAATCGTGCTGGTCCTCCTTGCGATCGTCGGCGGGGTGCGCGGCCGGCCGCGTGCAGCGGTCGTCGTCACCGCGCTGGCCGGAGGACTCGTCATCGGTATCGCCCGGGCGCCGCTCGACTGCTCGATCCGGTTCGAGTACTGCGAGAAGCTGGTGACCGCCGACTTCGCGAGCGACTCCCATCTCGTGCACGTGGTCCTCGCGGGAGTGCTGACTCTTCTCACGGTCGTCGCCGCGG
>JBDQKM010000249.1:0-4344 GCA_040263275.1 Acidimicrobiales bacterium
ACGGCGTGACGCACGATGGGCTTGCCCCGCACGACGGTGAGGAGCTTGTGCTCGGGTCCGGCGAACCGGCTGCCCGCACCGGCGGCGAGGATCACCGCCGCCGTGGTGGTGGTCGGCGGTTCGTAGGTCGACATCGCCCCAGTCTGGCGGCGGTGATCCTCGCCGCCGGTGCGGGCAGCCGGTTCGCCGGACCCGAGCACAAGCTCCTCACCGTCGTGCGGGGCAAGCCCATCGTGCGTCACGCCGTCGACGCGGCCCGCGAGGCGGGGTTCGACGAGGTCATCGTGGTCAGCGGCTGCGTCGACCTCGTGCCCGTCATGCCCGACGACGTCACGATTCTCCACAACGAGCGCTGGGAAGACGGCCAGTCGACCTCGCTGCGGGCGGCCACCATGTATGCCGATGCCCGCGGCCACCGCACGATCGTCGTCGGGCTCGGCGATCAGCCCGGCGTGCCCGCCGAAGCCTGGCAGGCCGTGGCCGCGGCCGAGAGCGACATCGCCGCCGCCGATTTCGGCTCGGGGAAGCGCCCACCGGTGAAGCTCACCGACGCGATGTGGGCGTCGCTGCCCGTGTCGGGAGACGAGGGTGCCCGAGCGCTGATGCGCGAACGCCCCGAGATGGTCGAGGTCGTGGCCTGCGAGGGCTCCGACGCCGACGTCGACACGCTCGAGGACCTGCGACGGTGGAGCTGACCAACAGTTTCGAGGTCGCCCGTCCGATCGACGAGGCGTGGGTGGCGCTGACCGACGTCGAACGGGTCGCGCCCTGCCTTCCTGGTGCTCGACTCCAGAAGGTGGAGAACGGCGAGTACCGCGGCGTGGTACGGGTGCGCCTCGGCCGCATCACCACCGAGTTCGCCGGCGCAGCCACCATCGCTGAGCAGAACGCCACCGACTACAAGGTCGTGGTCAACGGCCAGGGCCTCGACGCTCGTGGCGAGGGCACGGCCGAGGCGATCGTCACCGCGAAGCTCGAACCGATCAACGACTCGACCACCCGCGTGCTCGTCGACACCGACCTCACCCTCAGCGGGCGGGTCGCCCAACTGGGCAAGGGGGTGCTGCCCGAGGTCAGCACCAACCTGATGGCCCAGTTCGCCGACAATCTCGCCGCGATGCTCGACGGCGAGGCACCGGCAGCCGATCTCGGTTCGTCCGTCGACGGCGGCCGCGCCCGCCGCAGCGTCGAGATGCCCGAACCCGAGGCCATCGACCTGCTCGATGCCGCGCGTACTCCCGTGTTGAAGCGACTGGCCGTGCTCGTCGTCGCGCTGACCGTGCGTTGGTGGTGGAAGCGGCGATGACCACGAGCGACGCCGATCGGGTCAGGGTCGAGGAACTCCTCGGACGCCCTCCGGGTGGCGAGTTCGAGATCGTCGTGCGCGACGAGACGGGCGACCCGGTCGTGTTGCGCAACGCGCCATTGCTGGTCGGGGGCCGCCCGATGCCAACGCTCTACTGGCTGTGCGGAGAGCGGGCCCGCAAGCAGGTCGGACGGCTCGAGGCCGAGGGCGGCGTCCGCCGGGCCGAGGAAGCGGTCGACCCCGACGAGCTCGCCGCCGCCCACGACCGCTACGCCGCCGAGCGTGATGCCCTGCTTCCCCCAGATCACGAGGGCCCGGTGCCCTCCGACGGCGTCGGCGGCACCCGCCGCGGCGTCAAGTGCCTCCATGCCCACTACGCCTGGCATCTTGCCGGTGGCGACGACCCGGTAGGCCGCTGGGTGGCCCAACAGCTCGCGGCCGACGAGGCTGCCACGGAGGAGTCGACATGACCACACCCGTCGCCGCCATCGACTGCGGCACCAACTCGACCCGTCTGCTCGTGCACGACGGCTCGGCCACGCTCGATCGGCTCATGACCATCACGAAGCTGGGCGAGGGCGTCGACGCGACCGGCCGGCTGAGCCCCGCCGCGATCGAACGCACGATCGCGGCGTAGCGCGAGTACCGCGCCGTGATGGATCGCCACGGGGTCGAGCGGGTGCGGATCACGGCCACGTCGGCTGCTCGCGACGCGGCCAACGCCGATGAGTTCTTCGACGCCGCCGAGGCGGTGGTCGGCACTCGTCCCGAGCTGTTGAGCGGGCTCGACGAAGGCCGACTCTCGTTCCGTGGCGCCACCGCCGAACTCGATCCGGCCGACGGCCCGTTCCTCGTGTTCGACATCGGCGGCGGTTCGACCGAGTTCGCCTTCGGCGTCGAGGAGGCCACCTCGGCGATGTCGCTCGACATCGGCTGTGTGCGGCTCACCGAGAAATACATCGAGTCCGACCCGCCGCGACCCGAGGAGCTCCTCGCCTGCCTGTCGATCACCGAAGCCCATCTCGACGACGTCGCCCGGGAGATGCCCGAGTCGATGGGGGCGAAGACGTTCGTCGGGCTGGCCGGCACCGTCTCCTCGGCCGCGATGGTCGAGATCGGCCTGCCCGAGTACGACCGCGACCAGGTGCATCACTTCCGGCTGACCAAGGAGGCCGCCGAAGACGTGTACCGCACGGTGGCCACCGAGAACCGTGAGGATCGCTCGCACAACCCTGGCCTCGAGCCGGGACGCGTCGACACGATCGTCGGCGGCATGAGCATCCTGGTGCGGGTCATGCGCTACTTCGGGATCGACGAGGTGCTCGTCAGCGAGGCCGACATCCTCGACGGACTGGCGTTCTCCCTCTTCGACGCCTGACTGGCCTACGATCACCGCCCGTGAGCACGCTGTTCGGACGTCGAGTCCTTCTCCGTCCCCTCGATGCGGGTGACTTTCCCAAGTGGCAGGAGGTGCGGCGCCGCAATGTCGAGTGGCTCACCAAGTGGGAGCCGGCCCGCCTGCCGGGTACTCCCGATGTGGTCGAGGACGCGCAGGCATTCGGCGTGCGTTGCTCCGCCCGCCAGCGTGAGCGCCAGCTCGGGACCGGCTACGGGTTCGGCATCTTCGTCGACGGGGTCTTCGGCGGCGAGATCAACCTCAACTCGATCCAACGAGGGCCCTTCCAGTCGGCCTACGTGGGCTACTGGATCGACGAGGCGATGGCGGGCAACGGCTACGTGCCCGAGGCGTTCGTGGTTGCCGCCCGGTTCGCCTTCGAAGAATTGAACCTGCACCGGATCCAGGCCGCGATCGTCCCCCGCAACACGGCGAGCCGTCGGGTCGCGGAGAAGCTCGAACTGCGTGACGAGGGCACCGCCGAGCGCTATCTGGAGATCAACGGCGTATGGGAGGACCACGTCCGCTACGCGATGACGTCGGAGGAGTGGGAGACCCGCAAGGCCGAGCTCATCGAGGCGTGGATCGGCTACTGAGCCGCCGGTGGCTCCACGAGCTGCTGCTTGACGACCTTGCCCATCGAGTTGCGGGGGAGCGATGCCCGAACGTCGATGACGGCGGGGATCTTGTAGGCCGCGATGTGCTCGGCGCAGTACACCCGGATCGCGTCGAGATCGGGTTCGGCGACGGCGGCGACGATCGAGGCTGCGACGCGATGCCCGAGCCGTTCGTCGGGGACGCCGTAGACCGCGACCTCGGCGACGTGGGGGTGGTTGGCCAGCACGGTCTCGACCTCGACGGGGTAGACGTTGGCCCCGCCCCGCAGGATCAGCTCGCTGCGCCGGCCGCTGATGGTCAGCCGGCCGGCGGCATCCAACGTTCCCACGTCGCCGGTGTGGAGTACACCGCCGCGCAGCAGGTCGGCCGTGGCCTCGGGCCGGCGCCAGTAGCCGAGCGTGGGGGTCCAGCAGCCGGCCCACGGGCCCGTGGTCGCCGGGCTGACACAGATCTCGCCCTCTTCGCCGGGCGGGAGCTCGTGGCCGTCGGGATCGACGATCGACAGGGCGAACGGATCCAGCGGATACCCCGCTGCCGTCTCGTCGATCGGTTCGTCGATCGATTCCCGGACGATGCCGCTGGGGGCCTCCGACAGTCCGTAGCCGTTGATGGCCCGGATGCCGAACTTCTCGAAGAACGCCCGCCGGGTCGGCGCCGGCGTGCCTGCGCCGCCGACGATGATGCTCTCGAGCGAGGCGAGCGACGCAGGGTCGATGTCGTCGCGATGGACGAGGTCGTGCACGATCGTGGGCACCAACGTCGTGCGGGTCACCCGGTGGCGTTCGACCTCGGCCGCGAAATCGGCCGCGTGGGTGTGGTGCAGGATCACGCCGGTCGTGCCGCGGGCCCACGCCGACACGACCCCGAGCACCAGCATGTTGAGGATGGTGTGGGCGAGGGGAGTGCCCTGGCGGTCGTGGGGGCTGGGCGGATGGGTCTCGATGGTGACGAGGCCGGGCCACATGAGGTTGTGCTGACTGTGGACCGCGCCCTTCGGTCGTCCCGTCGTGCCCGACGTGTAGGC
>JBDQKM010000250.1:0-4334 GCA_040263275.1 Acidimicrobiales bacterium
GGCCGGCGATCCCGACCGGATCGGGCGCATCGCCGCCTGCTTCGACCATGCGAGCTTCGGCGATGACGGCTCGAGCCCGGCCGCAGGGGAGCGCTGACGGTGGACCTGCCGCCGCCGCCGCACGAGTTCGCCGGGGTCATCGGCGACACCTACGCCGAGTCGACCCAGGACTGGCCGCCCCCCGTCCGGCCCCCGGCCGATGCACCGAACATCGTCGTCGTCATGCTCGACGATCTCGGCTTCGGACAGCTGTCGTGTTACGGAGGATCGATCGAGGCCCCGCATGTGGCCGAGCTGGCCGCCAACGGCCTGCGTTTCAACAACTTCCACACCACGGCGCTGTGCTCGCCGACCCGAGCGGCACTGCTGACCGGACGCAACCACCACTCGGTGGGCTTCTCGGCGATCGCCGAGATGGCCAGCGGGTTCCCGGGTTCGAACGCCTTCCTGCCCCGCTCCGCGGCATCGATCGCCGAAGTGCTTCGCCAGAGCGGCTACTCGACCTACTGCGCGGGCAAATGGCACCTCACACCCACGGCCGAGTCGACGGCGGCGGGGCCGTTCGATCGTTGGCCGCTCGGCCAGGGATTCGAGCGCTTCCACGGGTTCCTCCCCGGTGAGGTCGACCAGTGGCATCCGATGCTGACCATCGACAACCATCGTGTGCCCACGCCGGAGACCGGTCGGGACGGTCGACCGTTCCACGTGAGCGAAGACATCGTCGACGCCTCGCTCACGATGCTGCGCGACCAACAACAGGTGGCCAGCGGTCGACCCTTCTTCCTGTATCTGCCGTTCGGTGCGCCGCACTGCCCGTTCCACGCGCCACCGGAGTTCATCGAGCCCTACCGCGGCCGATTCGACCACGGCTGGGACGAGGAGCGCCGCCGCGTCTTCGAACGTCAGAAGGCACTCGGCGTCATCCCTGCCGACTGCGATCTCCCGCCCCGCAACGAGATGGTCCAGGCGTGGGACGAGCTGAGCGACGACGAACGGCGCCTGTTCGCTCGTCAGATGGAGGTCTATGCGGGATTCGTCGACCACACCGACGCCCAGATCGGTCGCCTGATGGCGGGACTGCGTGAACTGGAGGTGTTCGACGACACCGTCGTGGTCTTCCTCTCCGACAACGGGGCGAGCGCGGAGGGCGGTCCTCGGGGGGCGACCAACACCGAGCGGTTCCGCAACACGATGAACCAATCGGTGGCGGAGATGATCGTCGACATCGACGAACTCGGCGGTCCGGGCACCGACCCGCACTACGCGATGGGTTGGTCGCAGGCGGGCAACACGCCGTTCAAGCGCTGGAAGCGAGACACCCATCGGGGGGCCAACACCGACCCGATGATCGTGCACTGGCCGAAGGGGATCCCGGATCCCGGCGCGGTGCGGTCGCAGTACCACCATGTGACCGATCTCTACCCGACGTTGCTCGAGATCGTCGGGTTGCCGGTTCCGGCCCGGGTCAATGGCGTGGAGCAGATGCCCTTGGAGGGTCACAGCTTCGCCTCGACGATCGGGTCGCCCTCGGCCCCCGAGGTGCGCGACGTGCAGTACTACGAGATGTTGGGAAGCCGCGCGATCTGGCAGGACGGGTGGACCGCGGTGACCTGGCACCGACCCGGCACCGACTGGGACGACGACGTGTGGGAGCTGTACCACCAGGCGTCGGACTACTCGCAGGCCCACGACGTGGCCGCCGACCATCCCGAGCGGCTCGCCGCCCTCGTCGAGCGCTGGTGGGACGAGGCCCGCCGACACAACGTGTTGCCGCTCGACGACCGGGGTCGTGACCGGTTCATCGACCCGACCAGGCCGGCGGCCAGCGAACAGCGTGACCGGTACCGCTACTTCCCCGGGACGACGCCCGTGCCCAACCCGGCGCTGCCCCGCATTCTCAACTGTGCTCACGCCGTGACCGCCCATGTCACCCTGAACCGGCCCGACGACGAGGGAATCCTGGCGAGCCAGGGGGCGGAGCTGGCCGGTTGGGTCTTGTTCATCGATCAGGGTCGCCCGCGCTATGTGCACAACGTGCTGCGGATCGAGTTCACCGAGGTCTCCGGTGATGTCCGCCTACCGGTCGGGCGCGAGGTCGCCGTGCGGCTCGAGTACCAGCCGATCGAGCAGGGGTGGGGGCGCGCCCGGCTGCTCGTCGACGGCGTCCAGGTCGGGGTGAACGAGCGAATGCGCATCACCCCGATGGGCTATTCGATGGTCCAGGAGGGTTTCTCGGTCGGCCGCGGCTGGGGGCCACCGGTCGCCTACGAGGACTATGAGGGGGCCTTCCCGTTCTCGGGGACGTTGCGGTGTGTGGAGCTCGAGACCGACCCCGATTCGCAGGTGTGGACCCCCCGTCGGGAGTGGTCCAAGACCTGACCGAGCGACGCCGGGCGTTCGACGCCGTCGAAACGCCCCGCCTAGGGTTGCGCCATGAGGACATCACGAGTACGTATCGGGGGTCTGCTGTTCGTCGCGCTTGCGCTGTTCGCCGCAGCCTGTGGCGACGACGACACGGCCACGGAGCCGGATCCGACCACGACGACCACCACGGCCGCGCCTGACGACGGCGAGCCGGACGAGACGGGGACCGACGAAACCGACGGGACCGGGACCGATGACACCGAGACGGATCCTCCGGTCGAGCTCGCCGACAGCTACCGCGGGGTGACCGAGGACTCCATCAAGCTGGGGATCGTCCTCTTCGACACCGATGCGATTCTCGATCTCGGTGTCGACGTGGGCTATGGCGACCACGCGCAGCACTACCAGGTCGTCATCGACGAAATGAACGAGGCCGGGGGCATCCTCGGCCGTCAGATCGAACCGATCTACAAGTTCGTGTCGCCCGTCGATCCCGAGGAGGCCGACCGAGTCTGCACCGAGCTGACCGAGGACGACGAGGTGTTCGCCGTGCTCGGGACGGCGCGACCACCCGAGAACCTGCTCTGCTACACCGAGACGGCCGACACGCCTTTCATCGGTGCGCCGACCGGTGATCTGTCCAACGCGATCTTCGATCGCTCGGTTGTCCCGTTCCTCTTTCCTGGTCGGGTTCCCAGCCGGACCGACGGCGCGATCCTGGCGGCGATGGAGCTCGATGACGTCGTCGACGGGGCGGTGCTCGCCGTGCACGGTGCCGACGAGGACCGGATCGACGGCCTCGCCGCCGAGCTCGAAGCGAGAGGCGCGGCCAAGGTGGTCAAGAGCGTCGAACTCGCCGACGAAGCCGACCAGACCGCGCTGGCGACCGAACTCGACCGTGTGATCGAACGGTTCAAGGCCGACGAGGTCGAGGGCGTCATCAACCTCGGCAACAATGTCGCGTTCATGGCGGCCTTCAACCGGGCGGCGTACGGGATCCCGATCTGGACGACGTCGTCCGACGTGCTCGCCGACTTCATCTACGACCAGGGCGCGACCGACGACGAAGTCAGTCTCGCCCGGCTGATCCTGTCGGAAACGAGTGGTGAGCTCTACGACTCCGGTCACGAGCCGACGGTCGCGTGTGTAGACCGCTGGAACACGGCCCGGCCCGACGAGCTGGCGCTGAGTGATCCGGGCGAGGACGACCTGAGCAATCTCGGCCAGGTCGTGCTTGCCTGCTCGGGTCTCGACATCTTCAGCCGTGCCGCGACCGCGGCCGGCGCCGATCTCACGGTGGAGACGTTCACGGCCGGCCTCGACGATGTCGGCTCGTTCGAGACCGCCGGATTGCGGTTCGCCTCACTGAGTTCGACGAAGTGGGATGCCAGCGACTCGGCCAAACTCTTCCGTTGGGACGATGCCGAGGCCGACTTCGTGGGCGCAGAGGCGCTGGAGGTCGGCTAGGCCGTCCGCCCCGCGAGGGCGGTGGTGAGTCCGAGTCCGATGTAGATCGTCCCGGCGGCGGTCTCGCTGCGCCGCGCCAGCCGTGGTGATCGGCGCAGCCGGCCGCCGATCCAATCCCCGGCGATGGCGTAGGCGCCGTCGGTGATCACGCCGAGGGCGATGAAGAGCACGCCGAGCGATGACACCTGGGCGGCGGCGTTGCCGGCGTCGGCATCGACGAACTGGGGCACGAACGCGAGGAAGAAGACCGCGGTCTTCGGGTTGAGGATGTTGAGCACCACACCGTCGGCGAAAACCCGGCGCAGAGAGCGGGGCGGGGTGCCGTCGGCGGCCGCGGTGAACCCCCCACGGCGGCGCAGGCTGGTGATCCCGAGGAAGACCAGGTACGCCGCGCCGGCGAGCTTGATCGCGGTGAACGCGGTAGCCGACGCGACGACGATGGCCGAGAGCCCACCGACCGCCGCAGCGATGTGGACCAGCGTGCCGACGTGGATGCCGGCCAC
>JBDQKM010000251.1:0-4330 GCA_040263275.1 Acidimicrobiales bacterium
GAGAGGGCGGACATGGCCGTCAGGCCGACGGCTGCGCCAGGGTCCGCCAGAACGCCCAGTACCCGCGATGGGTGATCGCCTCGGTCACGTAGCCGTCCTCCTCGAGCGCCTTCTGGAGCCTCGGGAGGTTGGCCATCGGGATGCCGGAATCGACATGGTGGGCGAGGTGATAGCCGATCGACTGCGACAGGAACACGTGCTTGGAGAGGAACCCCTGGCGGATGTGATGCGTGGTGAGTCGGCGGTCGTCCGAGCGCGTCATGCCCGCGTGCTCGGCCAGGGCCCGGAGCCGGTTGGCCACCCGCCAGTAGGTCAGCCAGGGCAGGAACCACAGGAACAGGTAGAGCCACGGATGACCGAAGGCGGCAAAGACCGCGAAGACGACGGCCTGGCCGCCCAGGAAGCGCAGCGCCCGCACCCGCCGCCCCTTCGTGAAGAGGCCCACGAGCGACGGCTTCACGTTCTTCCAGCCGGAGACGCCGATCGCGTCACGAACGAGTTTGCGACGCAGCGAGTCACGCGGGATCGGGTATCGGGCGTAGAGGGCGAAGTCGGGTTCCTTCTCACCGAACTCGTCACGGTGGTGCTGCGAATGGGCGAGCCGGTAGGCCGACTCGCCGGTGCCGAAGGCCAGCCAGCCGATCAGCTTCTCGCCGATGAGGTCGTTGAGCCCTCGGTTGCTGAAGAGCAGCCGATGGGCGGCTTCGTGGAAGAGCGTCAGCGCACGCTGGAAGTAGGCACCCATCACCACGAAGGCGGCGATCCACGCGACCGGGTGGTCGATCGCCACGGCGGTGCCGATCGCCACGAACGGGTACGCGAGGGCAACGACCGTCAGCGCCGCGTTGCGGAGATTGGGGATCTTGCGCAGCTCGGCACGGAACTCGGGACGGGGGCGACCGTCGGGACGCAGCCGATCGGACCCGGCGAACGGTTCGACCCGATCGACAGGGGCCAACCCGCCGGTGAAGGCCGAGACCAGTTCGTCGTGCGACATCGCGGTTGCCATGAACCCAGCCTAGGGATCTGGCATTACAGACACAAATACAAGCGCATATCGAACTGTAACACTCGCTAGTCGTCGCCACCCGGCTTCCACAGGGTCTCGGCGTAGTCCTGCTCGAGCATCTCCTCCACCGCGGGGACGGCCTCGGCGTCGAGCCCCATCCCGTCCGACACGATCGCGCCCAGCGACGCCAGGCTGCCCTCGGCCGGCCACGACGACGGGTCCCACAGACCACTGCGCCGAAACGCCTTCGCGCAGTGCATGAACTGCTCGGTGACCGTGACCCCGATCGCCGTCTTCGGGCGTCGGTCCTTGACGGCGCATGCGTCGAGCACATCGTCGTCGGTCGTGATGCAGGCGTGGCCGTTGACCCGCAGCGTCACCTCGTTGCCGGGCACGAGGAAGATGATCCCGACACCGGAGCCGGCCGCGATGTTGGTGAGGGTGTCGAGCAGGTTGTTGCCCGACAGGTCGCCGATCGCCAGGTGCCGGTCGTCGAGAACGGTGACGAAGCCCGGCGGGCCGCCCTTCGGCGACACATCGGCCGTGCCGTCGGGGGCACTGGTCCCGATGACCACGAACGGTGAGAGATCGATGTGCGCACGCGCGTGGCCGTCGAGCGACGGGTGGCACTTGGCGACGACCGCGTCGTTCGGTGGTCGGTAGACCGCACGGAGCTCGGCCTCGGACGTCAGACGGTTCTCGAACATCGGGCCACCGTAGGACCGACCCGGCCACCCCTCAATCGCGGGCGAGCACGACCTCACGCGGGTGCGACTCCACATGGGTGGCCCGCGGCAGGCCCTGCGCGGCGCACGTCCCCGCCCGGGCTCGGCTGCCCACGATCATGTCGGCCTCGTCGCCTCGCCGACGGACCGCCCAGACCAGCGGCCAGACGAGAACGGTGGTGAGTCCGCCCACCACGTAGCCGCGACCGAACCCGTCGATCGGGGCGCTCGCCGCTCCGGCGAGGCGGCCGAGCCCGAGCTGTCCCCCGACACCGCCGACCGAACCGATCATCGCGTCGAAGCTGATGACCGTCGCCCGATGCTCGCTCGGGGCGACATGGTGGACGTAGGCCTGGCGGACCGGGGAGATCACCCCGAGCGAGCCGGTCACGAGCAGGAAGGACGGCACCGCGACCCAGAACGAGTCCGTCAGCCCCATCGAGACCGAGCCGATGGTCGCGACGATCGAACCGCCGAGGACGATCGAGCTGCGGCGACCGCATCGCCGAGTGATGAGTTCCACGATCTGGTTCCCCAGGATCGTCGACAACGACATCAGCGCGGTGATCACGCCGACGACCCAGATCTTGTCGTCGTCGAGGAGGAGCAGCAGGTAGGGCTGCGCCGAGTAGAACGCCCAGGCGAAGAAGGCGCCCCGAACGACACCGGAGAGCATGAGCAGCCGCAGACCGGGGTCCTGCCACCCGTAGGTCACGCCGACCCGGGTCTGTTCCCGCAGCTCCGACCCGATGTTGCTCAGCTGGAGCGGCCGTGGGGTGAACCCGAGATCGTGCATCGCCCGCCACGACACCACGAACAGCCCGGCGAGGAGGCCGGCCCGCACACCGAACGGCACCCCGAGATCGATCTGACCGAGGAACCCACCCGACGTCGTCCCGACCAGCATCGCCACGCCGGTGACCTGCTGCGACCGGGCGAAGACATGGTCGAGGTCGCTGTCCTCCCCCACCGAGTGCAGGGCATCCACCAGCCACGCCTCGAGTGCGCCCGAGTAGAACGTGAAGCCCAGGCCCATGACCAGCGAGACGAGGGAGAAGGCCACCACGCCGGCGTCCATTCGGGCCGCGAGCAGGTAGAGCAGCGTGGTCGACCCGAGCACCACGATGGACAACAGGTAGGAGGCGCGACGACCCACCGTGTCCGCGACCACCCCGGTGGGGATCTCGAACAGCACCATGCCGGCCGAGAAGACGGCGTTGGCGATGAACACCTCTTCGATCGACAGGCCGGCGTCGAGCAGGAACAGGGTGTTGACACCCCAGATCAGCGATGCCGCGAGCGTGTAGAGGCCGGCCAGCAGCTGATAGTTGCGGATGATCCGGCTCGCCGTCACTATCCTCCCTCTTCGTGAACGCTCCCACACCCTCGACGCCGACGCTCGCCTACCTCGGGCCGGTCGGTACGTTCACCGAGCAGGCCGTGCTCAGCCAACCCGACCTCGCCGCGATGGACCTCGTGCGCTTCGGCAGCATCGTCGAGGTGCTCAGGGCCGTCGAGAACGCGGCGGTCGACTACGGCTTCGCCGCGATCGAGAACATGATCGAGGGCGCGGTGAACGCGACCATCGACACGCTCGCGTTCGACGCCGACCTGCTGATCCAGCGCGAAGTCGTCATGAACGTCAACCTCAACCTGTTGGTCCAGCCGGGAGTGACGCTCGACGACATCGAACACGTCCGCTCGATGCCGGTGGCCTACGCCCAGTGCCGCCGGTATCTGGCCGACAACCTGTCCAAGGCGTCGATCGAAGCCACGAACTCCACCGCCGACGCGGCCCGCGAACTCGCCGACTCCCAACGCACCGACACCGCTGCGATTGCGCCGCAGCGATCGGCCGAGGTCTACGGCCTCGAGATCCTCGCCGCCGACATCGAGGACCACCCGGAGAACCAGACCCGTTTCGTGCTCGTCGGGAGAGACGGCATCACCGCACCCACCGGCCACGACAAGACATCGATCGTGATCTACCAGCGAGCCGACGAACCGGGCTCGTTGGTCGCGATCCTGTCCGAGTTCGCCGCCCGCAACATCAACCTCAACAAGCTCGAGAGCCGACCCACGCGCACCGGCCTCGGCGACTACTGCTTCCTGATCGACTGCGAGGGCCACATCGCCGATCAGGTCGTCGGCGACGCCCTCCGCAACATCCAGATGAAGCACGGTCGGGTCAAGTTCCTCGGCAGCTACCCGTCGGCCTACGGCACCGCCGAAGAGCAGGAGTCGAACCGGGCCGGCGTGGCCGAAGGCGATCGCTGGCTCGACGACCTCCGAGCCCAGATCCGCTGACGTCAGACCGAACGGTCGACGAATCGATCGCCGACGAGAACCGGAACCAGGTCACTGACGTGCGCCTGGGCAGCAAGCAAGACGTCGTCGTGCCACCCGCGGGCGGCGAGTTCGCGGCCCGAGGTGCTCTCACGGAGTCGGTCGACGACCTCCGACTCGGCTTCGTGCCATGCCGCTGCCGAGGCGCGGGCTTCGGGGCTCAGCTCGACCCGGTCGAACATGGACAGCACCGCCCCGGCCCCGAGGAGATCCTCCACCGCCACCCGGAGGGGACCGGTCGAGCCCTTCC
>JBDQKM010000252.1:0-4291 GCA_040263275.1 Acidimicrobiales bacterium
ACCACCACCCCCACCCACAGCGATCGTCCCACCCTCGTCGAACTCGAGGGCCGCAACGCCTTCGTGGGCCGCCACATCGGGCCGACGGCAACGGAGCGCGACACGATGCTCAAGGCCCTGGGCGTCGACAGCCTGGCCGAGCTCATCGACCAGACGGTGCCCGACGACATCCGCATGCAGGCGCCCCTCGACCTGCCCGCGCCCATCGGGCAGCAGGCTGCGCAGGACGAACTCCGCGAGATCGCCTCGGCGAACCGGCCCCTCACCTCGCTGATCGGCATGGGCTACCACGACACCGTCACGCCGCCCGTGATCCGTCGCAACATCATGGAGAATCCCGGCTGGTACACCGCCTACACCCCCTATCAGCCCGAGATCTCGCAGGGCCGACTGGAGGCGCTCCTCAACTTCCAGACCATGGCCAGCGAGCTCAGCGGCATGGACCTCGCCAACGCGTCGTTGCTCGACGAGGGAACCGCGGCCGGCGAGGCGATGACCATGCTCCACCGGATCAGCCGCGGCAAGCAGGGCGACCGCTTCCTGATCGACCCCGAGTGCCATCCCCAGACCATCGCCGTGGTCGAGACCCGGGCCGAGCCGATCGGCCTCGAGACCGTCGTGGCCGACCCGCTCACGGCCGACCTCGACGGCGTCTACGCGGTGCTCGTGCAGTACCCCGGAAGCACCGGCGCGATCCCCGACCTCGCCGCCATCATCGACCGCTGCAAGGCGGCCTACACGCTCGTGGCCGTGGCCGCAGATCCCCTGGCCCTCACGGTGCTCACACCCCCCGGCGACCTCGGTGCCGACGTGGTGCTCGGCTCGACGCAGCGCTTCGGCGTCCCGATGGGCTTCGGCGGTCCGCATGCGGCCTACTTCGCCGTACGCGAAGACCACCAGCGCTCGCTGCCGGGGCGCCTCGTCGGCGTCTCGATCGACACCCGCGGGCGTCGAGCTCTCCGTCTGGCCCTACAGACACGCGAGCAACACATCCGCCGCGAGAAGGCGACGTCCAACATCTGCACGTCCCAGGTGCTGCTCGCGGTCATGGCCTCGATGTACGCCCTGCACCACGGTCCCGTCGGTCTCCGTCGCATCGCCCGCCGCATCAACCGCCTCGCCGCCGTTCTCGCCGAGGGACTCAGGGAGAACGGCATCGACATCGTCCACGACCGGTTCTTCGACACCGTCTGCGCCCGGGTGCCGGGTCGAGCCGACAAGATCATGGCGATCGCCCTGGCCGAGGGGATCAACCTCCGTCGGATCGACGCCGACACCGTCGCCGTCTCTCTCGACGAGACCACCGGTCGGCAGGAGGTCGAAACCGTCTGGCATGCCTTCGGGGTCGAGTCCGACGTCGACCGTCTCGATGCGGTGGTCGACGACCCCCGCCCGGAGTCGCTCCGCCGCACCACGCCGGCGCTGTCGCACCCGATCTTCTCCGCCTACCGATCCGAGACCGAGCTCGTTCGCTACATGCGACGCCTCGTCAACAAGGACATCGCCCTCGACCGCTCGATGATCCCGCTCGGCAGCTGCACCATGAAGCTCAACGCGGCCACCGAGATGGAGCCGATCAGCTGGCCCGAGTTCGCGGGCATCCATCCGTTCGCGCCCGTCGACCAGACCGTCGGCTACCAGCGGATGATCGACCAGCTCGAGCGCTGGCTCGTCGAGATCACCGGCTATGCCGCCGTCTCCCTGCAACCCAACTCAGGGGCCCAGGGCGAGCTGGCGGGCCTCCTCGCGATCCGCGCCTACCACCAGTCGCGCGACGATCACGAGCGAGACATCTGCCTGATCCCGTCGTCCGCCCACGGCACCAACGCGGCCAGCGCGGTCATGGCCGGCATGAAGGTCGTCGTGGTCGAGTGCGACCCGCTGGGCAACGTCGACCTGGCCCATCTCGACAAGGTGATCAGCGAGCACCGCGATCGGCTTGCGGCCCTCATGGTCACCTACCCCTCGACCCACGGCGTGTTCGAGGTCGAGATCCGCCGCATCTGCGACATGATCCACGAGGCCGGCGGTCAGGTGTACCTCGACGGCGCCAACCTCAACGCGATGGTCGGACTGGCCCAACCGGGCGAGTTCGGGGCCGACGTCAGCCACCTCAACCTCCACAAGACGTTCTGCATCCCCCACGGGGGCGGTGGACCGGGCGTGGGCCCCATCGGTGTCGGCGCGCACCTGGTGCCGTTCCTGCCCAACCACCCGCTCAACCCGGTCGCCGGCCCGCCCACGGGGGCCGGCCCGATCGCGGCCGCGCCGTGGGGCTCGGCCGGCATCCTCGCGATCCCGTGGATGTACATCCGCATGATGGGGGCCGACGGGCTGCGGGATGCGACCGAGATGGCGATCCTCAACGCGAACTATGTCGCCGCCCGGCTCGGCGACCACTATCCCGTGCTCTACACCGGCGCCGACGGCCGCGTGGCCCACGAGTGCATCCTCGACACCCGCGTGCTCAAGGCCGAGGCCGGCATCGAGGTCGACGACATCGCCAAGAGGCTCATCGACTTCGGTTTCCACGCGCCGACGATGTCGTTCCCGGTCGCCGGGACCCTGATGGTCGAGCCCACCGAGTCGGAGAGCATCGAGGAGCTCGATCGCTTCTGCGACGCAATGCTCGCGATCCACGCCGAGGCGATGCGAGTGCAGAACGGTGAGTGGCCGGCCGACGACAACCCGCTGGTCAATGCGCCGCACCCCGCGACCGAGGCCACGGCCGACGAGTGGACCCACCCCTACAGCCGGGACGAGGCCGTCTTCCCCGAGGCGTGGGATCGCGAGAGCAAGTACTGGCCGCCGGTCAGTCGCATCGACGGAGTGCACGGCGACCGCAACCTCGTGTGCAGTTGTCCTCCCCTCGAGGAGCTCGCCGAGGCCTGAGCACCAACGCCCCAGATTTCGGCACCCCCTCGGGTCGCGCGTAGGTTCTCGCTCCATGGCTGACGAGAACCACGATCTGCTGGTCGAGCGGGACGGACACGTCCTGGTCCTGACCATGAACCGACCCGAGCGCTTCAACGCCCTGTCCGGCGCGATGCTCATCCGCATGTTCGACGCCTACGAGGAGGCGTCGAACGACCCCGAGATCCGTTGCATCGTCGTGACCGGTGCGGGCGGCAACTTCTGCGCCGGCGCCGACCTCCGGGCCATGGCGGGCGACGCCAAGGACGGCGACCCCATGGACACGCAGGCTCGCATGGCCGAGGACCCCGACATCGTCTACAAGGCCCTGTTCCGCCACTACCGCCCGACCAAGCCCATCGTGGCGGCCGTCGAGGGCGTGGCCATCGCCGGGGGCACCGAACTGCTCCAGGCGATGGAGATCCGGGTGGCCGGCGAGAGTGCCCGGTTCGGGGTGAGCGAGGCCCGTTGGTCGCTCTATCCGATGGGCGGTTCGGCCGTCCGCCTCCCCCGGCAGATCCCCTACACCCAGGCGGCCGAGATCCTCCTCACCGGCAAGCATCTCGAGGCCGCGGAAGCCAAGGACATCGGCCTGATCGGCCATGTCGTCCCCGACGGCACCGCGCTCGACAAGGCGATGGAGTTGGCCAACGTGGTGGCCGCCAACGGTCCCCTGTCGACTGCGGCGATCACGCGAACGCTGCACGAATGCGACGGCATGGGACTCGACGACGCCCTCCGCCACGAGTGGGAGTACGGCCAGGCCGTCTTCGCGAGCAACGACGCGAAGGAGGGCCCGAAGGCCTTCGCGGAGAAGCGCACGCCGAACTTCACCGGCACCTGATTCCGCGCTAACGTAAAACCGGAACGCGTTCTACTTTTCGATTAAGGAGCATTCATGGAGTTCGGCCTCTTCTTCAACGGATACCTTCCCGGACCGGCAGCCCACGACCCCGACTCCGAGCACCTGATGCTCATGCGCGAGGCCGAATACGCCATCCACGCCGACAAGTTCAACTGGAAGTACACCTGGTTCGGCGAGCACCACGCACTGACCGAGTACAGCCACATGTCGGCCCCGTACCCGTTCATGGGCTACGTCGCCGCCAAGACCGAGCGCATCCACGTCGGCTCGGCCATCACCTCGTTCCCTACCACCAAGGTCCACCCCGTTCGCATTGCCGAACGGGCCGCCATGATGGACCACCTCTCCGAGGGTCGGTTCGAATTCGGCACCGGGCGCGGCGCCGGTAGCCACGAGGTCGCCACGTTCAACGGCACCGAGCTGAGCCAGACCAAGGCCATGTGGGACGAGGTCGCCCACGAGATCCCGCGCATGTGGGAGCAGAAGGACTACGAGTACCACGGCGAGCACTTC
>JBDQKM010000253.1:0-4280 GCA_040263275.1 Acidimicrobiales bacterium
CTCAGGCCGCGGTGCGCGCCCGGAGAGCACGGGCTGGTCTCGCTACGCCGTGTGGATTCTCCTCGGCTCCGTGCTGGCCATCCTCGCCGTCTCGGCCTTCCTGCCCGGCGACGAGCGCGAGTCGGTCGACTATTCGTTCTTCCTCGAACAGGTCAACCGTGACGAGGTGCTCGAGGCCGTCTACGACAACAACAACGGTGGTATCGACTTCACCACCGAGACGGGCGACTTCCACACCGTGGGGCCGATCCCGCTGCCCGACGAGGACGCCGCCCTCATCCGCGACCTCACCAATCTCGAGTTCAAGACCCCGCAGCCGAGCTTCTGGGCATCGATCCTCCCGCTCCTGCTCCCCATCGGGCTCATCATCCTCTTCTTCGTGTGGATGCAGCGCCGAGCCCAGGGCCAGATGGGCAACATCATGTCGATCGGCCGCAGCAAGGCGAAGACCTACTCGACCGAACGACCGGGCACGACCTTCGACGACGTCGCCGGGTACGCGGGCGTCAAGCGGGAGATCACCGAGGTGGTCGACTTCCTGAAGCACCCCGACCGGTTCGCCGAGATCGGCGCCCGGATCCCCAAGGGCGTGCTCCTCGTCGGGCCGCCAGGCACCGGCAAGACGCTCATCGCCAAGGCCGTGGCGGGCGAGGCCGGGGTTCCGTTCCTGTCGGTCACGGGCTCGGACTTCATGGAGATGTTCGTCGGCGTCGGGGCCAGCCGTGTGCGCGACCTGTTCGACTCGGCCCGCAAGATGGGCAAGGCCATCATCTTCATCGACGAGATCGACTCGATCGGCCGCAAGCGCGGCGCCGGACTCGGTGGCGGTCACGACGAACGTGAGCAGACGCTCAACCAGATGCTCGCCGAGATGGACGGGTTCGAGGCAACCGAGGGCATCGTGATGATGGCTGCCACGAACCGGCCCGACATCCTCGACCCCGCCCTCCTGCGTCCCGGACGATTCGACCGTCAGGTCATCGTCCCGCTACCCGAGCTCGAGGATCGCAAGGAGATCCTCGCGGTCCACCTGAAGGGGAAGCACACCGACGACGACGTCGACGTCAACGTGATCGCGCGTGGCGCGCCGGGCATGTCCGGCGCGGATCTCGCCAACCTGGTCAACGAAGCCGCTCTGTTCGCCGTCCGCCGGGGCGGAGACACCGTCACCGCCGCCGATTTCGACGCCGCGCGCGACCGCGTGCTCCTCGGCATCGAACGCCAGTCGATGGTGCAGAGCCAGGAAGACCTCGAGCGCACCGCCTACCACGAAGCGGGCCACGCCCTCTGCGCGGCGGTGCAAGAGGGGCACGACCCCGTCCACAAGGTCACGATCATCCCGACGGGCATGGCCCTCGGCGTGACCATGACCCTCCCGGCCGAGGATCGCCACACGATGGACAAGCGCGCGGCGGAGCAGCGGATGGTCATGGCGATGGGCGGCCGCGTGGCCGAATCGCTGGTGTTCGACGAGTACTCGTCGGGTGCGGCCAACGATCTCCAGCAGGCGACCAACATCGCCAGACGCATGGTCACCGAATGGGGCATGAGCGAGGCCGTGGGTCCGATGTCGCTGTCCGACAGCGGACCGGTCTTCCTCGGCGAAGACATGATGCAGTCGAAGTCCTACTCCCCCGACACCGCGCGCCTCGTCGACGACGAGATCCGTCGCATCCTCGTCGAGATGGAGGATCGCTGCACCGGCCTGCTCACCGAGTATCGCAACGGCCTCGACCTGATCGCCCGGGCGCTCCTCGAACACGAGACGATCTCGGGCGACGAGGTCTCGCGTCTCATCGAGGTGTCGACGGCGGGCCCGAGCGTCAGCGAACCCACCGCCCTCCAGGCCGAAGTCGCCGGCGCCGACGACAACTGAGCCGTGGATCGGGTCCTCCTGGTCCTGGGCGGCATCGCCATCGCCGGCGCGGTGGCGGCCGTACTCGGCCGTTCACGCTCGGCGCCTGCGGCCAACACCCACCACATCCCCGTCCAGCTCGACCGCCGCGACTTCCCACGCCCGACGGCGCCCTGGCTCGTGGCCGCGTTCACCTCGGCGACGTGTGACACTTGCGCCGGGGTGTGGGAACGGGCCCGCCTTCTCGAGAGCGACCACGTGTCCGTCGTCGAGATCGAGGTGGGGGCACAGAAGGCCCTCCACGACCGCTACAAGATCGACGGGGTGCCCACCCTCGTGATCTGCGATGCCGAGGGCAGCGTCAAGCGGGCGTTTCTCGGGCCGATGACGGCGACCGACCTGTGGGCCGCCATGGCCGAGGTCCGCGAACCGGGCTCAGTGCCGCCCGACTGCCACACCGGCGACCTCTAGCCGAGCGGTACGGGTTCGGCGCCGCTGATCACCGCGACCATCTGGGCGTGGACCGACACGTCGGCCAACTCGCGACCGACCACCACCGGCTCGCTCGCCTCGACCACGGCGATCGGCCGTTCGCCCTCGAGATCCTCCGACGAGATCACGGCGCGGCGCTGCGGGCCCAGCTCGACCTCGGCCACCGTCACCAACACGCCGTCGACGAGCGACGACACCGTCGCGCTCGAGATCCCGGTCTGTGAGGGGTTGTAGATCACGATGCCGCCGAGGTCGGCCTCGACCGGGGCGACCCATCGGGTGGCCGCGGCGTCGGCGCCGACCGTGGCCGAGTAGTTGGTGACCCGGCCGTCGAACGGCAGTGCGCTCTCGCTCATCACCGCGATCGGCAAGCCGGTGAGCGAGCGGGCGACGATCGACATCGACTCGAGACGGTCGAGCCGGGCCTCGTCGGCGAGCGGAACCTGCACGGCCCGGCCCGGCCGGATGGTCAGCAGGACGGGGTCGAAGGCGACGTCGCCGTCCGCCACGATCTCGAGATCGACCTCGGCGGTCTCCGTCCGCGAGGGATTGACCACGGTCACCACGTCGTCCCGGGTGCCGCGGTGGATCGTGGGCAGGAACCAGACCGGCGCCGTGTCGGCGGTCGCCGGAGTCACGGCCAGGCCGGCCCGGAACTCGTTCTCCACGACCTGCACGCGGGAGACCGCCACGCGTCCGGCGACGACATCGATCACGGCGCTCACCCGGCCGGCCACCGTGATCTCTGCGGTCAGGTCGATCGCCACCACTCGGCGAGCCGGAACGACCACCGCCTCCAGCGTCTGCACGCCGACGTCGGAGTCGAAGGCGATGTCGAGCACGGCGTCGTCGAGGAACGGGTTGAGGACCAGGAGCCACATCTGCTCGCCGAACTCGACGTCACGGGTCGCGCCCGAGGCGACGACCCAGGAGGTCGCCGTGCGGCTGTGGCACGGCGCACGATCGGTGGGAAGGGTCTCGCCCGAGACCTGGCCGCCGACGTACACCTGCTCGACGAGGAGCTCGCCCTCCTCGACTTCGACGACCGCGCCCATCCAGTCCGCATCGTCCACCAGCTCCGGCAGGCGCACCAGGCGCCGCTCGCCGACGGCCACCACCTCTTCGACCGATCGGGCGTCGGGGCCCGAGCCGCTGCGAACGCCGGCCACGGTCGCGGTCGCCGCCTCGGCACCGACGTTCACGAGCTCGATGTTCACCCCGGCGACCCCGCCCGGGCCTGAGCCGCCCGGACAGAACCATGCTCCGTTCGGCTCGGCGGTCGGCACGCCGTTGGTGGCGGGTGGGACGGTCTCGGTGACCGGCCGGTCGTTGCGATCGATGAGGAAGGCGGCGACCAGGCCCGCCACGATCACCAGAACCACCAGCCCTCGTGCGAGCCTCATGCGCCCACCCGTCGGCCACCCACGCGCTGGCGAGTCCACGTCCCGAGCGCGACGACGAACGCCGCGATCTGGAGGAGCATCGCCGCCTGACGCCAGATCGGCGTGTCGTAGGCGAGTGATGCCTGCCCGCCCCCGTCAGGCAGGAACACGGTCGCCCAGCCGAGGCTGCGCCGACGGCCCGTGCGCTCGCCGTCGACCCGGAGCTTCCACCCGGTGTCGGCCGTCTGGGCCAGATACACCTCGGTGCCGGCGGGAACGAGACCGCTGAGCTCCGCGTCGCGCCCGGGGAGGACACCGACCGTGCCCACCAGTGGCGCGCCGGCGAGATCGGAGAGGCTCTCGCGGCCGGCATCGAACCCCGGGCTCGCGGCGGCCCGCACGCTGGTCCACTCGGTGTTGATGTAGAGCTCCATCGCCGTGTTGATGCCCTCGACCCGCTGGAGATCGAGCTGTCGGGCGAACGACTGGGCCACGGAAGGGTCGACGGGCCGGCCGTCGGTGCTGAACGGTGCCGGCGCGAGCCGGTCCAG
>JBDQKM010000254.1:0-4276 GCA_040263275.1 Acidimicrobiales bacterium
CGCTGCGCTCGATGCCCTCGCGGCGTCCTACGTCGAGGGCCTCGGCGACGGTGAGGAACCCGAGATGGAGCGTTTCCTCTTCGGTGACCTGGCCGTGAGGGTGTTCGACGAGGTGTTCGAGGGCACGACGACCGAGCGGCGCCAGGAACTCATGTGGATGATGTGGATGTCGGGCTACTTCGGTGGTCGCTGGCTGCGCGGTGAGATCGCCGATGCCCAGCCGGATGCGCTTCTCGTCGGGTTCTCGACGCCGCCGACCGAGGGCTCGTTCGAGGGCACGATCGGCCGTGCGGCCGATCGCTTGTCGGCGCTCGACGGCGACGATGCCGAGATCCTGGCCGCGGCGCGTGCTGCCCTCTTCGACCGTCCGCCGGCGGAAGAGGGCGGCGACCCCATTCAGGGGCTGACCGACAACTTCGGCTACAACCGCGGCTATCTCGAGGAGATCCTGGCCACGCCGCCGGAGGGTGTCGAGGCGTCACCGCAGTTCCAGGTGAATTGCGGGGGCTTGTTCGACTGCGTCTACACGACCCCGAAACTGGCGGTCCTCGAAGAACTCGGCGGGTTCCAGGCGTTGCTCAACAGTGAGGATCCGCCCGACCCGGCGCTCGTGGCCGAGCTGCTCCCGGTCCAGGACGCCGCGATCCCTCGGGGCGTGGGTGTCTGGAGCGGAGGACTCTCGGTCCAGGGCTTCTCGCAGGAGAGCTACGACCAGCTGCTCGACGTCAGCTCGTCGTTCCTCGAGACGGTCCAGGCCGCCGCCCTGATCAACACCCGGGCGGTCGCCGAGGAGGACGTCGATGCCGCCCGCACCGGCCTGGTCGCCGAAGCGGTGATGATCGTCTGGCTCGAGGCCTACCGGGCCGGGCTCACCAACGGCGACGGCGTCATCGAGTTGCCGGCCTTCTCTTGACCCAACTCGTGCACGATCTACGTGAACGCGTGGTTGTGATCACGGGTGCGACCCGCGGCATTGGTCTCGGCCTGGCCCGCCACATCGGCGGACTCGGCGCTCGGATCGTGGTCACCGGTCGCAAGGACGCACGTGTCGCGGCGGCGGCCGCCGGGTTCGACGAGCTGGGCATCGAGCATCTGGCCCGGGCCGTCGACGTGACCGACCGCGAGGCGATGGTCGCACTCGCGGCGGAGGCGTTCGACCGTTGGGGACGGATCGACGGGCTGGTGGCCAACGCCCAGAGCTTCCGCCCGGTGATGCCACTCACCGACGTCACCGCGGCCGACATGGACGTGCTCTTCGACACCGGCCCGAAGGGCACGCTGTGGTCGATGCAGGCGGTCGTGCCCCGAATGCGAGATCAGGGCTGGGGTCGGATCGTGACCATGGGAACGTCGATGGGGCTCACGGGAGCCGCCGGCTACGGGCCCTATGCCGCCTCCAACGAGGCCATCCGTTCGCTCACCCGGACGGCGGCCAACGAGTGGGGCCGCTACGGCATCACGGTCAACTGTGTGTTGCCGGCCTCGGCCGCGCACCGGATGGAACCCGATTCGAGCCCCGAGCGTGCAGCCGCGTTCGCGGCGATGTACGACGACCATCCGATCGGTCGCGACGGCGACCCCGAAGCCGACATCGCGCCGGTCGTGGCCTTCCTCCTGTCGGACGGCAGCCGGTATGTCACCGGTCAGACGATCGGGGTCGACGGCGGGGGGATCCTGCGGGCCTGAACCCGACCGGTCAGTCCTGTGGGCGGGGCGGTCGCCGACTGGCCGACCGGGAGTTGGATCGCAGGCAGTGGCCCGTGATGCTCGACGACTCGTCGGACGCCAACCACGCGACGATCGCGGCGACCTCCTCCGGCTCGGTGAGTCGGGCGAGGTCGAGGTCGGCCGTGTGCGCGGCGACACCACCGTCCTGCTGGGCGAGATGGGCGAGCAGCGGTGCGGTCGCGGTCGGTCCGGGGGTGACCGAGTTGGCCCGGATGCCCTGGTCGCCGTATTCCGTGGCCACGGTCTCCATCAGCGAGATGACACCGGCCTTCGCCGCCGCGTAGCCGCCGAGGCGGTACTGGCCACCGATGCCGGCACCGGACGACATCGAGACGATGCTCCCGCCCCCGCCCGACACCATGTGGGGGATCACCGCACGGGTGGCGAAGAAGCAGGTGTCGAGCGTCAGCCGTTGCTGGAAGTGCCAGTCGTCGTCACCGAGTTCGCCGATGAGTCCGCTTCTCGACACACCGACGTTGTTGTAGAGCACGTCGATGCGTCCGTGGCTGCGGACGGCCTCGCTGACCCAGGTCTCGACGAACGTGGAGTCGGACGCATCGCCCGCCATCCCCGTGCCTCCGGTCTCCTCGACCAGGGTGGCGAGGGCTTCGTCGTCGCGGTCGTTGAGCCACAGCAGCGCCCCTTCCGCCGCGAAGCGCCGCGCGACGGCGGCGCCGATCCCGGCCCCGGCGCCGGTGATCAGGGCGATCTTCCCGTCGAGCAGCATGACGCCAGCCTGTCGGGTGGTCAGGGGAGGGTCGTGGATGCGGCCAGCTCGGCGGCCTTGCTCGCCATCGACAGCACGACGTCGCCGAAGCTCGCCATCTTCGGGTTGTCCGCCCCGCCCTGCACGTAGCGGGCGTAGCCGCCTTCGAGCACGATCGCCATCTTGAAGCGGGCGAGGATCACGTAGTAGTCGATCTCGTCGACGTCGCGGCCCGACACCGTCGCGTAGCGCTCCAGCAGATCGGCCCGGTTCGGCATGCCCTCGTAGTCGACATAGCCCGAACCCGAACGGTCCTCGCCCTCGTCGGGCCAGCCCATGACCACCCACGCGAGGTCGAGGAGCGGATCACCCACCGTGCCCATCTCCCAGTCGACGATCGCGGCCATGCGGGCGGGGCCGCCGTGGTGGAACATCACGTTGGCGAACTGGTAGTCGCCGTGCATGATCCCCGGCACGTAGCTGCGGGGCCGCCGGTCGCGCAGCCATGCCGCGGCCTCGTCGAGCCCGGGCAGCTCGCGGAACGAGAACGCGTCGAGGTGGGCGAGCCAACGGTCGACCTGGCGGTCGTGGAATCCTTCGGGGCGGCCGAGCCCCTCGAGGCCGCGGGCCTTCCAGTCGACCTTCGAAAGCTCGGCGATCGCATCGACGAGTTCGTAGGCGAGGCCGGGGCGGGCATCGAGGTCGGAGAGGAACGGCTCGGGCCACTCCGGTTCGCTGATCGGCGACCAACCGTCGATGAACTCCATCAGATAGAACGTGCTGCCCAGGATCGAGGTGTCCTCACACGACCCCCACGCCCGGCAGTGAGGGACGGGGGTGTCGGTCAATGCCTCGATGATCCGGTACTCCCGGAGCATGGTCTCGTTGCGGCCCTTGGGCACGACCCTCGGCGGGCGGCGCAGGGCCCAGCGATGGTCGCCCCGACGGATCTCGAAGATCTCGTTCGACGCCCCGCCGGAGATGAACCGCGACGAGAGCGGTTCACCCTCGCCGGGGAGCCCTTCGGCATCCATCCAGGTGCCCAGGGCCACGGGGTCGACGAGCCCCTCGGTACGGGACTCCTCGGATGGCTCGGTCTCGTGGTCGGACATCAGTGGTCTTCCTCTCTCGCCGCAGTCACGGGTGGGTGGACAGCCGTTGCGGGCCGTTGTCGGTGACGGCGACGACGTCGCGCTGCTCGCCGTCGCCGACGCTGAGCACCATGCCGGCCTCGAGTGTCTCGTGGTGACCGACCGACTCGGACAGGACCGGTCGTTCGTAGCCCATGCCCAGTCCGCGGACGAGCCAGTCGCCCCTGGCGGCGCCGGCCAGGTCGGTGTGGGTCGCGCCGGGGACACACGCCTTCCACAGATCGCGTCGGTCGAGGCGGGTGCCGTTGACGAAGCCGTCGCCGACGCCGCCTTCGTAGCCCTCGACCATCACGCCGATGTCGAGGTGGTGGCGGTCGGGGAGGGGTCGGATCAGTGGTGCGGACGACGGGATCGTGACCCCGGCCGCGGCGATCGCTTCGACCAAGCCGGCCACGCCGATGCCCGGCTCGTCGATGTAGGCGTCGATCCCGGCCCACGCCACGGCGCAGGCGCGGCGGATCAGCTCGATCTCTTCCGGCGACTTGTGACGGCGGGCCCGAGCCATGACGTCGTCAGCCGCCACGACCTCGGCATTGCCGGCGATCCGAGCGGCCGCGCGGGCGAAGGACGGGGACACCTCGTCGACCCCGATGCGTTTGGCGTCGGCGAGCCCCGGGACCGACGACATGTGACCCGTCATCACCCGCGGGTTCCAGGTCGAGGGGTAGAGGTCGTCGGGCGACATGGTCGC
>JBDQKM010000255.1:0-4236 GCA_040263275.1 Acidimicrobiales bacterium
AGGACCTGTGGCTGGACCGGGTCAACACCCGTTTTCGCTGGCAGTTCCACAATAAGAAACACTGGGATTTGCATTTGGCCGATTTTCTGTACGACGGTGACGGCGAGCAGGCGTGGACGGCGCCAAGCATATCCATGGCGCGAAATACGGCAGCCGGCCTGGGTCTCTGGATCAGTGCCGACTGGCTGCCTCTGGGCGTGCCGCTGCGACTGACGCGCGACGTCATGTCGATTTATGGGACCTCCTGGCCGGCGTTCCTGCCGGGCTCGGCGGACGGTACCGTCACCGAGTTCGACCTGGTGCTGAACGCCGCTTGGCGTATCGAACTGGCGCGCGGCGAAGTTCAAGGTGGCGAGGTGGCGGATTGGGGACGCTGGCCCGACCTGCAAGGCCTCGAGGGGCAGGTCGCGCTTGGGCGAAACACCGGTCGGCTGGATTTGCACGGCGACGACGTGCTGATTCGCTGGCCCGGCATGTTTCGCGAACCGGTATCGGTGACCGTGCCGGCCTGCACTGTACATTTCGACTGGGGTGGGCGCTGGCAGGTCAGGGTTGCCGACTGTTCGCTGGAGAACACGGACCTGGCGGCTCATGGCGAAGCCGTGATCAGCGGAAACGAGGGCAAGCCCTCGATTGACTTGAATGCGATGGTATCCCGCGGCGCCGTGGGTCAGCTGGATCCCTATTGGCCGGAAGCGGTGATGAAAGAACCGGTCAAGGAATGGTTGCGCAAGGGGCTGGTCACCGGTGAAGCCGATTACGGCCGCGTTTCCATATGGGGCGATATGGACGACTGGCCATTTCGGGAGGGCCAGGGGCGGTTCGAGGCGATGGCGCGGGTTAATGGCGGGCGGATCGACTATCTGGAAGGCTGGCCGGATGCCAGTGACGTCAACGCGGTCGCGCGCTTTGTCAACGCCTCGATGGATGTGCAGGGAAAAATCGGTGAAATCGGTGGCGCGACGGTTCGCGAAGTGCGCGCCGGCATTGCCGATTTCGCCCAGCCCGAGCTGATCATCGATTACGCCGCGGACAGCGAGATTCCGATCCTGTTGGGCTTTGTGCAGCAAACACCCCTTGAGAAGTACATCGGCGCCGACTTGTCCCGTTTCGAATTCGCAGGCCCGGCCAACACCACAGGGCGGGTGGAAATACCGTTTGCCCGACTCGATGATGGTCTGAATGTGGACGGCAGCGTGCACCTGTCCAAAGGGCGATTCACTGATCCCGATCTGGCCATAACCATTGGGAATATCGAAGGCCAACTGAGCTACAGCGAGCGCGGCTTTGTCGCAACGGCACTGGATGCGGAGTACCAGGGTCGGCCGACTCGCCTGGATTTGAGAGCGGACGCTGACAGCGGTGAGCCGATCGAGCTCAGCGACTCGTTCACGGGGGTCACCAGCGAGCGGATCACGGTCGGCGTGGCGGCACCGGATCTCGAGGCCCTGCGGGGTCTGGTCGACCTCGATCACGGCTCCTACGAGGCGGCCTACCGGGCCCTGTTCGCCGATCTCAACGGCCGCGGAGGAATCCTCGGCCGCGAGGTCGAGATGGTCTTCGAGGCGTTCCTCCCGATCGGTACCGAGGGCATGGACACGATCTGCGCGCGCTTCGTGGACGACGAGGAGGTCTTCGTCGTGATGGGTGGGCTGCTCGACGACGGGCCGCTCTGCTACACGCAGCTGAGCGACACGGCGGTGATCGGCAGCACGCAGAACGACGCACGGCTCGCGGCCTCCACGGCTCCCTGGTTCACCGGCGATCGCAACACCGACGAGCGTGTCGAGACCGTGCTGCGGGGGTTCGCCGAGCGCGGCATCTTCGATGGAGAGACGGTCGGCGTGGTCGGCGCCATCGCCGACCAGGGCGTGATCGAACGGGTCGCCGTACCCGTGCTCGCCGATCTCGGGGCCGAGGTGGTCGACGTGTCGTTCATCGAGGCGTCGCCCATCGACACGGTTGCGTCCGACGCCGAGACCAGCCTCATCGCCGAGCGGCAGGAGACGCTGGGCGTCACCCTCGCCGTGGCCATCGAGGGCGGCACGCCGCTCTACGTCGGTGGACTCGAGGACCTGACGTTCCGTCCCCGCATCGCGACGACCTCGCTCAGTTCGCTGCGGGCCTACATTCGCGATCGGGGCGGTCGCGACCTGAGCGTGCTGGCGGGGTCTGTCGCCGGCAACACCGCAGAGCAGCTCGGTTGGTGGGCCGACCCTGCGCTCCAGAACTGCATCGCGATCGTCGAAGCCGCCGGCGAGCCCGTCGTGTTCGACCCGAACACCAGAGCACCCGACGAACCCGAGAACATCGTCTCGGTGGCACGCGCCTGTCGCGACGTCTCGCTCTTCGAAGCGGTCGCAACCGCCGCGGGACCAGAGTTGAACAACGACACCTTCCGGGCAGCCGGTGAGACCCTCGGCGAGTTCCACATCCCGGGCTACGGGCCTGGCTTCTACGACGCCGAGACGCCCGATGGCGCCGCCCCGATCTACTTCTACGAGTGGGACGGGGAGCTGGAGGACCTCGCGTCGGACGGGTCGACGCTGTGAAGCCCGCCTTCGAACGACGCGCCTACATGCTCGACGTGAGTCGAGACCGCGTGCCCACCAACGAGACGCTGGCGTGGCTGGTCGACGTGCTCGCGGCGGTCGGCTTCAACGAGCTGCAGCTCTATGTGGAGCACACCTTCGACTATGTCGGTCACCAGACCGTGTGGAAGGACGCGTCGCCGCTCACCCACGACGACCTGCGTCGGCTCGATCGCGTCTGTGCGGCGGCGGGAGTCGATCTGGTGGCCAACATGAACGGCTTCGGCCACATGGCCCGGTGGTTGGCCCACGACGAGTACCGGGATCGAGCGGAGTGCCCCGACGGCTTCGAGAGCATCTTCGGTGGCGGTCGCAGCGATCCGACGTGTCTCGCCCCGACGGCGGAGAATGCCGCACTGGCCGTCGAGCTGGCCCGCGACATGGTGTCGACGCTGCGTCACCGTCGGATCCACATCGGCGGCGACGAGCCCTTCGAGCTCGGCGAGGGGGCGTCGGCGAACGCAGTGGCCGAGCGCGGTCGGGACCACGTGTATCTCGAGCACCTGACCCGGATCATCGAACCGCTGGTGGGCGACGGCCACGAGGTCATGTTCTGGGCCGACCTTTTCCGGCGTGATGCGTCGCTGATCCCGAGGATCCCCGACGGCGCCGTGCCCGTCGTGTGGAACTACGAGGCGCCGGCCGCCGCGAACTGGATGGACTTCCTGGGTGCCGAGGTCGTCGAGAGGCTCGGTCTCCCCGACGACGCCAACCGTGGCTTCGTCGCCCACGCCCGGATGTTCATCGATGCCGGTCTCCCGTTCTGGGTCGCTCCCGGCACGGCGACCTGGAACACGATCATCGGCCGCAACCGCAACGCCGCCGCCAACATCGCTGACGCGGTGGCGATCGGGTCGGCCCACGCGTCCCCGGGCCTGCTCCTGACCGACTGGGGCGATGGCGGACACTGGCAGCCACTACCGGTTTCGTTGCCGTCGATCGTTCGGGGCGGCGTGGCTGCGACGACCGGCCGACTGCCCGACGACGCCACGGTCTGGTCGACGATCGATTCGATCCTCGGCTGCGCCGACGGCGTGGGGGAGTTGATCGACCGGCTCGGCAACATCGCAGAGAGCATCGGGGTCATGTCGCCGAATTCGTCGCCGCTGGCCGCGGTGATCGGCGGCCCCTTTCCGGTCCTGGGGGAGCTCGACGCCGGTGGCATCGAGCAGGCCGAGCAGCTCTTGACCGAAGCCACCGCGAGATTTCGGGCGGGTTCGGTCGGTGGGCCCAGAGGCGAACTCATCGCCGAGGAGATGACGGCTGCGTGTGGGCTCGCCCACCACGGACTGCGGCGGTTGAGTCGTGACCACGGACTCGAGCGGGCCGGCGCGCCCCTGGCTCCGGCGCGAGAGGCCGAGGCGGCCTACCGGGCGGCGTGGCTGCGTAGCAGTCGACCCGGAGGACTCGACGACTCGGTCGCGAAGCTCGACCTCTGATTCTGCGAGGATGGCGCCATGAGCGAGATCGAGGCGAGGACCGATGCCCAGGGTCGACCGGCGACCGGCCGGTGGTTCGAGGAGCTGACGGTGGGCCTGGTGATCCCGCACGCGCTGCGGCGGACGATCACCGAGGCCGACAACGTCGGGTTCACGACGATGACGATGAACCCGGCATGGCTGCATCTCGACTTCGACTACGCCGC
>JBDQKM010000256.1:0-4218 GCA_040263275.1 Acidimicrobiales bacterium
CCCTCGTACATGTAGACGGCGATCCACGAGAAGAGCAACGACTGGGCGAACGGCGAGGCCTTCGACGTCTCGACCGGCACGACGCGGATCTTGCGGCTCCGGAGATCGGTCATCACCTGGCGGAGCGCGGGGAGGTCGAAGACGTCGTTGACGCACTCGCGGGTCGCCTCGAGCAGCATCGGGAACGACGGGTACTTGGCGGCCACCGAGAGCAGATCGGCGGCGCGCTGGCGCTGCTGCCACAAGGGGGTCCGCTGGTCGGGTCGGCGCCGGGGCAGCAACAGGGCCCGGGCCGAACACTCGCGAAAGCGCGATGCGAACATCGCCGTGTCGGGCAGTCGTCCGATGATCAGGTCGTCGATCTCGTCGGGGTCGAAGAGGAGCTCGTCGACGGGCAACCGGTCGAGGGCCTCGGGGAGCCGCATGACGATGCCGTCGTCGCTCCACATCAGCTCGACGTCGGCCCCCCATTGCTCCCCCAGCCGCGCCTGCAGGGCCATCCCCCAGGGGGCGTGGACCTGCGCGCCGAACGGGGTGAGGATGCAGACCCGCCAATCGCCGATCTCGTCGCGGAAGCGCTCGACGACGACGTGGCGATCGTCGGGCACGGCGCCGGCGACCTCGAACTGCTCCTCGAGGTAGGCGATCAGGTTCGCCGCGGCGAGCTCGTCGAGTCCGTGCCGTTTGCGCAGTCGGGGCAGAGGGTCCTTCTCTTCACGGATCTCCCTGATGAACGCACCGATGGCCCGGCCGAGTTCGAGCGGCCGACCGGGGCCGTCGCCGTGCCAGAACGGCATCTTGCCCGGCTGACCGGGCGCCGGAGTGACGATCACCCGCTCGAAGGTGATGTCCTCGATCCGCCAGGTCGACGCCCCGAGCAGGAAGGTCTCGCCCACCCGGCTCTCGTAGACCATCTCCTCGTCGAGCTCGCCGACCCGGGTGCCGTCGGGGAGGAACACCCCGAAGAGGCCGCGGTCGGGGATGGTGCCCGCGTTGGTGACGGCCAGTCGCTGCGACCCGGCTCGGCCTCGCACCACGCCGGCAACACGGTCGTAGACGATCCGGGGCCGCAGCTCGGAGAACTCCTCGGAGGGGTACGTGCCGGAGAGGAGGTCGAGCACGTTGCCGAGCACCTCATCGGACAGGTCGTTGAAGTTGGCACTGCGGCGCACGACCGCCGCGAGTTCGTCGACGGCCCAGTCGTCCATCGCACACATGGCCACGATCTGTTGGGCGAGCACGTCGAGCGGATTGCGGGGGTAGTGGGTCTCCTCGATGAGCCCCTGGTGCATCCGGTCGACGACGACCGCGGCCTCGACGAGATCGGCCCGGTGCTTCGGGAAGATCTTGCCGCGGCTGGGCTCGCCCACCTGGTGTCCGGCCCGACCGATGCGCTGCATCCCCGACGCGACCGAACCGGGGCTCGCGACCTGGATCACGAGATCGACGGCACCCATGTCGATGCCCAACTCGAGCGACGACGTGGCGACGAGGCCCTTGAGGTCGCCCCGCTTGAGCTCGTCTTCGACCTGGAGCCGACGCTCACGGGACAACGAGCCGTGATGGGCCTTGACCAGCTCCTCGCCCTCGATCGCGCTGGTGCCGGTCTGCTCGTCGCCGGCCCCGACGACGACCGGCGGAGGCGGCAGCGACATGCCCTCGTCGAGGGCTCGCTTCTCGAGCGACAGCTCGTTGAGCCGCGTGGCCAGACGTTCGCTCAGCCGGCGGGCGTTGGAGAAGATGAGCGTGGAGTGGTGGGTCTCGACCAGCTCGAGCAGGCGCGGATGGATCGACGGCCAGATGCTGCGTCGTCCCGGCGATGCTGCGGCCGGCCCGTCGAGCGAGGGCTCGATCCGTTCGCCCAGCGCGCCCATGTCGTCGATCGGGACCACGACCTCGACGTCGAGTTCCTTGCGGGCTCCCGCATCGACGATCGTGACCGGCCGCGGAGTGATGGACCCGTCGTCGCCTGTCGTCGCCCCGCCCAGGAAGCGGGCGATCTCGTCGAGTGGGCGTTGCGTGGCCGACAGCGCGATGCGCTGCGGTGGTCGCTCGGTGAGCTCCTCGAGCCGTTCGAGCGACAGCATCAGGTGGGCACCACGTTTGGTGCCCGCCATGGCGTGGATCTCGTCGATGATCACGTGTTGGACGTTGGCCAGCGTCTCGCGGGCCTTCGAGGTGAGCATCAGGTACAGCGACTCGGGGGTGGTGATCAGGATGTCGGGTGGATGGCGGACGAGTTGGCGACGCTCCTGGGTGGGCGTATCGCCCGTGCGGATCCCGACCGTGGGGGTGTGCACCGACTCGCCCGAGCGCTCGGCGGCGAAACCGATGCCCTTGAGCGGGGCGCGGAGATTCTTCTCGACATCGACCGCGAGAGCCCGGAGGGGCGAGAGGTAGACGACCCGGGTGCGCTGCTGCTCCTCGTCGGGCACAGGGTCGACGGCGAGTCGGTCGAGGGCCCAGAGGAACGCCGAGAGGGTCTTGCCGGTACCGGTGGGCGCGAGGATGAGGGTGTGGTCGCCATCGGCGATGGCAGGCCACCCGGCAACCTGCGGCGGTGTCGGCGCCTCGAAGGTGGAACGGAACCACTCGCGCACCGGTGGGGAGAATCGAGCGAGGGCGGCCTCGGCTTCATCCGACATGGAGGCAAGCTATCGACCCCTGACGACACCGTCCTGTCGGTGTTCGAAGACCAGTAGCATGAGGAGCATGGCCGAGTACGAGTCGCCCGAGTGGCACCCCGCATTCGAGGAGTACTGCGAGACGATCTTCGAGCTCGATGAAGACGACTTCGATGTCATCCAGGCTCGCATCGCCGAACGGCTCGAGGTCTCGCGCCCGGCCGTGTCGGAGATGGTCAAGCGTATGGAGGCCGAGGGTCTGGTCGAAGCGGGTCGCCAGATCACCCTCACCGAGGCCGGCCGTGAGTTGGCCGAGACCGTCGTGCGCCGCCACCGGCTCGCCGAGTGCTTCCTCACCGACATCCTCGGCCTCTCCTGGGCCGATGCCCATCAGGAGGCGGGCAAGTGGGAGCACGTCATCTCCCCCGTCGTCGAGGCGGCGATGATGGCCCGGCTCGACGACCCCACCACGTGCCCGCACGGCAACCCGATTCCGGGCACCGGCTACGAAGCGCCCAACCTGGTCACACTCGACTCGATCGGTGTCGGCGATGCGTTCACCGTTCGCCGGATCCCCGAGGAGCTCGAGTTCCTCGAAGGCATGCTCGACTTCCTCGAGCAGTCGTCGATCACTCCCGGCTCCAAGGGCCGGATGAAGGCCATGTCCCCCGACGGCACCGCAACCGTCGAGATCGAGGGCGCGGCCGTGGGGGTCGGCGAATTCGCCAGCGCCCGCATCATGGTCACCACCAGCTGAACGGCGCGAGGTCGTCGAGCCTCAGTAGTGCTCGAGACGCCTGAGGACCACCGCCCACGTGAGCACGGCCGAGACCGCGACGAGGGCCAGCGACGCGAGTGCGCCCTGTGCGAGGGCACCACTCTCGCCGGCGCTCCAGATCTCGGTGGCGAGGGTCTCGAACCCGGCCGGGGCCAACAGCTTGGTGGCCGGGAGTTCCTTCATGGTCGACAGCATCACGAGGCCGGCACCGGCGAGCAGCCCCGGCATCATGAGCGGGAGTTCGATGGTGAACAGGCGTCGGATCCGCCCGGCGCCGAGGGTGGCCGCGGCGTCGCCGAGGCGGGCCGGCACCGCGCCCACCGCGACCTGGGCGGCTCGGGTCGCCTGGGCGCCGAAGTGCAACACGTAGGCGAGGATCAGCAGCGGGAACGTCTGGTACCAGCGCTGGATGATCGGCGCATCGATCGCCCAGAACACGATCGACAGGGCGATGACCACGCCCGGGAGCGCGAACCCCGCGACCACCATCGAGTTGGCGGTGCCGCCGACCTTGCTGCGGTAGCGGGCCGTCAACCAGGCCACGGGGAGCACGACCGCGATCGCGATCGCCGCGGTGATCAGGCCCGCCTGGGCAGTGTGGACGGCGGGTTCGACGAGCTGGCCCAGGTCGGTACCGAGCCCGATGGTGTCGGAGTCGGCCCGCAGGCCCCGCCAGGCCCAGAAGCCGAACACCGCCACGGGACCGGCCAGCGCGTTGCCCAGCACCACCACGACCCCGACGAGGGCCGGCCACTTCCAGCGACCCAACGGCACGGTGAGGGCGTCGCGTGTCCTGACGACCTCGATCCGCTGCCG
>JBDQKM010000257.1:0-4210 GCA_040263275.1 Acidimicrobiales bacterium
CCATTGGCCGGTGCGCCGCCCCAGCTCGTCGGCCGCGGGCCGCACCCCGGGGCCTTCGTGCGCCTCGATGCTGTCGAGCAGCCAACGCGACGGCGCCCGTTCGGCGCTGCGCCGGAGATCGCCACGGGGGAAGGTCATGGTGACGTGGTCGGCTGCCGCCATCACCCCGAGCAGGGCGCGATGGTCGTCGGCCACGAGCAGGGCCCGTGTCGGAAGGTCGCCGGGCTCGGTGAGCACCGTGCGCACCCGGTCGGGGAGCAGCGGGTCATCGCGACGGCGGCCCGGGAAGGAGCCCTCGGCCATGCCCACCACGACGACGACATCGAGCTCGAGGCCGAGCGCCATGTGGGCGGGGCCGAGGAGCACGCCGTTGCCGAAGGTGCCGTGGCGGCCGATGTCGTCGGCGAGCTGCAGCTCGAGGGCACGGCGGAAGGCGGCGACCGACGGGTTGGGGTCGATGCCGTCGAGGTCGCCGAGTCGGTCGATGGCCGCGTCGATGCGCTGGCCCGCGGCCTGCTCGTCCGGAGGCCAGGTCTCCCGCAGGGTCTCACCGCCGAGGTAGGTGCGCACGAGCGAGCGGCACCACGAGGCCAGACCCTTCCAACTCGCGCCACGACCTCCGGGCTGGAGCGCATCGATGAGCCCGGTCACGAACGTGAGGAGATCGCGGGCCTGCTCGGCCTCGCGGCGGTAGCGCTCGGCTCGCCAGGTCTGCTCCTCATCCCGCTCCGCCAGGGCGGCATCGCCCTCGAGTTCGTCGACGAGGCGCCCCAAGCGGGTGGTCCACTGGTCGGGCCCCGCAACCACGCCGGCGGCTCGGCTGGCCCGTTCCCATGCGGCGACGGGTGCGGGCCGGTTGTCGACACCACGGATCGGGGCGCCGGCGAGCCATGCGGCCACGTCGCGGCGGCTGAAGTCGTGGTCGGGGAGGGCGAGCAATGCCAGCAGGGAACGCCCGAGCAGCGAGGCATCGGCGGTCTCGACACTGGTGCCGAACCAGTCGATGTCGGCGGCGTCGAAGGCGTCGCCGAGCAGACGGGCGTAGGGATCGCGGGAGCCGTAGAGCACGGCGCAGCGGCCGAGCGGGGTGCCGTCCCGGGCCGCGTCGACGATGGTGCGCAGGGCGTGGCGGACCTCGTCATCGGCGTCGCTGAGCGACAGACCGCGGTCGGCTCGGGGAAGGGCCGGGGTGGCCGGCTCGGGCCACTCGAGACCGAGCCGTTCGATGCTGTGGCGCACGGGCGCATCGGCATCGGGGTGGCCGGTGACGCCCGCGATCACGTGGAGTTGCGAGGCCTCGCCGAAGGCCGTGAGCAGCCGGATCTGGCTCGACGTGAGCCGTTGCGGGAGGTGGAGCACGGCGGGGCCGAGCTCGTCGAGCACCGGGTGGCCGGAGGACATCGCGGCGACCGCAGCATCGACGAGATCCTGCTCGTTGCTGAACGTCGGCCGGAGCAGGTCGGCCACCGCCCGGTGGACACGAACGACGTCGGCGGCCCGGCTCGAGGTGTTGGCGATCGCGGCGAGGCCGCCGGGCCCGACCTCGGAGAGCGCCTTGTGGGCCCGCACGAGGGAGCGCTCGGTGGCGGGGTGGGTGTGGACCCCCGCGAAGTGGCCGGGCGCATCGGCCAGCACCGCCCGGACGGCGCCGGCGATGACGGGGGTCGACACCGGCCGACGGCCGCTGTGGGCGACCGCGGGCGCGCCCAACAGCTCGGCGAGGCGGTAGGGCGTGAGGAAGGTGACCGCGGCGATGCCCGCGCGCCGGCCGATGCCCCGGCGGGCGGCGATGCCCACATAGTTCGACGGAACGAGCACGGCGACGGGCGAGAGGGCGCGACCGGTCTTCAGTTCCGCGATCGCAGATCCCAGCGATTCGTGCGCCGCCTCGCCGAGTTCGGTGGTCCGAAATGAGATCGCCATCCAGGGCGATCGTACGCACGCGGTGTGACGCGTGCTGGTACCGAGCGTCAGGCCCGAGCCGGCTCGAAGACCTCCGAGGTGAAGCCCGTCGGCCCGGTGTGCGGCTCGCCGGCCAGCGTGATGCGTTCCATCTCGCGGTGGTACCCGGCGGGCACGTCGAGCGGCGCACGGTGGGCGGTGGCCCGGTTGTCCCAGAAGGCGACGGAGCCGGGCTCCCACCGGAAGCGGACGGTGTACTCGCGGCTGGCGAGCTGCTCGTAGAGCAGCGCGAGCACGTGCTCGCCCTCCTGGCGCGTGAGTTCGTAGACGTGGCTTGTGAAGTCGGGGTTGACGTAGAGCACCTTCTCGCCGGTCTCGGGGTGGACCGACACCACGGGGTGCCGCGCCCGCAGCCGGATGGACTCGAAGTCGCGCTGGAGCTGGTTGGGCTCGCCCCTCATCAGGTGCAGCACGTTGTGGTGGACGGCCGTGAGACCGTCGATCATCGCCTTCAGGGGCGCCGAGAGGCCGGCGTAGGCGGCGGCGAGGTTCGTCCACTCGGTGTCGCCGCCGTAGGGCGGGAGTTCGACCGCCCGCAGGATCGATCCCATCGGCGGCATCGCTGTGTAGGTGACGTCGCTGTGCCAGCGGTGTTCGAGGATGGTCTCCTCGGGGTCGTCGTGGCCGTGCGCGTCCTTCTGGATCACCACGATCTCGGGATGATCGGGGAATCGTGGTGGCAGGGTGGGGTGGGCGAGGGTGACCTCGCCGAACCGGGCGCCGAGTGCGACATGGCGGTCGCGGTCGAGGTCCTGGTCGCGGAAGAAGACGACCTTCCACCGGAGGAGGGCGGCGCGGATCTCGGCCACGGTCGCGTCGTCGAGATCGGGCGAGAGCGTCACACCGCGGATCTCGGCGCCGGTGTGTTGTGTCTGGGGCAGCACTTCGATTGGCATGTCGAATCGGGTCTGCTGCACGTTTAGGTGACAGGTTGGTCAGGCGGCGGTGGCCGTCTGTGGGGTCATGATGGTTTCGTATTCGATGGGGGTCAATCGGCCGAGTCGGTCTTGGCGTCGGCGTCGGTGGTAGGTGCGTTCGATCCAGGTCACGATCGCGATGCGGAGTTCTTCGCGGGTGGCCCAGCGTTGGGTGTTGAGCACGTTCTTCTGAAGTAGCGAGAAGAACGATTCCATGGCGGCGTTATTGCCGGCGGAGCCGACCTGGCCCATCGAGCCGACCATCTCGTGACAGGCCAACGCTCCGTGAACCTTTCGAGCGCGAAATTGCGATCCGCGGTCGGAATGCAGGATGCAGCCGGCAACGTCGCCTCGACGGGCGACTGCGTTGTTGAGCGCCGCGACAACGAGTCGGGCTTTCATTCGTTCGTCGATGGAGTAGCCGATGATCCGGTTCGACCACAGATCTTTGATTGCGCAGAGATACAGCTTTCCTTCGTCGGTTCGATGCTCCGTCAAGTCGGTGAGCCACAACTGATTCGGGCGGTCTGCGGTGAAGACGCGGCGCACGAGATCATCGTGCGCGGCCGTTGCCGGCGACGACTTCTTGCGGGACTTCTTCTTGGCGAAACTGCACCACCAGGCGTTCTCGGAGCAGATCTTCCACACGGTGCGGTCGCACACCTCGAACCCGGCGAGGCGGGCCTCGTCGGCGAGGAACCGGTGCCCGAACTCGGGGTCGTCACGATGCGCGTCGAAGATCGCGTTGGCCAAATACGCCTCCTCGAGCTCCGCGTCAGAGATCGGTGATTCGAGCCACCGATAGTAGGGCTGGCGAGCAAGATCGAGTACCCGGCACGACACCGTCACGGGAATCCCGTCGTCGGCGAGCTCTTTCACGAGCGGGTACATCATCCTTTCGGGAGGTTGGCCTGCCCCAAATACGCAGCCGCTCGGCGCAGCACCTCGTTCTCCTGCTCCAACATCTTGATCCGACGACGAGCCGCACGCAGCTCCACTGCCTCGCCGCTGGTGACGCCGGGTTTGTCGCCGTCACCGACCGGGTCGGGCGGGCCCACCTGCCCGGCGTCGGCGCCGGTGTCGTCACGGTGTCTCACCCGGCGGCCGGCTCACGATCGGTGGACTAGGACGGCACTGGGGACCGGCTCTCGATCCCACTTGGCCGCTCCGCGCTGCGGGCGTTGCACATCCCCGGCTCGTTCCCGACCCGCACTCTCAGTCGCAACCAGTTGTCGAACCCGCGCCCGAGCCCAGTGAGCTGGACTTGCAGATCGCTCAGTTGCAGCAGCAGCTGAGGATCAAGGAGCGGCAATTGACCGTCATCCGCGGCG
>JBDQKM010000258.1:0-4179 GCA_040263275.1 Acidimicrobiales bacterium
CTCGATGATCTCCTCGATCGGGCGGATCTCGACCTCGTCCTTCGGCCCCCATCCCAACAGGGCGAGCGCGTTGCGCATCGCCTCGGGCAGATAGCCACGAGCGACATAGTCGGCGAGGGCCACGTCGTCACGGCGCTTCGACAGCTTCTTGCGCTGCTCGTTGACCAGCAAGGGCAGATGGGCGTAGGTGGGCGGCTCACCGAACCCGAGAGCGGCCCAGAGCAGCAGGACCTTGGGGGTGGTGTTGAGGAGGTCTTCGCCCCGGATGACATGGGTGATCCCCATGTCGTGGTCGTCGACCGCGTTGGCGATGAGGAAGACCGGCGAGCCGTCGCCTCGACGGATCACGAAGTCCTCGATCGTGTCGTGGGCGAACTCGACGCGCCCGCGGATCATGTCGTCGACCACGGTGCGGCCCTCGTCGGGCGCCCGGAACCGGACCACGACTCCGGGGCCGTCCTGCACGTCGCGATCGCGCGACCAGCCGTGGTAGCCGGAAGGCAGGCCGGCGTCGGCCGCCTTCTGGTCGATCTCGTCGCGGCTGAGATCGCAGAAATAGGCCTTGCCCTCGGCCACGAGCTGCTCCACCGCGGCGACATGACGATCGCGGTGGGCCGACTGGAACAACGGACCCTCGTCCCAGTCGAGTCCGAGCCACGTGAGCGGCCCGGTGATGGCGTCGACGAACTCCTGGGTGGTCTTGGCCTCGTCGGTGTCTTCGACCCGCAGCACGAAGGTGCCGCCGGTGTGACGCGCGTACAGCCAGTTGAAGAGGGCGCTACGAGCGCTGCCCACGTGCAGATAGCCGGTCGGAGCCGGCGCGAAACGAACTCGAGGGGCGGTCACGGAGCCGAGGCTATCCGCCACCGTTCAGCGCGGGTCCCTCACCACGACGGATCCCACGACCTTGTCGTGGATCGTCTGACTGTCGGCGTCTCGCATCATCCAGAAGATGTCGACGAGGCTGCCGATGAAACAGAAGCCGAGCGGGATCTGGATCAGGTAGCGACCGATGCCTCGCCACACGCCGATCGGTTGCGCCGTCGCGATGTCGACGACCCGGATCCGCAGGAGCCGGCGCCCGGGAGTGACACCCCGCCGGCCGATGAGCTCGCCCGACCACAGGAACAGGTAGGCGACCGCGAACGACACGACCGTCAACGCGATCACGGCAACCGAAGCGCCGGTGAGGGGCTGGCACAGCACCCGCTGGCCGGTGGATGCATCGAGGCACGACTGCACGTCCTCCCGGGGCAGCGCACCATCGAGGGAGAACAGCACGGCACCGGGCACGATGAGCGACACGAAGAACACGACCGAGTCGATGATCGACGCACCGGCTCGCGGTCCGAAGGTCGCTCGGTTCGACCGGTGGAGGATCGGGTCTGGCATGACCGTCGCCTGTGCCCCCGGGGGGAGGCGGCGGGGGTGGCGGCATGTCGGTCACGACGAGACGGTAACTTGCCCTCCGTGCGCGAGACCGAATCCCCGCCGGCCGGCTACTACCCCGACCCCGAGAACCCCGCGGTCGAACGCTGGTGGGACGGCACCGCGTGGGCCGCCTCGCCCGAGCGGCCACCCGTCAACGTCGCCCCCGTGGTCCAGGCCCCGGTCGGCCCGCCTCGCAACAACCAGTTCGCCATGGCGTCGCTGGTGTTGTCGATCGCGTGGGTCTTCTTCATCGGCTCGATCCTGGGCGTGATCTTCGGCCACCTCGCCCTGCAACAGATCCGGGAGTCCGACGGACGCGAGGTCGGGCGCGGCAACGCCATGATCGGCCTGATCGTGGGCTATGCCGGGCTCGCCTGCGGGCTTCTCGCCCTGCTGATCCTGCTCGACTGAGCTTTTCGTTCCTTCTTCTCTCGTTTCATGTTGAAAAGCGAACATATGTTCGCTACGTTCGACGCATGGAAGCGGAGGACTTCGAGGAGCTGTGCAGGTTCGACCCGGCGGGCAAGACCCGTGCACAACTCGAAGCCGCGCTCGAACGCTGCGGACGGCTGACCTCGCTGGTCGCCGCCAAGAAGTACGCGGTGTTGGCCGGGCTGTCCGACCTCCACGACGACGGGGTCCGGCCTGCCGATGCCAACCGGACGAAGACCCGCGAGTCGCAGGCCGCATCGAAGCGGGCCACCAGGACGGCGACCCAGCTCGCCTCGATGCCCGGGCTGCGGGGCGCGTTGGAGAAGGGCGAGATCTCACCCGAGCATGCCGACGCGGCCGCCGCGGCGGCGTCTCGGGTCTCACCCGCGGCGGCCGACTCGGCGCTCACGAGACTGGCCACGCAGCTCCCGGCTGACCGTTTCGCGAAGAAGGCCGGCGAATGGGCCGGCAACAACGAGGACCACGACCAGGCGGCGAGCCGCCAGGAGAAGGCGCGATGCGAGCGGCAGGGCCGCGTGTGGCGCAAGAACAACGGCCGCATCGGCATCCACGGCGAACTCGACCCCGTCGCCGGCGACCCGGTGCTCAAGGCCTTCGAAGCCGAGATGGACCGGCTCTACCGCGAAGACGGCGGTCGCGATGCCGACCCGGCCACCCGCCGCACCCATGCCCAGCGCGGCGCCGACGCGCTGGCGAACCTGATCACGCCGGCGGGCACCGAGGGGGCTCGGCCCCGGCGACCGCATCCCCGCTATGTGTCACACCTGCGCATCGATCTCGACCGTTGCGCCGTCGACGACCCATCCGGCGGTGCGGCGTTCATCGACGGAACGCCGATCCCCCAACCCGTGCTCGAACGCATCGCGTGCGAGAGCGCGTTCATCTGCGCCGTCTACGGCGCGGATGGTGCCGTGCTCTGGCAGGGTCGCTCGGTTCGGCTCGCGACCGACGATCAGTGGCACGCGCTCATCGATCGTGACGGCGGGTGTCGACACTGCGGGGCCGACCCCACGCGTTGCCAGGCCCATCACCTCACCCCGTGGGCACCTCCGGCCAGAGGACCCACCGACATCGATCACCTCGTGTTGGTCTGCGACCACGGCCATCACCTCATCCACGAGAAGGGGTGGCGCGTCACCATCGACGAGAGCGGCAGCTTCCAGATCGTCCCGCCATGAGCGGGCAGCGATGCCACCGGCTACAGGCCGAGCGGCGCCTTCCAGTCGGCGGCACTCGCCGCGGCCACGCCGCCCAACGACATCCGCAGAGTCGCCTCGGGCACCATGTCGGCGATCTCCCGGGCGGCGAAGTAGTGGATCGTCGAGTGATGCACCTCGTCGAACAGTTCGCGGCGCATCGCCACCAACTCGTCGGGCGCCGGGCCGAGGTAACCGAACAGGGTGAGTGCCATCTTCAGGTCTTCGATCATCGGCGCTCGCCCGTAGAGCGAGGCTCGGCGCAGGGCCACGGCGGTCGCGCCTTCGAGGGCATCAGCTGCGTGTTCGCCGGGCGCGAGCACGAGATCGTCCTTCAGCCGGGCCGCGAGCTTGAGGACGTAGCCCTGATCGGGACCCTGGTTGCCGAGCGCGGGACCAGCCGGTTGGGCGGTGCCGATCACCTCTCCGGGGCGATCGGCCTTCCATGAACCAGGCCGCCGGGGCGGCGAGTTGTAGAGCTTCTTCTGGTTGACGCGACCGGGAACGTGCGTGGGTGCCGACATGGTCGAGAGCGTAGCCAGCCCTCAGCGAAGCGCGTGGAGTCGGCCGATGTGCTCGGGCATGATGCCGCAGCAGCCCCCGACGATCTCGGTTCCGGCGTCGAGCCAGCGCTCCACGAACTCGGTGTAGCCCCCGTCGTCGAGCTCGGGACGGTGATCGAGGATCACGTCATTGGCCGCGTACTCGTCCTCCTTCTCCTCGAACGCATTGGCGTAGGCACCGACGGCGATCGCGTCGGGGAGCACCGACCGGGCCTCGACGATCGCCGGCTCCATCACCTCCGGTTCCGAGCAGTTGAACAGGAGCGCCTCCGCGCCGAGCTCCTCCGCGACCCGGGCCGCGTCGGTGACCGACTCTCCCGAGCGCAGCATCGACGGCCCGGTCGTGCCGTCGGCGAGGGTCACCCCGATCCACAACGGCAGGCCGTACCCAGCCGCTGCCGCCGCGCTGGCCCGCACCTCGGCGAGCAGCGAGTGCGTCTCGGTGAGGAACACGTCGACATGGGGCGCCAGCGCCGCCGCGATCCGATGCAGCAACGCGGGGGCGGCATGGGGATCGAACTGTTCGGGTTCGTAGC
>JBDQKM010000259.1:0-4157 GCA_040263275.1 Acidimicrobiales bacterium
GGCCACAGTCATGTGATCCACCTCCCCGCCGATCGCCTCACCGGGTTCGACCGCGAGACCGCCGCGGCCCGCGCCGACGGCCGGGCCCACGCCCACGCGGAGATCCGTCGCGACGAATGGCGCCGGGCCGGACAGCCGATCGTCGTACGCCCCGAGGCCGAGATCACCGGCATGATCGTGGCCGAGGTGCTCTGCACCGATCCCGAACGAGTCGACGAATGGAACCGTTGGTACGACGACCAACACCTGCCCGACATGATGGCGAGCGGGGCCTTCGTCGCCGGTTCGCGTTGGCGACGGCACCCCACCCGTGCCGGGACGGCCGACCACCTCACGATCTACGAGGTCTCGGGCTGCACGGTGGAGGAGGCGATCGAACAGTCGGCCGCCGTGATGCCGGGACTGATCGCGCAGGGCCGCAAGCACGAGCGCCACACCGGCGGTCTCACCTGGGCCCTCGCCGCCACGACGTGAAACGACTCCTCACCGGCGTCGCCCTGGTCCTCGCCGGTTGCGCGGGGGGCGAGGTCACAGTGGCCCCGGACACCACGAGCCCGAGCGTCGAGGCAGGAGTGACCACGCTGCCATCGAACACCCTGCCATCGACCACCCTGCCGGAGATCACGCTTGCCCCCTCGAGCCTGCCTCCAACGACGAGCGCGGCCCCTCCCGCCCTTCTCTACGACGGGTCACCGATGGTCCGGTTCTCGATCGAGGTCGGCGACGGCATCGACCTCCAGCGGGACGACCTGGCCCGCTTCGTCGTCGACACCCTCGGCGACGGACGCAGCTGGATCGGCCGCGGTGCCGGCTTCGAACTCGTCGACGAAGGCGGCGACTTCACACTGATCGTCGCCTCGCCCGGGGACGTCGACCGGATGTGTGCACCCCTGCAGACCAACGGTCGGTTCTCGTGCGCCCGCAACGGATGGATCGCGATCAACTCGCTGCGCTGGTTCGGCGCCACCGACGACTGGCCCGCCGACCTCGAGACCTACCGCCGCTATCTGATCAATCACGAAGTCGGCCACTACATCGTCGGCCCGGGCCACGACGAGTGCCCCGGACCGGGTGAGCCGGCGCCGATCATGATGCAGCAGACCAAGGGACTCGCCGGTTGCGAAGCCAACGGCTGGGTCGACCCCTGAGCAGACGGACCACGGTCCGCGAGTAGCCGTTTGCCGCCCACCGTGGCACGCTAACGATCGTTTACATCCCGCCATCCGGCGGACCGACACCGCCGGCGTGGCGGCGCGGACACCGAACCAACCCCCGGGAGGGGACATGAGCAAGCTTCTCGAGGGCAAGGTCGCCCTCATCACCGGCGCCGGACGCGGAATCGGCCGTGAGCACGCCCTGATGATGGCCGAGCACGGTGCCTCCGTGGTCGTCAACGACCTCGGCGGCGACATCCACGGTGAGGGCGGCGACTCCACCCCGGCACAGGAAGTCGTGGCCGAGATCGAGGCCATGGGCGGCAAGGCCGTCGTCAACGGCGGCAACGTTGCCAAGTTCGACGAGGCGAAGGCCATGATCGATCAGGCGATCGACGCGTTCGGCGACATCAACATCGTCGTGAACAACGCTGGCATCCTGCGTGACCGCATGCTCTTCTCGATGAGCGAAGAGGACTGGGACGCCATCATGGCCGTCCACCTCAAGGGCACCTTCGGCCCCGCCCATCACGCCGCCGTCCACTGGCGGGCCAAGGCGAAGGCCGGCGAAGAGGTCTACGGCCGCATCATCAACACCGCCTCGCCCTCCGGCATCTACGGCAACGTCGGCCAGACCAACTACGGCGCCGCGAAGGCCGGCATCGCCGCCTTCTCGATCATCGCCGCCCAGGAGCTGGTGAAGTACGGCGTGACGGTCAACTGTCTCGCCCCCACCGCCGTGTCGCGCCTGACCCTCCCGTTGATGGGCGGCGAGGAGAACCTGACCGACGAGATGAAGGAGGCCATGTCGCCTCGCTGGATCTCGGTCGTCACGACCTGGCTCGCCTCGCCCGAGGGCGCCAACGTGACCGGTCGCGTGTTCGACGTGCGTGGTCCTCAGCTGGGCATCGCCGAGGGATGGCACCTCGGCCCCACGGCGACCCAGACCGACGATCCGTCGGATCTCGGCCCCGTCATGGCCGAACTGATGAAGGCCGCTCGCCTCAACGCCAACATGAACGGCACCGACCACGAGGGCCCCGGCTTCCCCAGCCAGAGCATCTGACCCTCATCGCTCGCACGCCGAGGCGGTGCCTCCCCCGATGTGGTGGAGGCGCCGCCTCGGTGTCGTTTTCGGCTGACCGTCAGGCGTCGGCCAGGTCCGCTACGACCTGGCAGTGGCCGTGGTTGCAGTATCCGCCGGGGTTCCGGTGCAGATACTGCTGGTGGTACGCCTCGGCGAAGTAGAAGGTGGGCGCATCGACGATGGTCGTCTCGATGTCGCCGAAGCCGTTCTGGTTGAGCGCCTCCTGGTATCGGGCCTTGCTCGCCTCGGCGGCGGCGCGTTGCTCGTCGGAGTACACGTAGATCTCGCTGCGGTACTGGGTGCCGATGTCGTTGTGCTGGCGCATGAACTGGGTCGGGTCGTGGACCTCCCAGAAGACCTTGAGCAGCTCCTCGTAGGACACGACCGTGGGGTCGAAGACGACGAGCGCCACCTCGTTGTGCCCGGTGCGACCCGTGCACACCTCCTCGTAGGTGGGGTTGGGGGTGTAGCCGCCGGCGTAGCCGACCGCCGTCGTGTAGACACCGTCGAGCGCCCAGAAGAACTTCTCGGCGCCCCAGAAACACCCGAGTCCGAACAGGGCGAGCTCCATGCCCTCCGGGTAGGGCCCGACCAGGGGTGTGCCGAGCACCAGGTGGGCGTCGGGCACGGCAACCGGGTCGGGGCGACCGGGAAGCGCGTCGGCGGGGTCGGGCATCGTCTGCTTGTCACGTCCGAACAACATGGGTTCCACTTCCTCTGGTACGGCTCGATCGCCGTACACGGCTTATCGGACAGGGAAACGCCGCGCCGAACCGATTCGTTCCCTCCCGACTCACACGACCTGGGACTCACGCAACGTGATATTCGGCTGCCCATTGTCTCCTCTGCGTGCATACCGGAGTGGCTCTTCGACACGGTTCGTTGCGAACCGATCTGAGCGGAGGACGAACATGCGGCGATTCCTGGCAACGGTGCTGATTGCAGCCGTGGGCACGACGGCGGTGGGTGTCGGTATCTCACTGGCCGCCGACATCGAGATCACGCCGGCGGTGTCCGAACCGGGCGAGGCCCGACTGACCATCGAAGTGACCGGTTTCGAGCCCGACACCCCGATCTACGCCGTTCCCTGTGCCATTCCGGTCGAAGGAACCGAGCTCGACGTCACCACCGACAACTGTGACGTCGCCATGGTCGTCACCACCGTCACCGATGCGGACGGCAATGCGACCATCGTGGCCGACTGGGACATCCCCGCCGAGGGCGTAGCCGTCTATGTCGGCGACGAGGCCCGGAAGCGCGAGGTGACCGAGATCATCACCCCCGCGGTCGACGCCGACGCCGACGACAGCCCCGTGGTCGCCGTGCTCGGGACCAACGTCGTGCAGGAACAGGACCTCGCCGACACCGGGCCCCGCGAGGTGATGCTGCTGGTGACGGCGGCCGCGGCGATCATCGGTCTCGGCATCGCGCTCCGCGGCGCCGAACGCCGCCTGCTTCCCGCCTGAGCCACTTGGCCCGGTCCAACGACCTGCCGCTATCTTCCCGACGGTGACCGACTTCCCCAGCCGCGCTCGCTCCCTCCCGTCACAGATGGGCTCACACCTGCGCCGGGTCGGCGACACGGCGGAGTGCTGGCTGAAGGTCACACCCGAAATCTCCAGCCACGGAGTGGCGCTCGGGTCGACGCTCGTCATGCTCGTCGACGTCGGCGCCGGCTGGATGGCCGAGATGGCCTCCGACGACGATTGGAGCTTCACGGTCGACATCGGCATCCGCCGGGCCCCGGTCTCGACTCCACGCATCGAAGGCACCCCCGTCGTCCAGCGCGCCGGACGGACCATCTCGATCGACTTCCCGATGACCGACGAGGCGGGAGAACCCACCGCCACCGGCGTGTCCACCTTCATCCGGCTCCCGCGACGGCCGCAGGATCCGCCCCGCCCCGACTTCCCCAC
>JBDQKM010000260.1:0-4121 GCA_040263275.1 Acidimicrobiales bacterium
ACCCACCACCGCGCCCACGCCCACGCCCGAGGGCGCGGCGACCACGGCGATCACTCCTCCTCCGGCCGCCCCGACCGTGGCGGTCGCCGCCCACCGCGAATCCGGACCGCCGACCCGGGTCCGGCCCCGACGCCGGCGGTGGCCACGGCTGGTCGGACTCGTGATCGTGATCGCGATCGCCATCCTCGGTTGGACACTGGTGTCGGCGGGAACCGACGACGACGAGCCACCCCTGACGGGCACCGACGTCATCGGGATCCGGTCGATCGCAGCCTTCGATCCCGAAGGGACCGGTACTCCCGGCGAGCACGACGACCGAGCCCCGGCGGCGATCGATCTCGACCCCGCGACCGGCTGGCCGACCGAGCGCTACGAGGACCGTCGCATGGGTGAGAAGTCGGGAGTCGGACTCGTCCTCACTCTCGACGGCACCACCGATCTCGAATCGATCACAGTGCGCACCGACGATGCCGATGACTGGGCGGCCGAGGTGCGGGTCGCGACGGGCCTCGCCGCGGCGGACGCGACGTCGATCGGCGACTTCGGACCGATTCGCGGGGTGGGCAACGGGCTCGAACAGAACGCCGAGATCCCGATTGCCGCCCGAGGCGACACCGTCGTGCTCTGGCTCACCGACCTCGGAGCCGGACCCACCCCGATCCGCCTCCTGATCAACGAGATCACGATCCGATGACCCCCGGCCGCCACCGCACCGTGGACTAGGGTCCGCGGATCGCTCCCATGGACGAAACGACGCTGATCAGCGCCGCGCAGCGAGGTGACCAGAAGGCCCTCGACCAGCTGCTGCGGCTGCATCAGGACCGCATCCATGCGGTCTGCCGACGTCTCGCGGGCAACGACGCCGACGCCATGGATGCCACGCAGGAGGCGCTCATCGCCATCGTGAAGGGGCTGCCGCGGTTCGATGGTCGGGCCAAGTTCTCGACCTGGTCCTATCGCGTCGCGACCAACGCCTGTCTCGACGAACTCCGCCGGCGAGGCCGACGACCCGACCCCGGCCTCCCCGAGTTCGAGACGACGGGCCAGACCCCGGTCGGAGGATCCAGCCCACGCGACCCGGCCGAGACGGTCTCGGCTCGGCTCGATGTCGACCGGGGGCTCGCCGAACTGCCCGACGAGTTCCGGGCCGCCGTCGTCCTCCGCGATGTCGCCGGCCTCGACTACGCCGAGATCGCCGAGGTGCTCGACATCGCCCCCGGCACGGTGCGCTCACGCATCGCGCGAGGTCGAGGTCGACTCGCCGACGCGATCGCCGGGAACCAACCGCCCCCCGACCGACGTCAGACCCCATAGCCCATGCCCGATCAGCCGCTCTCCGACGACGAACTACTCTCGTCTCACCTCGATGGTGAACTCTCCGATCACGCGCGCCGCCGACTCGACGATCGGCTCGCGACGGACGCCGCGCTTCGTGACCGTCTCACGGCGTTGGAGGCAGCCCGAGCGCTCTCGGCGACACCCGTCGCCCCCCTCGGCGCCGTCGACACCGACCGCCTCATCGCGACCGCGCTGGCGGCGAGCACGGCGGCCGGTGCCAGTGCCGGGAACGTGACCGATCTGGCCGCGGCGACAACCCGACGCAGAGCGTGGCCCGCTCGGGCGGCCACCGTGGCGGCCGGGGTACTGCTCCTGGCCCTCGCCGTTCCCGCCCTTCGCGCGATCGACACGAGCGACGATGACGACGCCGGGGATGCCAGCGCCGACATGGCCGACACAACGACCGACGACGGTGGGGCCGACGGCGACGATTCGGCCGGTGACATGGGCGACATGGCGCTGGAGAGTGCGCTCGAACCACTCGATTCCGACGGTCCGGCGGCCGCGGACGAGATGTTCGGCGCCCTCGACGACGCGGACACCGCCGACACCGTGGAAGCGGGTGAATTCGGTGAGGTGAACGAGACCGACGGGCTCGCCTATTCGACCGATCAGGTCCGACTCTTCGTCTCGATGGCGGACTTCGATCCACTGGCCGATGATCTCGGTGCCTTCGCCGACGACGACGGCCTCGTGCTCGAGGTGAACGAGCAGGCTGCGACCTACACCCCTGACGAAGTCGCGACCACCACCACGGTCCCGCCGCCCGACGACAGCACCGACATCGCCCGAGACGAACTGCTCGACGTCGCGGCGCGACGTCTCGAGGGCGTCCTCACCGGCGACTGCCCGGACGTGGCCGACATCGTCATCGACTTCTTCGGAGACTCCCCGACCGAGGTGCTCGCGGCCGACTACGCGGTCGCCACAAGCGACGGCGATCCGGTCGTCGTCGGACTCTTCTCCCTGAGCGAGAGTCGCGTGGTCACGCTGGTGATCGATCTCACCACGTGCGAGCTGCGATCGATCAGCGACGTCGACGGCGGCTGAATCGGCCGGGGATCCGGCACTGATGCGGCCCCATGCGGTGGCGGATAGGCTCCGACGCCATGACCGAGCAGACTCCCACCGCCCAAGACGACTGGATCGTCGGCGCGACCGACTCGATCATCGGCTACGTCGACAAGGCTCGCAGTCTGGGCACCGACAATGCCGTTCGAGCCCTGCGAGGCATCGTCTTCGGGCTCGTGGCCATCGTCTTCGGCATCGCTGCGGTGATCTTCACCGTGGTGCTCCTGGTGCGTATGGCCGACGCCTACCTGCCGATCGGTGCCGGCGTCGGCGACGCGACGTGGGCCGCCCACCTCTTCATCGGTGGACTCCTCGCCATCCTCGGCTTCGGACTCTGGGCGAGTCGGAAGACATCGAGCATGCGAAACGTTGTCATTGCTGCGGTCCTCGATGTGATCATCATCGTCGTGATCGCGTGCTACGCGCTCTTCTCCTGAGCGCGTCGAACCAATCCTGAGGAGTTCGCGTGAGCGACATTCGTGACGTCATCATCATCGGTTCGGGGCCGGCCGGGCTCACCGCCGCGATCTACACGGCGCGTGCCAACCTCGCACCGCTGGTGCTCGAGGGGGAACCGAGCAGCACGAGCGACCAACCCGGCGGGCAGCTCATGCTCACCACCGATGTGGAGAACTTCCCCGGGTTCCCCGACGGGGTCATGGGCCCCGAGCTCATGCAGAACTTCCGCAACCAGGCCCTGCGGTTCGGCGCCGAGATCGACACCGTCAAGGCGTCGCGCGTCGACTTCTCGGAGCGGCCCTTCAAGGTGTGGGTCGGCGATCCCGACGCCGCGGAACCGACCCATCTCGCCCATTCGGTGATCGTGTCGACCGGGGCCCAGTCGCTCATGCTCGGCCTGCCCAACGAGAACGAGCTGGTCGGTCACGGCTTGTCCACCTGTGCGACCTGCGACGGCTTCTTCTTCCGCGACCAGGAGATCGCTGTGGTGGGCGGCGGTGATTCGGCGATCGAGGAGGCTGGCTTCCTCAGCCGCTTCGGGAGCAAGGTCACCATCATCCATCGTCGCGACGAGTTCCGGGCATCGAAGATCATGCAACAGCGGGCCTTCGACAACCCGAAGATCGACATCATGTGGGACACCGTCGTGGAGGAGTACCTCGGCGACGGTCAGCTCAGCGGTCTTCGCCTCCGCAATGTGCACACCGACGAAGTGAACGACGTTCAGTTCGGTGGAGTGTTCATCGCCATCGGACACAAGCCCAACACCGGCCTGTTCCAGGGCCACCTGCAGATGAAGGACAACGGCTATCTGGTCACCCAGCCCGATTCGTCCTACACCGACGTGCCCGGCGTCTTCGCGTGCGGCGATGTGCAGGACGACGTCTACCGCCAGGCCATCACCGCGGCAGGCTCCGGATGCATGGCCGCCATCGACGCCGAGCGCTGGCTCGAGGAACAACACGGCTAGGGTCCCTCGAGGCGCCGAGCGCCTCGGGAATACCCACCGCCTCGGCGGCGTTCCCTCTTTCAGGTCATCAGAAAGGACCACATCATGGCTGGAGCCATCAGCACGCTTTCAGACAGCACGTTCGACGAGGAGATCGGGAGTTCTTCCGCTCCGGTGTTGGTCGACTTCTGGGCGGAATGGTGTGGACCCTGCAAGATGATCGCCCCCATTCTCGAGGAGATCGCCGAAGAGCAGGGTGAGGCACTCAAGATCGCCAAGCTCAACGTCGACGAGGCGCAGGACA
>JBDQKM010000261.1:0-4078 GCA_040263275.1 Acidimicrobiales bacterium
CAGACCGGCGTTGACGACGATGTCGACGATGAACTCGGGGACCTCGGCGCGGCGGGCCAGTTCGGCCCGGTCGAGATCGGGGTCGGCGGCGTTCTGGGCGGCGAGATCGGCGAGCAGGCCGGTGGCGTCGTCGGTCGAGAGGTCCTTGATCTGGGCCAGCGTGAATCCACGCTCGGCCAGCGCCCGGATCTCCTTCACGCGGGCGAGGTGGGTGGCGTCGTACCAGGCGAGGCGCCCTTCCTTCTGCGGCGGCGGCATGAGCTTGCGTCGCTGGTAGTAGCGGACGGTGTCGACGGCGACGCCGGCCGCATCGGCCAGCTCTTCCACTCGGTATCGGTCTGGGTGCTCGGCCACGGTCACAATCTACCCAGTCGGCCGCACAGTGTGAGTGTTTACTCCGTGAGTCGAAACTCGCAGGATGAGGCGCGCCCACTCCCGCCCTCCACCCACCGGCTCGGGCTTCGACCTAACTTCGTCGCCCATGAGCCCGCCCGACGACCGCACACGTCCGCGCCTCGAAACGATCGATCTCGACGACCCCACCGGCAGTCGAGCCGAACGAGCCCGGCGCCGTCCGGTCATGGAGGCCACTCTGGGGCTCGTCCTGGAAGATCGCGGCAGCGGCATCGTCGGTGCCCTCGTCGAGTTCAATCCGCCGAAGCTCGTCCTGCGAGATCGCCACGGCAAGGACCACACCGTGCGCTACGCCGACGGGTCGGTCCGCGCCGCGATCGACGGAAAGGGCGTGCCCGTCACCCTCCGAGCGCCGTCACCACGAGCAGAGGCACCCGGACTCACGGCCTCCGGCTCGATCGATCTCGGCGCGGTCCCGGCCAGAGTCGCCCGCGCCAGCCGCATCTGGGTCGAGGGGATCCACGACGCGGAGTTGGTCGAGAAGGTGTGGGGGCACGACCTCCGGATCGAGGGAGTCGTCGTCGAGCAACTCGAAGGCGCCGACGACCTCGCCGACCGCGTGCGCGGGTTTCGCCCCGGCGACAACCGCCGCCTCGGCATCCTGCTCGACCACCTGGTCGAGGGGTCGAAGGAGAGTCGCATCGCGGCCGAAGTGAACGACCGCAACGTACTGATCACCGGTCACCCCTATGTCGACGTCTGGCAGGCGGTGAAGCCCGCAGTACTCGGCATCGAGCGCTGGCCCGAGATCCCGAAGGGGCAGCCTTGGAAGGAAGGGGTGATCGCCGCACTCGGCGTCACCGTTTCCCCCGGCGAGTTCTGGAAGCACCTCCTCGGCAAGGTGAAATCGTGGAAGGACCTCGAACCACAGATGCTCGGCGCGGTCGAGGAGTTGATCGACTTCGTCGCCCCGCCGGAGGGGTGAGGACGTTCAATTCTCGAGCCGGCGCCGGAACGTACGGGGCCCCTCGATGTCGACCGCCGGCGGAAGCCGCTCGATCAACCCGCGGTCCGACGTCACCACGGTGACGGAGCCGTCGCCGATCGAGGCGTCGGCCAGCGCCACGATGTCGTCATCGGCGGCGTCGGGCGCCGAGTGCCCCGCGTAGCGCAGCTCTACACGACCCCGCGTGCCGGCGGCGAGTCCGGCCACCGGGCGCCCGTCGGCGACCACCACCACCCAGTCATGTGGGGACCACGGATGCGTGCCGATCCGGTCCACGAGACGGCGGAGCGCCTCGTCCTTGTCACGCCACCAGCCGTCAGGGATGCACCCGCGGACGTTCATCGCGTCGACGATGATCATCCCCGTCGGGTCGGCATCGGCGGTCGGCGGCACGCGGACGACTCTGTCGCGATTTCGCCCATGGGGCCAAGGGGCGCGACGCCTGCCTAGGCTCTCGGCCGGACTCGGGAGGGGACCCACATGCCGAATCACTCAACTCTGCGCACCCGCTTCGCGGTGGTCGCGATCACACTGGCCATGATCGCCGCCGCGTGCGGCGACGACGACCCGGCCGCCGACGCACCCGACACCGGCGAGAGCTCGACCACGACCGCGGCGCCGGCCGACGGCGACGACGCCCCCACCGACGCCGGCGATCCCGTGCCCGTCGTCACCGAGGACCGCGCCTACTACATCCTCCCGCCCGGCAACTACGGCGGCCTCCCGACCACCGACGACTCGCTCGACCAGCTCGCCCTCTACGACGGGCTGACACCGCTGCGAGGCGACGTCACAGACGCCGACATCGAGCAGTACTTCCTCTCTGCCGACTTCGCGCCGATCGGCGAGACCACCGTCGAAGAGACCGGCCGTGAGGGTCTCGAGATCCTCTACGACGAGTTCGGTGTCGCCCACATCACCGGCGAGACCCGAGACGACGTGGCGTTCGGCGCCGGCTGGGTGACCGTGCGCGACCGGAGCATCCTGCTCGACTTCGGCCGCGGGCCGGCCCGCGCCGCGGTGGCCGACATCCCCGGCGTCGACGCCTTCTCGCTCGTCACGAGCGCCACGCCGTTCGTGCCGAGCGAAGCAGCCGAGCAGCTGGTGACCGACCAGGTCCAGACCATGCTCGACACCTACGGCGAAGAGGGCGAGGAGATCCTCGCCGACATCGAGGCCTACGTCGCCGGCGCCAACGCGTACCTGGAAGCCAACGAGCTGCCGGCCGCGCCCTACACCGTGAACGACATCGTCGCGACCACCGCGTTCATCGGCTCGATCTTCGGAGCCGGTGGTGGCTCCGAAGCCCGCAACGCCGAGTTCCTCTCACAGCTCCAGAACCGCCTCGGCGACGAAGACGGCCGGGCCGCGTGGGAAGACCTACTGCAGACCGACGACCCCGAGGCGTACACCACCATCGAGGAACGCTTCGACTACGGCACCTTCACGGGCGGCGACGTGACCGGCTCGGTTTCGATCGACGAAGGCTCGATCATCTCCCTCGACCCCCGCGACCCGCAGCCGGGCTCCAACCCCGGAGTGCAGAACATCAGCTTCGACGATCCGGCGATCATCGATGCAGTCGAGCGCCCGCCCTACGTCGAGGCATCGAACTGGTTGACGGTCGAACCCGAGGAGTCCCTCACCGGCAACACGCTCGCGGTGATGGGCCCCCAGCTCGGCTACTACTACCCCGAGATCGTCATGCAGATGCACCTCAAGGGGCCCGATTTCGAGGCCCAGGGCGCTGCTGTCCCCGGCCTGGCGATGTACCTGCTGATCGGGCGGACGCAGGACTACGCGTGGAGCCTCACGTCGGCCAACCAGGACGTGCGCGACGTGTTCGCCGAGGTCCTGTGCGAGCCCGACGGATCCACGCCCACCCGCGACTCCGGCTACTACCTCTTCGACGGCGAGTGCATCCCCTTCGAGATCTTCGACGCCGGCACCCTCGGCGGCACACCGATCGTCTACCCGGTGTCGGTGCACGGCCCCGTGATCGGTACCGCGCTCTCCGACGGCGAGCCGGTCGCCCTGAGCCGGGCCCGGTCGACGTTCGGGCGTGACGCCCTCAACCTCGGCGCCCTCAAGGACATGACCGAAGGCGACGCCGCCACCACCGACGACTTCTTCGAGGTGGCCGACAAGTTCGGCTTCACCTTCAACTGGGGCTACGCCAACCGCGACGGCATCGGCTACTTCGCCTCGGGCCTCCTGCCCGAGCGGGCCGAGGGACTCGATCGGCGACTGCCGACGCTCGGCACCGGCGACTACGAATGGCAGGGATTCATCTCCCAGGACGAGCATCCCCACGCCGACACCGACCCCGACGGACGCCTCCTCAACTGGAACAACCAGTCGGCGCCGGGCTTCATGCACGGCGACAGCACCCACTACGGCTCGCACCATCGGGTCGAGAACTTCGACCAGTGGCCCGAGCTGGCGGAGCTGTCCGACGTCGTGTCGATCATGAACCGGGCTGCGACGGAAGACGTCGACGCCCCGGTGTGGTCGGTCGTGCTCGAGACGCTCTCGGGCGGCGAGGCTCCATCGGACCTGGCCGCCGAGGCGGTCGCCCTGCTCGAGGCGTGGGTTGCCGACGATGCGCCCCTGCTCGACGCCGACGAGGACGGCGACTACGACGAGCCCGCCGCGCTCCTCGCCGCCGAGCTCTGGGACCCCATCGTGACCGCCGCCCTCGCTCCCGTCCTCCAGCCG
>JBDQKM010000262.1:0-4035 GCA_040263275.1 Acidimicrobiales bacterium
ACCCCGCCCTGCGCACCGTGTGGATGTGGGGTGACGACATCCCGGCGTGGGCCGGTTCGGTGACTGAACTCAACGCGGCTGCCGACGGCGTGACCGAAGCCGACCTGCTCGAGGCCGAGGCCACCGTACGGCCCAACGACGCGATGCTCGTCATCTACACGTCGGGAAGCACCGCCGAACCCAAGGGCGTGATCCACTCCCACGGCAGCACGATCCGTCACCCCTACAACCTGTTGCCGTTCCGCGACCTCGAACCCGGCGACGTCTGTTACACGCCGATGCCGCTGTTCTGGGTGGGCGGGCTGACCTACACCCTGCTCAGTTGCATGCACGCCGGTGCCACCGTCGTCTTCGAATCCCGGTTCGAGCCCGGCGCCACGCTGGACCTGATCGAGCGGGAGCGGGTCACCCACGTGATCGGCTGGCCGCACATGGCCAAGGCCCTCACCGAGCATCCCTCGTTCCCCGAGCGCGACCTCTCCTCGGTCCGCGGGGGCTCGCTCGATGCCCTGCTCCCCGAGCACCTCCGGGTCGGCGACCCCGAACTGCGAGCGAACTCCCTCGGCATGACGGAATCGCTCGGGCCGCATTCGATCGAGATGATCGGGAGCGAGCTGCCGCCCGGAAAGCGGGGTTCGTTCGGCCGTTCCGTCCCTGGCGTGCAGCACCGCATCGTCGATCCGGTGTCGGGCAAGGACCAACCGCCGGGCGAGATGGGCGAGATCTGGATCAAGGGCTATTCCCTGATGCTCGGCCACCTGAAGCGCAGCCGCAACGAGGTCTTCACCAAGGACGGCTGGTTCCGCACCGGCGATGCCGGGCACCTCGATGCCGATGGTCATCTCTTCTTCAAGGGCCGGATGGGCGATCAGATCAAGTCCTCCGGCATGAACATCACGCCCCGCGAGGTCGAGCTCGTGATCGAGGAGCAGGTCGAGGTGATGCACGCGTTCGTGATGGGGGTCCCGCATCCCGAACGCGGCGAGGACGTCGCCGCGGCGGTCGTCTTCCGGCCCGATCACTCGGCGGAACCCGACGACCTCCGGGCCCGACTCAAGAACGAGATGTCGAGCTACAAGGTGCCCCGCCACATCGTGACCTACGCGTCCCCGCAGGAACTCCCCTGGCTCGAGAGCGGCAAGATCGACCGGCGGGCGCTTCAGGATTCGCTGATCGAACGCTTCGGCGCCGGCTGAACGAAGCCGAACCCGTCAGCCGCGCGGCATCCCGAGCATCCGCTCGCCGATGATCGTGCGTTGGACCTCGCTGGTGCCTCCGGCGATCGACGCCGACTTGGACCACAGCCACTGACGCTGCCACGTGCCCGCCGCCGACTCACCGGTCGGGGCAGGCCACAGCGGCGCCTCGTCGCCCAGGATCGCCAGCGCCAACGCAGAGAGGTGTTGCGTCATGTCCGACCAGGTCAGCTTCACGACCGATGACTCCGGGCCGGGCTCTTCACCACGGCCGAGCGCCGACAGCGTTCGCCAGTTCTGGAGCCGCAGTAGCCGCAGCTGGACGAACGCGTCGGCCAGGTCGTCGACGATGAGGGGATCGTCGAGCACGCCCCGCTCGGCTGCGAGTCGGGCCAGTTCGTCGAGATACACCTCGTGGACGACCTGCTCCTTGAACGGGAAGTTGGTCCCGCGTTCGTGGGCCAGCGTGGTGTTGGCGACCGCCCATCCGTTGTGGAGTTCGCCGACGATCTGGTCGTCGGGCACGAACACCTCGTCGAGGAACACCTCGTTGAACTCGGCCTCGTCGGTGATCTGGTGAAGCGGCCGGATCTCGATCCCTTCGGCCTCCATGTCGATCACCATGTAGGAGATGCCCGCGTGCTTCCTCGCCTCCGGGTCGGTACGGACCAGGGCGATGCCCCACTTCGAGAACTGGGCGTACGACGTCCACACCTTCTGACCGGTCACGAGCCAGCCGCCCTCGGCTCGCTCGGCGCTGGTGCGCAGGGCGGCCAGGTCGGACCCGGCATCGGGCTCCGAGAACAACTGACACCAGATCTCGCTGGCATCGAGGATCGACGGCAACCACCGGGCCTGCTGCGCCGCCGAACCGCAGGCCAGGAGCGTCGGCCCGGCGAGGTTGATGCCCACCCGGTTGACCGGTTGTGGGGCGCCGGCCCGGGCGTACTCCATGTTGTAGAGGGCCACCTCGACCGGAGTCGCGCCACGACCACCGACCGCTTCGGGCCAGTAGATGGCCACCATCCGGTCGGCCGCCATGCGGGCCTGCCAGCGTCGGCCCCAGGCCACCTCCTCCTCGATCGAGGCGAATCGGCCCGGGCGGTCGGCGTCGTCGAGATCGAGGTGCTCGGCCAGCCACGTCCGCACATGATCGGCGAACGCCGCGTCCTCCACCGCCAGGGTCAGGTCCATCAGCGGGTCCAGTCGGCCAGGTAGCCACCGTGGGAGAGGTTGCCGTGATCGAGGCTGCACAACGCCTTGGCCCGCGGGGAGAGCTGGTCGACCACCTCCTCGGGCAACGATCGCCACCAGTTGGTCTGCGGGCGGAGGAAGCCGGCCGTGTAGAACGCGAAGAGCAGGGCCCGGTCGCGGTCGGATGACCGGTTCTCGCCGGAGGTGTGCCAGAGGCGGCCGTGCATGAGAATCACCGATCCGGCCGACGCGGCGAACGGCTCCATGCCCCGCGTCGGGTCGTCGGGCACCTCGGCGAACGACGTGAACTCGTGTGAACCGGGGAGATAGCGGGTGGCGCCGTTCTCCTCGTCGACGTCGTGGAGACACCAGATCGCGTTCATCGCCCAGGTGTGCGTCCAGGGCTCGGGCATCACGGTCGACTGATCGCAGTGGGCGTTCATCGACCTGCTGCCGGGCAACGCCGTGTTGGCGGTGAAGTTCGACAGGATCACGTCGGGGCCGAGCAATGCCTCGACCGTCGGGAGGACGGCTGGGTGCTCGGCGAGATCGGCGAACACCTTCGCGTGGGCGACGAGGTCGTAGACGCGGATGTTGCGGCCACCCGGGTCGAGCGCCTCGAGCCGGACCGGCATGCCCTGGGCCTCCGATGCAGCGGCGGCATCGACGAGGGCCGAGCGCGCCGCGTCGACCTCTTCGCCCGACAGCACGTCGGGGATCACCGCCCACCCCTCGGACCGGAAACGATCGAGGACGGCGACATCGGGAACGGAGGGCTCGACCATCTCCGACAGTATCGACCCCGCCGCGATCCTTGTCATCTCTGCAGGCCGGCAGCGAAGTGTTCACGCGCACATGGTCGGCAGTGTGGGTGTCGGGCTCCGGTTCCAGCTGGCACTGGGCTTCGGCTCCGACCAGTTCGCGTCGAACGCACTGGACGGGGTCGGACGCGACCTCCCCGAGGTCGCCGCCGACAGCCCTCTCTGTTGCCGCGACGCCCTGCCGGTCTGAACCACGCTCGAAAGGCCTCGGCCGGGCGTCTGTCCTAACGTCGGGGCCATGTCCGAGCTCGACGCGGTCCGATCCGTCCTCCGCCGCCAACGCGCCCACCGGTCGTTCACCGACGAGCCCGTCTCGGAGGAGGTGATCACCGACATCCTCGAGATGGCGACGCGTGCCCCGAGCGCGCAGAACTCCCAGCCCTGGGATTTCGTGGTCGTGCAGGACCCCGATCGCCGGGCCGCCATCTGGGAGCTCGCGTCGCGTCTGTGGGACATGGGGGCCAAGGACGCCACCGACGGCAAGGTCGCCGACACGATGCGCGACGATGTCGAACAGGGCGTGCGCGGGGGGTTCGCCGGTGCGCCGGTGTCGATCGTCGTGTGTGCCAACGCCGAGCGGTGGGATCTGAACCTGATGGACAGTTCCATCTGGCCGGCCACGCAGAACCTGATGACCGCGGCGACGGCTCACGGACTCGGCAGCGCCCTGACCACGATCGGCACGATCCTCGTCGACGAGCTGCGCTCGATTCTGAAGCTGCCCGCCACCCTCACGCCGCTGGCCGTGATCCCCATCGGGCATCCGGCCAAGCCGCTCGGCTCGTCGCGCCGGGAACCGGTGGGCGAACATACCCACCGAGAGG
>JBDQKM010000263.1:0-4025 GCA_040263275.1 Acidimicrobiales bacterium
CGCCGACGAGCGTGACCGAGCCGGGCTCAAGCCCTCCACCGAGCACTCGATCGACCTCCGCGAGCCCCGTGCTGCGCAGCTGGGACGATTCGTCGGCGACCTCGGCGATGGGCAGCGCAACCGTGCGGGGACCGGCGAGCACCGTGGGCGTGTCGCGGACGTCGAGTTCCTCGACGAGGGTGTTCCACTCTCCGCACCCGTCGCAGCGGCCCGCCCATTTGGGGGCGGCCGCGCCGCAGGCCGTGCAACGGTGGACGGTTCTCGTACGAGCCATGGTCGCACCCTAGAGGGCCGGTGCGACAGGGCCGGGCCCCGGGATCAGCCGGCGCGGCTACGGAGCAGGTCCTCGAATCCGCGCACGATCGTGTGCTCCGACTCGGGGGCGTTCTCGTTGCCGGCCACGAACAGGCCGGTCGCCATGCCCATCGCCTTCGCTTCGTCGAGATGCTCGGGCACGTTCGAGAGGTAGAAGCAGTCGAACAGGTCGACCGACATGGTGCGCCGGGTCGCCTCGAAGAGGGCGGGCTCGGGCAGGACCGAGCCCACGTCGCCGCTGACCATCCACGAAACGACGGCATCGTCGAGCGCCGCCATCCGACGGAGGCGGTCGCCCCAGACCCTCGGCTGGTTGCCGATCGCTGCGACCGGCAGGCGGCTGGTGGCCATGCGGTCGAGGAACGGATGCAGCCCCGGCACCAGCCGGAACGACGACAGGTACTTCGTCTCGATCTCCTCGGCCACGGGGCCGAGACCGACCTCGGCCCAGAACTCCTCGACCGAGATCCGACCCAGGACCAGGCGCCGATGGAGTTCCCGGACCCGATCGGGGTCGACGTCGGGCTGCTCGGTGACGATCAGCGGCAACAGGAGGCCTTCGAGCGGATCGGTCGGGCGCACCACGACCCCGTGCACGTCGATGATGAGCAACCGCAGCATCCGGCGGCGGGGCCGGTTGGCTTCCTCGGCGCGGGACGCCGCGTTCTGTTGCCGGCGACGCACGTCGCGCCGACGCCTTCCCTTGGGGGTCCGGATCTTGGCCAACGCGAATCCACCGAGGCGGGCCAACAGGATCCACAGGAACAGCAGGAACGCGAGGAGCGCCACGATCGCCCACACCCGGGGCAGGATGTCGTCGACCGAGGACCGGGCGTCGAGCTGGATCAGTTCGATCGACCCGAAGGTGGTCTCCCACTCGATCGCCTCGCCGACCTTCTCACCCGTCTCGCTCGACTCGTTCTCGGGAAGGCGGACGCGGACGAGGACGACGTCGTCGCCGTTGCGTTGCTCGTCGATCTCCGGAATGCGACTGTCGACGCCGACCGTGGCCGGCAGGAACTCGTCGGTGAACACCTCGAGGGACGGATTCGGGTCGACCGCGCCGCTCAGCCGATAGTCGGTCTTGGCCGGGGCGAGGCCGAAGCGGTCGAAGGAGTGGGTCTTCTCGAGGACCACGTCGACGAAGACGCCCTCGGGGGCGATCTCGGCCAGCACCAGAGGCAGGTCGTCGACCCCGGCGAAGGGTTTGGCGACGGAGATCGTCATCGCCCCGGACGCGTCGAGATCCGGGCCGTCGATCGTCCAGCCGGCGGCCTCGAGGTCGTCGAAGCGCAGCTCGTCGGGCGCGTCGGGGAGTGCGGCGACCGCCGCGGCGTCGGCCACGACGATCACCGTGACCGTCCCGGATACGTCTTCGTCGACCGCGATGTCGACCGTGGTGTCGACGCGGCACGCGCTCGCAAGAAGGATCAGGATCCCCAGGAGCAGTAGACGTACCCGGCGCATTCCGTCGAAACTAGACGCCACGGGGACGACGCGGTGGCCAGCACCGCCCGGGAGGGCGGAACCGGTCGGCGTTAGAAGACCTCGCCGCCGTCGACGGCGTCGGCCAACTCGGGCTCCGGGGGCTCGAAGCCCTCGATCGCTCGGAAGACGACCATGAGCTCGCCGTCGTTCTCGGGATCCGGTTCGACGTCGACGATGATGATCTCGCCGGCGCGGAACTCCTTGTAGAGGAGCTTCTCCGACAGCGGATCCTCGACGAGACGCTGGATCGCACGACGCAACGGACGAGCGCCCAACGTGGGGTCGTAGCCCTTGTCGGCCATGTGATCCTTGGCGGCATCGGTGAGCTCGAGGCCCATTCCCTGCCCGCCGAGTTGCACGGCGGTGCGGCTGATCATCAGGTCGACGATCTGGCGCACCTCGGGCTGGCTCAGCTCGTGGAACACGATCGTGTCGTCGATGCGGTTGAGGAACTCGGGTCGGAAGTGCGCCTTGAGCGCGTCGTTGACCTTTTCCTTCATCTTCTCGTAGCTGACGGCCTCGTCGCCGGAGCCGAAGCCGATCTGCGCCTTGCGGAGATCAGCGGTGCCGAGGTAGGAGGGCATGATCAGCACGGTGTTGCGGAAGTCGACCGACCGACCCTGCGAGTCGGTCAGGCGACCCTCTTCGAGGATCTGCAGCAACGTGTTGAAGACGTCGGGGTGGGCCTTCTCGACCTCGTCGAAGAGCACGACGGAGAACGGCTTGCGCCGCACCTTCTCGGTGAGCTGGCCACCCTCTTCGTAACCGACGTAGCCGGGGGGCGAACCCACCAGACGGCTGACGGTGTGCTTCTCCATGTATTCCGACATGTCGAGGCTGATCAGCGACGCCTCGTCGCCGAACAGGAACTCGGCGAGGGTCTTGGCGAGCTCGGTCTTGCCGACGCCCGACGGGCCCAGGAAGATGAACGAGCCACTCGGGCGCTTCGGGTCCTTGAGCCCGGCCCGGGTGCGGCGGATCGCCTGGGACACGGCCTTGATCGCGTCTTCCTGGCCGATCACCCGCTTGTGGAGCTCGTCCTCCATGCGCAGGAGCTTCTCGGTCTCCTCCTCGGTGAGCTTGTAGACGGGAATGCCCGTCCACAGCGACAGCACCTCGGCGATGGCTTCCTCGTCGACCTCGTCGAAGAGATCGAGGCCCGAGGCCTTGGCCTCACCCTCCATCGCCTCGCGGCGGGCGAGGAGTTCCTTCTCCTTGTCGCGGAGACGGCCGGCTTCCTCGAACTGCTGTCCCTCGACGGCGTCCTTCTTGGCCTTCACGACGTCGGAGATCTCGGCCTCGAGCTCCTTGTATTCCGGCGGGGTCTCCATGCGCTTGATGCGCAGACGCGAGCCGGCTTCGTCGATGAGGTCGATCGCCTTGTCGGGCAGGTGCCGATCGGCGATGTAGCGATCGGCCAGGTTGGCCGCAGCCACGAGCGCCTGGTCGGTGATGGTGACGCGGTGATGGGTCTCGTAGCGGTCGCGCAGGCCCTTGAGGATCTCGATCGTGTGCGGCACGGTCGGCTCGTCGACGACGACCTTCTGGAAGCGACGCTCGAGCGCCGCGTCCTTCTCGAGATGCTTGCGGTACTCGTCGAGCGTGGTGGCACCGATGGTCTGGAGCTCACCGCGGGCGAGCATGGGCTTCAGGATCGAGGCGGCGTCGATGGCCCCCTCGGCGGCGCCCGCACCCACCAGGGTGTGGATCTCGTCGATGAACAGGATGATGTCGCCGCGGGTCTTGATCTCCTTGAGCACCTTCTTGAGGCGTTCCTCGAAGTCACCGCGGTAGCGCGACCCGGCCACGAGGGCGCCGAGGTCGAGCGTGTAGAGCTGCTTGCCGTGGAGGGTCTCGGGCACGTTGTCGGCCGCGATCGACTGGGCGAGGCCCTCGACGATGGCGGTCTTGCCGACGCCGGGCTCGCCGACGAGCACCGGGTTGTTCTTGGTGCGCCGCGACAAGATCTGCATCACACGCTCGAGTTCGCGCGTACGCCCGATGACCGGATCGAGCTTGTGCTCGCGCGCCATCTGCGTGAGGTTGCGGCCGGTGCTGACGGGGGTCGCCGGTTCCGTCGCCGGCCCAGCCGTGACCGATGACGTTGGTCTCGGCGGGGTGTCATGCGAACTCGTCCACCTTGGGTCGCTCTACCACGACGATGTCATGGACGAGTCGGAGACCCGACGCGGAGTCGAGACGGTCAACGCGCGGTGGGGGAA
>JBDQKM010000264.1:0-4009 GCA_040263275.1 Acidimicrobiales bacterium
GGTTGTAGGTGTCTTCGTTGACGCCCATCACGAACGTGGCGTCACAATCGCCGGAGGGGGCGGAGATGATCACCTTCGGCGCGCCGGCCTTGCGATGGCCGGCAGCGGCCTCCTTCTTTGTGAAGAAGCCGGTGGACTCGATCACGACATCGACACCGAGGTCGCCCCACGGCAGGTCCTCCGGGTTGCGCTCCGACAGGACCTTGAGCACGTCGCCGTCGACATTGATGCCGTCGCGGGTGGCCTTGATCTTGCCGCCGAACTTGCCGTGGACGGAGTCGTTGGCCAGCAGGTGGGCCATCGTCTCGCGTGAGCCGAGGTCGTTGACGGCGACGAAGTCGATGTCGGCGCCCGACGCCTTTGCGGCACGGAAGAAGTTGCGGCCGATCCGGCCGAAGCCGTTGATGCCGACGCGTACGGTCATGGTGGGGGCTCCCCTGGTTGAGTTCTCGGCCTTGCGGCCACGCCTGATGTTAGAGGATCAGGCGCGGACGCCGGTTACCAACTCGGAGACGGCCGCGGCGACGAGCTCAGCACAGTGGGTCGCGCCCTCGGAGTCGCTCAGCGGGCGCGACACGACGAGGTCGGCGATCGCCGGGTCGACGTCGAGTGATCCGTCGGCGAGGACGACGTCGGGCTCGACCCCGTGGCGCCGAACCGCGTCGACATGATCGGCGAGGCTGTAGCCGTCGGTCTCGCCCGATTCGGGACCGAGATTGGCGACATAGACGACCAGACCGTCGGCGGCTGCGATCGCCCGACGGACACCGGGCAACGCCGCGGCGAGCACCGACGTGTAGAGCGACCCCGGCCCGAGCACGATCACGTCGGCCGACCCGATCGCAGCCTCGACCTCCACCGGCACCGGCGGGTCTGCGGGCGAAGTGAACAGGCGACGGATGTCGCCGCCGCGGGCCACTGCCACCTGGCCCTTCACCACGCCTCGGCCCGTGTCGGCCATGAGATCGACCCGCGTGCGGGAGGCGGGCAGGATCCGGCCCCGAGCGCCGACCATGGCCACCGCAGCATCCATCGCCACCACCGGGTCGTCGGCGTTCTCCAGGAGCGCAGCGAGCAGGAGATTGCCGGCGGGGTGCCCCTCGAGTACCCCGTCTTCGAACCGATGATCGAGCGCGTCGCGCACCAGCCCCGGAGGGGTCAGCGCGGCGAGGCACCGTCGCATGTCGCCGGGGGCCATGATCCCGAGCTCGCGCCGGAGGCGCCCGCTCGAACCGCCGTCGTCGGCCACACTCACCACGGCCGTCAGCTCGCCTGCGAGGTCTCTCAACGCCCCGAGCGACATCGCCAGGCCGTGGCCACCACCGATGGCGACGACGCGTGGGGCGGTCATTTCGCTACGTCCCGGTGGACGACGGCAGGAGCGTGACCGAGCTGATCGAGCACCGTGGCCATGCGTTCGGCGATGGCGACCGAGCGGTGACGGCCGCCGGTGCAGCCGAAGGCGATGGTCAGATACGACTTCCCCTCCTGCACGTAGAACGGCAGGATGAGCGCCAGCAGTCGCTCGAGCCGGGCCAGGAAGGCGCCCGTCACCGGCTGCTCGAGCACGTACTCCGCGACCGTGTCGTCGAGCCCCGTCAGCGGACGCAGCTCGTCGACCCAGTGGGGGTTGGGCAGGAAGCGGCAGTCGATCACCATGTCGACGTCGAGCGGCAGACCGTGTTTGTACCCGAACGAGGTGACGGTCGTGTGCATGGTGTGGCCGACGCCGCCGGCGCTGAACGCGTCGACCATTCGGTCGCGAAGCTGATGCACATTGAGCTCGCTGGTGTCGAGCACGAGGTCGGCCTCGGCCCGCAGGGGTTCGAGGGCGATGCGCTCGGCCTCGATGACCTCGACGAGGGTGCCGCTTCCCTCCGATGCGAAGGGGTGCACTCGGCGGCTCGACTCGTAGCGCCTCACCAGCACCTCCGTGGACGCATCGAGGAACACGAGCTGGACCCGGCCGAACTTCGACCGGAGGACCGACACCAGCGGAGCCATCTCCTCGTGGTAGCGGCCGGAGCCGACGACAAGGGCGAGCCGGTCCCCCGCGCTCGACGACCCATCCGCCAGCTCGGCCACCTTCGGGATCAGCGCCGGTGGCAGGTTGTCCATCACGAACCAACCCAGATCTTCGAGATTGTCGGCCGCGACCGTGCGGCCCGCTCCCGACATTCCGGCGATGACCACGAGTTCACTCACGAGGGTTCCGATCGTAGTGGCGCGTCAACGACACGCCCGCTCACCCATCGGCCCGGAGGTCAGCGGCCTGAGGGACGACGCATCCCGACGAGGCCCAACAGCCGAGGCGTGGTGGCGACCACGTCCTCCTCGTATTCGGGAGCCTTGGCCAGGAAGCCGGGTGGGGGAGACGGTTCGACCATCTCCAGGAGGTCGATGCCCGCCGCGATCATGCCGTTGAGGTATCGGCTCAGCGGCCGATGCACGAAGCGCACGAACACACCCTTCTGCACCTCTTCCACGGTGACCGCTTCCCGCAGGTAGGCGCCGATGCGCCAATACGTCTCTGGCGGCTCGATCATGTGGTCGATGATCATGCCGCTGTCGGGGGTCTGGAGCAGCGGGTGGTTGAGGAAGAGCACGAACCTCCCGCCGGGCCGGAGCACGCGGGCCACCTCGGCCAGGGCGTCGTCGAGCGCGTCGACGTGCTCGAACACCAGGCACACCACCACCGCGTCGACGCCGGCATCACGAACCGGGAGCCGGTCGGCGCCGGCCAGGGCGTAGGCAGGACCTCCGCCGCGGGTGAGGGCGACCTCGATCTGTGAGGGCGTCGGATCGAGTCCGATCACTTCGGCGCCGTCGGCGGCCAACGCACGGGCGATCTGGCCCTCGCCGGTGCCGAGGTCGAGGACCGTGGCGAACCCGGCCAGGTGCTGCCGGGCCAACGGGATGATCTGCTCGACGTATTCGGGGTCGACGCCGTCGGTGAACTCTCGTTGCCACCAGTCGGCGTGTTCATCCCATTTCGGCTCGGTCACACCGCAAGGATGCCGCGATCGCGACGTGGTCCGTCGCCGGGTGATCAGCGCAGATCGATGCGCACGACCGACTGCTCGCCCTGCATCGCGATCCACAGGGTGCCTTCGGCGAAGGAGATGCCGGTCGGGCCTCCGCCGGCGTTGGCCCCGCCCAGCGGAGTCCGCGACAAGATCCGGCCGTTGTTGGCGTTGACCTCCACGAGGGTCCCGTCGTCAGTCAGAGTCACCCAGGCGGAGCCGTTGTTCACCACGAGCTCGGTCGGGCCGTTGCCCACGACGACAGTCCTGACGACCTCACCAGTGGTCGGGTCGACCTTGGCGATCGTGCCCTCGTCGTGGTTGGCCACCCAGAGGTGCGACGACGCCGCGGTGATACCCACCGGACCCTGTCCGACGGTGACCCGCTGGACGATCTCGAAGCTCTCACGATCGATCTCGACCAGTTCGCCGGTGTCGAACACGGCGGCCCACAGGCCGTGGTCCGGATGCGAGATGACCTCGGTCGGCTGTCCACCCACATCGACCTGCTGCAGGATCTCGCCGTTGTTGGGATTCACCCGGGCGACGAACTCGCCATCGAACGAGGCCACCACGATCGTGTCGTCGTCCTTGTCGATGCCGTCGGGGCCCTCGAAGGGGAAGACGGCCGCCACCGTGTTGGTCCTGGGGTCGACCCGCAGCAGCTGGTTGTCGGAGTAGTTGGTGAGCCAGACCGAGCTCGAGGTCCGCATCACCCGCGTGGCGGCATCGGCGACATTGCTGTTGGCCACCACCCGGTTCGTGTCGGGATCGATCAGCGAGAGGCCCCCGAACGCGCCGACCACGGCGACCGACTCGGGCAGTGCACTGACGAACTTGGCGTCGGCCCCGACGACGATGCGGCGCATGATCGAGCCGTCGAGTGCCGGTGCGGGGCGCTCCTCCAGGTCGGCGACCGCGGCCTCGAGCCCGGCGATCTCGGCCCGCGCTTCCGCCAGGTCCTCGGCCAGCCCGTCGCCGTCGGA
>JBDQKM010000265.1:0-4000 GCA_040263275.1 Acidimicrobiales bacterium
ACCTCGACCCGGCGGCGATCCAGGGATCCGGTATCGGCGGGCGCATCACCCGAGCCGATGTCGAGCGGGTCATCATGGACGGCAGCGCCGGGCAGGCGCCGGCGGCTCCTGTCGAGGCCGCTCCCGCCCCCGCGGCACCACCGAGCGCGCCGAGCGCGCCGTCACCGGCCCCCGTAGCGCCGGCCACCGCACCAGCACCCGTTCCCGCCGTCTCGGGGCGCGACCAGATCGTGCCGCTCAACAACATCCGCACCCGAACCGCCGAACACATGGTGATGTCGAAGCAGACGTCCCCCCACGTGCTCACGGCGATGGAGGTCGACTACGAGCGGGTCGAACACGTGCGTCGGGCCGTCAAGTCGGGCTGGAAGGCCGACGAGGGATTCAGCCTCACGTACCTTCCGTTCATCGCCCGGGCCGTCGTCGACGCACTGCGCGAATATCCCCACCTCAACGCCAGCTTCGGCGGCGACCATCTGGTCGTCCACGACGAGGTCAACCTCGCCGTGGCCGTCGACATCGACTTCGACGGGTTGCTCGCCCCAGTGGTCAAGAGCGCCGACGGGAAGCGGCTGCGCCAGATCGCCCGCGACATCGTCGACGTGGCCTCTCGGGCCCGCACCAAGCAGCTCCGCCCCGACGAGCTGTCGGGCGGGACGTTCACCCTCACCAACGCCGGGCAATACGGCACGATGATGCAGTTCCCGATCATCAACCAGCCGCAGGTGGCGATTCTCTCCACCGACGGCGTGTCGCGGAAGCCCGTCGTCGTCACCGACGAGTACGGCAACGAGTCGATCGCCATCCACTCCGTCGGCGTGCTGGCCATGGCCTGGGATCACCGGGCCTTCGACGGGGCCTACGCGGCGGCGTTCATGCACCGGGTGAAGGAGATCATCGAGACCCGCGACTGGGAGGCGGAGGTCCGCTGACCGTCGCCGGCGATCCCACGCCGATCGACGAGCGGGCGCTGCGCGTCCGCTGGCTCGGCCGGGTCGCCTACGACGACGCGTTCGCGCTCCAACGGTCACTCGTTCTCGACGAGCGCGACCATCTGCTCCTGCTCGAGCATCCCCACACGATCACGATGAGCCGCCGGACGCCGGCTGACCATCTCCTGCTCGACGTCGACGCGATCGCGGCGATGGGTGGCGAGGTGGTCGAGACCGACCGCGGGGGCGACATCACCTATCACGGCCCCGGCCAGTTGGTGGGTTACCCGATCCTCTCGCTGCCCGGCCGCCGGGGCGGTGGCATGGCGGAGACCGCCGACTATGTCCGCGGCCTCGAGCAGGTGCTCATCGACGTGCTCGCGTCGCTCGGGATCGACGCCGGCCGGCTCCCGCGTTGCACCGGGGTCTGGGTGGGCCTCGACGACGAGATGCCGCGCAAGATCGCCGCCATCGGCGTACGCATCACCCGAGGTCGCACGATGCACGGCTTCGCGCTCAACGTCGATCCCGACCTCGACTGGTTCGGTCGGATCGTGCCCTGCGGCATCACCGACAAGGGCGTCACGTCGCTCGCCCAGGAGGGGGTCGACGTCGACATGCGCACGGTGGTCGACCGAGTGGCCGAGGTGATGGCCGAGCGGTTCGCCGCCGAGCGGCCGGTCGACCGGGCCGACATGGCCTGGCGCATCGCCGAACACGACCTGGCGCCGTTCACCCGGGGCGAAGGGGCGGGCACCCCGGTGGGTCGGTCGGGCGTCGGCCATGGTGACGACCAGTTCGCGGCCCAGGCCGACGGCGCCTCGGTGCGCCTCCTCGGACGCCTGGCCGAAGCCGGTGCGACGGAGCACGACCCCGTCCGCCTCCGGGCCCGCAAGCCCGAGTGGATGCGGGTACCGCTCGACACCGGTCCCGAGTACCGCAGGATCAAGTCGACCATGCGCGAGCTCGATCTCGTCACAGTGTGCGAGGAGGCGGGATGCCCCAACATCTCGGAGTGCTGGAACGACGGCACCGCGACGTTCATGGTCCTCGGCGAACGATGCACGCGGGCCTGCGGCTTCTGTCTGGTCGACACCCGCAAGCCGGCTCCGGCCGACGAGGGTGAACCGGAGCGGGTGGCCGAGGCGGTCTCCCGGATGGGTCTGCGGCATGCGGTCATCACCATGGTCGCTCGCGACGATCTCCCCGACGGAGGTGCCGCCGCGGTGGCGGCGACCGTCGCCGCCGTGCGCCGGCGGAATCCCGACTGCGCGGTCGAAACACTCGTGTCCGATCTGAAGGGCGATGACGACGCCCTCGCGACCCTGTTCGCCGCGGCCCCCGACGTGTGCAACCACAACATCGAGACGGTCGCCCGGCTGCAGCGGGCCGTGCGGCCCTCGGCCGGCTACGCCCGCAGCCTGTCGGTGCTGGGCCGGGCCAAGGCGGCCGGGCTCACCACCAAGTCGTCGATCATCGTCGGCATGGGGGAGACCAGCGACGAGGTCGTGCAGACCCTCGCCGACCTGGCCGCTGGCGGCCCCGACATCGTCACGAGCGGGCAGTATCTCCGCCCGACATCGCACCATCTGCCGGTGGCCCGGTGGTGGGAGCCGGCGTGGTTCCCGCAGTGGAAGCAGGTCGGCGAAGCGATGGGCATCGGGCATGTCGAGGCGTCGCCCCTGACCCGTTCGTCGTACCACGCCCACGACGCCGCGTCGGCGGTCGCGGGCACCTAGCCTCCAGGGGATGTTCGCCGAACGCCTCAACCGTGCCCGTGCCCGCATGGACGCCGACGGCGTCGACATGCTGCTTCTGTCGGTTGGTGCGGATCTCCCGTACTTCTGCGGCTACGAGGCGATGCCGCTCGAACGGATCACCATGCTGGTCGTGCCCCGCGAGGCCGATGCGACGCTGGTGGTCCCCGCCCTCGAGGCACCCCGGGTGACCGAGCGCGGCGACGTGTTCTCGGTGAAGCCGTGGACGGAGACGCAGGATCCGATCGAGCTCATCGCCCGTTTGGTCGGCCCGGCCCGCACCGTCGCAGTGGGCGACCACATGTGGGCCGGCTTCCTCGTCGACCTGGTCGCCGCCTGCCCCGCCGTCACGTGGCGGCGGGCCTCCACCATCACCAGCCCGATCCGCTCGGTGAAGACCCCCGACGAGATCGCCCGGCTGCGGGCCGCGAGCGCCGCCGTCGATCGCATCGCCGCCCGGCTCCAGGCCGGCGAGATCCCGCTGATCGGCCGGACCGAAGCCGAGGTCTCGGCCGAACTCGGGCGTCAGATCGTCGACGAGGGCCACGACCGGGTCAACTTCGCCATCGTCGCCGCAGGCGAGAACGCGGCCTCGCCCCATCACGAGGCGGGCAGCCGTATCATCCGCGAGGGCGAAGGGGTGCTCTGCGACTTCGAGGGCACGATGGTCGGCGACGACGGCATCGGCTACTGCTCCGACATCACCCGCTGCGTCTGGGTGGGGGAGAACCCCGAGCGCGACTTCCTCGAGGCCTACGCGGTCCTCCACGAGGCCCAGGCGGCCTCGGTCCGGCGGGCCACGGTGGGCACTCCCGCACAAGACGTCGATCGGGCCGGACGCGAGAAGATCGCCGCGGCGGGTTTCGGCAGTTACTTCATCCATAGGACCGGCCACGGCATCGGCGTCGAGGCCCACGAGGACCCCTACATCGTCGAGGGCAACACCACGCCGCTCGTCGCCGGCAACGCGTTCTCGATCGAGCCGGGGATCTACATGCCGGGCCGTTGGGGCATGCGACTCGAGGACATCGTGGTCGCGGCCGACGCCGGGCCCGATCCGCTCAACCTCGTCGATCATCATCTCGCCGTGGTCACCGCGTGATCCGTGTCGATGGGGCCACCGTGCTCGTCCAGTGGGCGGCCGGTGGTTGGCTGTTCCTCTGGGTGACCACCCGCCGGCGCGAGGTCGGGCTCGGCTACGGCTGGCTCCAACGCCTCGTCTTCCTGCTCCTGGCCGTCGGGTCGCTCGTCGCCGGCTTCGCCACCTCTCCGACGTGGACCCGCGAGATCGCCACGATCGCCTTCGTGGCG
>JBDQKM010000266.1:0-3953 GCA_040263275.1 Acidimicrobiales bacterium
CGGGTGAGCGATCCGGGTACCCCGGCGAGTGGGCGGTAGCGTCGGCGAGATGACCGGTCCGCCCGCCCCTCGCCGAACGCCCGATCGGCGGCTCGCGGTGCCTCGTCGCGACGGTCGAATTCGGGGCGGGCGCGGCGGCGAGGGCACCTACCGTCGGCGGGTACTGGTTCGGCTCGACGGCGATCGGGCCTGGGGCGAACTCGAGGACGACTTCCACCACTTCCGGGTCGACCTCCGCCACGACGGTTCGACGGTGACCGAGGTCGACGGCTCCGGACTGCGATCGCCCTGGAGCACCTGCCTCGAGGCCGGCGACCCCCTCACCGCCCTACGCGGGACCGTCCTGGCCGCCGGGCCCGGCGCGCTGAGCCATCTCGACGCACGGCAGAACTGCACCCACATGTTCGACCTCGCCGGACTCGTCGTCACCCATGCCGCCCGCGGCGTCGACGGCGGCCGGGCCTACGACATGGCGATCGACGACCCGGCGGCCGGGGCCGGCGAACGATCGGCCAGGCTTTGGCGCGACGGCACCCTCGTCCTCGACTGGCGGCTGGACGGCCGCGTGGTGCTCTCCCCCGCCGACTGGGTCGAGGCGCCCCTGTGGAGCGGCTTCATCCCGTGGGCGGCTCGCGAACTCGACGCCGAAACGGGCGAGGCCGCGGTCGCCCTCCGACGGGCCTGCGACATCGCGATGGGTCGCCAGGGCGACCTCGACCTCTTCGCCACCGCGGCGGACCTCCAGCACGGCATGAGCGGCATCTGCCACTCGTTCCAGCCGGCGATCGCTCCGGTCGCCATCCGCAACATCGGCTCCGGGCGAGACTTCACGGACCACGAGGACCTGCTGCTCGCCGACTTCGAGCAGCGCGACGGATGACCGACCGCCTACTGGCGGACGGCCGACGCCCGATGGTCGTCGCCCTGATGTCGATCATCGCGATCGCGTCCTACAACAACCTCTCGGCCGCGGCGGCGCTTCCCGACATCGGCGACGACCTCGGCGACATCGGCCTGCTGCCCTTCGTCATCACGCTCGAGCTGCTCACCTCGGCGGTGGCCGTGCTCGCCGCCGGGCCGATCGTCGACAGCCTCGGCGCCCGTCGGGTCTTCCGCGCCGCGGCATTGGGGTTCATCGTCACGTCGTTGTTGGTCGCGGCTGCGCCGAACATGCCGATCCTGCTGGGCGCCCGAGCAGTTCAGGGCCTCTTCGCGGGCGCGATCATGACGGTCGCGGTGGCCAGCATCGGTCTGGCGATCCCCGAACGCCTGCGGCCGAAGGCCTTCGCGCTCACGTCGTCGGTCTGGGGCGTGATGGGCGTCGCCGGACCGGCGATCGCCGCGATCTTCGTCGCCACAGTGGGATGGCGGGGCATCTTCGTCGTCAACGTCCCGGTCACGGTGTTCGCCGCGGTCGTCGGGTGGAACCGCATTCCCGATCGCCATGCCGACGCAACCCATCAGCGAGTCGACCGAGTCGGACTCGCGCTGGTCGCCGCCATCACCACGGCGACCCTCGCCCTCGCGTCCTACCAGCCCGTCATCATGACGGTGGCGGCGGTGGTCCTGCTGCTCGCCGTGCCCGGCTACGCACGATGGTCTCGTCGCACACCCGACCCCGTCGTCCGCCTCGGCCATCTGCTGGAGGACCGCTATCGCACCGTGCACCTCACCTCGATGGCGGTGCTCGCCGGCGGGGTCGGCGCGAACTCGCTGCTGCCCCTCTACCTGCGCACGGTCCGGCGACAGAGCGCGGGTCTCGCCGCGTTCAGCGTGCTCTTCTTCACTGTTGGCTGGTCGGTCAGCGCCTACATCTCCAGCCGCCTCCAGGAGCGGTGGCGGGGAGAGTGGGTCACCCTCCTCGGCTCGCTCATCGCGGTGCCGGGCATGGGGCTGGTCGCCCTCTGCATCCACTTCGACGCACCGGTGGCAGCCGTCTACGCGTCGTTCTACTGGCTCGGTTCCGGAGTCGGCATGGTCACCTCCACCGGGGCCGCCCTGCTCCAGTCCCGGACCATCGCGGCCGAGATGGGGCGGCTCAACGCGGCCCATCAGTTCCTGCGGACGCTCGCGATCACCTTCGGCATCGCGGCCGTCGGCGCCATCAGCCTCGCCGTGGTCGACTCACGCTTCGGCGACGTCGAGGTGGTGCGAGACCTCCTGTCGGGCGACGACGTGCTCGTCTCGGCCGACCTGCTCGATGCGATCGGCGACGGCTTCGCCATCGCCGCAGGGGTGATGGCCCTCGTCGTCGCCGCCGCGGTGCCGAGCGCACTGCGCCTCGTGCGCACCCGGGACGAGGCACTAGCCTCCGCTCCGTGAAGGCCCTCCGTTTCAGTCGCAAGGAAGCCCGCTACGCGGCTGCGATGGTCGCCTCGCGACTTCGCCCCGGCGCCGGTGCCGCCGTCGGGCCACTCGCGCTGGTCGACGACGACCCGCCCGAGCTCCCCGCCGAGGGATGGCACCGCGTGTGGCCTCGCCTCACCGGCATCTGCGGGAGCGACCTCTCGACCATCGACGGCCACAGCTCGCGCTACTTCGAGGACTTCGTGTCGTTCCCCTTCGTGCCGGGCCACGAGATCGTCGGCGACATGGAGGGCGGCCGTCGCGTGGTGATCGAGCCGGTGCTCGGCCATGCCGCCCGGGGATTCGCGCCCCCCTTCCCCGGCGCGTCGCCGGGCGACGGCAACGACTACCGCCACCTCACCTGTGGCCATCTCGAACCCGGCATCCAGACCGGCTTCTGCGAGAGCACGGGCGGCGGTTGGGCGACCGAATTCGTGGCTCACGACAGCCAACTCCACGACGTCCCCGACTGGATGAGCGACGAGCTCGCCGTCACCATCGAACCGGTCGCCGGTGGCGTCCACGCCGCCCTGCGGGCCAACATCGCCGACGGCGACACCGTCGCTGTGATCGGTGCCGGACCCATGGGGCTCGTCACAGTGGCCGCGCTGCGCCACCTGACCGACCCGGGCTCGATCCTCATCGGCGCCAAATACCCAGTGCAGCGTGACCTGGCATCGGAGTACGGCGCCGACATCGTGACTGCGCCCGGCGAACTCGCCCGAGCCGTCCGCCGGGCGACGGGTTCGTTCATGATCGGAAACCGTCTCTCGGGCGGGGCCGACGTGGTGATCGACGCCGTCGGGTCCGAAGAGTCGATCGAGCAGGCGATCGGGCTCTGCCGCCCCCGCGGCCGCGTGGTCCTGCTCGGCATGCCGGGCCGGGTCAGTCTCGATCTCACCGCCCTCTGGCACCGGGAGACCGAGCTGGTGGGCACCTACACCTACGGCACGGAGACCACGAAGGACGGCCGCACGGCCTCCAGCTTCGAGCTGGCCATCGAGCTGGCCGGCAAGGTGGCGTTCGACAAGATGGTGTCGGCGACCTACCCGCTCGATCGCTTCACGGACGCGATCGACCACGCCGCCAACGCGGGCAACCGCGGTGCCGTCAAGGTCGCATTCGATCTGCGAGACGAGAAGCGCCGGGGCCTCCCGGTCGACTGACTCCGCGCTCGGGGTCGTGTCTGCGGCCCCGACCCGACAGAATGGGCGGATGCCCGAATCCGACACCGCGCCGAAGCTCGACGACGAGACCACTGCGGCCCTGACGCTGTTCAACGAATACGTCCAGGCCGACCGTGAGCGCACCCAGCGCGAGAAGCGAGTCAAGAAGGCCGAGCGGGCCAAGGACGAGGCCGCCGCGGTCGTGAAGAAGCTGCAGGAACGCGGCTCGGCGGAGGAGAAGGCCGAGGCCGAGCAGGCCTATCGCGAGGCCACCGATCGCTGGAAGAAGCTGCGCGACGGCGAGGAGCCCGACGAGGCACCCGCACCGTCCGAGGATGCCGCCGAACCGGTCGCCGGTGGCGTCCACGCCGCCCTGCGGGCCAACATCGCCGACGGCGACACCGTCGCTGTGATCGGTGCCGGACCCATGGGGCTCGTCAC
>JBDQKM010000267.1:0-3943 GCA_040263275.1 Acidimicrobiales bacterium
CAGTCGTGCGTTGGACTCTTCACGGCTGTAGCCACCGGACAGGGCGACGACCTTGAGCACCTTCGGGTGGGCGATCACATCGGCGTAGAAGCCGTCTTCCTCGGGAAGGGTGAGCTTCAGCATCACCTGCTGGCCGTCGGCGACCCCGTCGAGGTTGCGCAGGATGGCGGCCTTCAACAACGCCTCGGCCTCGGCCTTGGTCGCCGAGTTGATGTTGACCTCGGGCTCGATGATCGGCATCAGGCCGTGACCGAGGATCTGTTGGCCGACCGCGAACTGCTGGTCGACGACCGCGTCGACGCCGGTCTGGTTCGCCTCGTTGATCACGGAACGCATCTTCGTCCCGAACACACCCTTGGCCACGGCCCGCTCGCACAATGCGTCGAGGTCGGGCATCGGCTTCATCACCTGAGCGCCGTTGTCTTCGTCGGCGAGTCCCTTGTCGACCTTCAGGAAGGGCACGACGTTCTTGACCTTCCAGAGGTATTCCGCCGAACCCATGCCCTCGATCTCGCGGTCCATCGTCATCTCGAAGAGGATGGCGCCGAGCACGCGGTCGCCGTTGAAGCTGGGGCTCGTGACGATGCGGGTGCGCATCTCGTGGATGAGGTCGAACATCGCCTCTTCGCCGTCGTAGGCGTCTTCCTCGACGCCGTAGAGCTTGAGCGCCTTCGGCGTGCTGCCGCCGCTCTGGTCGAGGGCGGCGATGAAGCCGCTTTCGGTGTTGATCTTCTGGAGCATGTCCGCGTTCATGACCGCTGAGGATAGGCGAGTCAACGGCAGAAGACTTGGGTCGGAAGACCCGCTTCAGAAGAGCAGTAGCAGGCCCTCGATAGCCCGCCAGACCAGGTAGCCACCAGCGGCGGCCACGCCGACCCAGAAGTGCCAGGGCGTCTTGTGGGGTTCATGGTCGACGCCCGGGGTCCCCTCGACGGGTTCGCCACAGTCGGGGCAGGTCCCGTCGGCGCCCAGCGACGAGGGTGTCCAGTTCTTCTCGCACGGCTCGCACCACGGCATCGCAGAGAGGCTAGAGCCGAAGAAGGGCGATCAATCGCGGCGGATGGCCATGATCGCCGTGTCGTCGTCGATGACGCCGCCGGCATGGTCCTTCGCCGCATCGAGCAGGGCCTTGCACAGCACGTCGGGCGCAGCGTTGAGTTCCCGCTCCGCGGTCTTGATGATCCGCTCCTCACCGAACAGCGACGCGCCGGCGCGGGCCTCGGCCAGACCGTCGGTGTACATGACGACGAGGTCGCCGCTCTCCATGGGAATCTCCTTGGAGAAGTAGTGGGCCTTCGGGTCGAGCATCAGGAGCGGCCCGGTGGAACGGAGCGGCGCGGTGCCCTCCTCCTGGAAGAGGAAGACGGCGGGGTGGCCCGCCGACGCGTAGCGCAGCGTGCCGGCCTCGGTGTCGAACACGATCACGGCGGCGGAGATGAACTCCTCGTGGCGGTCGCCGGCCGCGAGCTGGGCGTTGAGTTCCTCGAAGGCCTGGGCCGGGTCGCGGAACTGGCGCAGGAAGACCCGCAGCAGGTACTTGGCCTGGAACGCGGTGATGGACGACTCGATGCCGTGACCTGCGACATCGCCGATGACGGCCGCGACGCGTGTGGGGCCGACCCGGTGGACGTCGAAGAAGTCGCCGGCCATCAGACCCGAACCCGCCTGATAGACACGCCCGATCTCGAATCCGCTGAAGTCCGGTACTTCTTCCGGGGCCAGGCGGGCCGCCCACGCCTTGGGGGCGAGCTGCTCCTGCTCGAGCGCTTCTCCGGCCCGTCGCTCGATGTCGAAGCGGTTCCGCGCCATGCGAGCCTCACGGCTCGAGCTCCGTGACCACCACAGACCGGCACCCGCGGGGATGAGCAGCACACCGAAGGCGGCGGTGGCCGAGTCGCCGTCGCCGACCACGGCCACGACTGCCGCAGCGACGGCCAACAGGCCGTAGACCAGCGCCGTGTGGACCTCCTTGCGGTAGGAGGCGAAGGCGAGCGAATGGGCCTCGACGTCGACCGAGGGGTCGCTGTCGACGAGCGCGACCAGTCGGAGGCGCAGACGAGCGGATTGGGCGTAGACGCCGGCGGTTGCGGCGGCAACGACGGCGAGAATGCCGAGAACGATGGTGCTCATCGGGCCTCCTCGAGAATCGGCGGGCTCATGGAATGGTAGCGGTCAGTCACTGCGCTTTCGGACGCGAAGCTTGATCGGTGTCGAGCCGAGCGAGAACGCTTCTCGGAGCGACCGTTCGAGGTATCGCATGTAGGTCGTCGGCACTTCACGGTTCGCGAACAAGGTGAACGTGGGCGGATCGGTTGCTCCCTGGGTGGCGTAGAGCACCCTCGCGCCGTGCGGTGCGGGCTGCGCCGCCTGGGCGGCCCGGATCACCTTGTTCACCTCACGGGTCGGAATTCGGGTCCGGTACTCCCCTACGGCCGTCTGGAGCGCCGGCCAGAGCCGATTCACTCCCTTTCCGGTGAGCGCGCTGATCCGCAGCACGGGTGGATCGGCCAGGAACGCGAGCTTCCGTTCGACGTCTTCACCGATCTTCTCTCGCTGGGCGGTGCTCAACAGCTCCCACTTGTTGAGCAGCACGACGATCGGGCAACCGGCGCCGTCGACCCGCTCGGCCAACCGCTGATCCTGATGGGTCACGCCGACGGTGGCGTCGATCACGAGCAGCGCCACGTCGGACTTGTCGACGGCCTTCAACGCCCGCACGGTGGAGTAGTACTCCGTGTCCTCGTCGATCCTCGCCTTGCGGCGCATGCCGGCGGTGTCGACGAAGCGAATCGGCCCGCGGTCGGTCTCGACGATCGTGTCGATGGCGTCGCGGGTCGTGCCGGGCCGATCGTGCACCACAGAGCGTTCCTCACCGATCAGGCGGTTGAACAGCGTCGACTTCCCCACATTGGGGCGACCGACGAGGCTGACCGAGTACATGCGCTCGTCATCTGCATCGAGCTCCTCCTCGGGCTCGATCTCGTCGCTGCCCTCGGGCAGGAGCGCGATCAGCGCGTCGAGGAGATCCCCGGTACCGCGACCGTGCAGCGCGCTGACCGGGAAGGGGTCGCCCATGCCGAGCCCGAGCAGCTCCCACACGGCGGCCTCGTGGCTCACGTCGTCGACCTTGTTGGCGACGAGCAGCACCGGGATCGGCGAGCGTCGGAGCAGGTTGGCGACCTGCTCGTCGTCCGGCGTCACGCCGACCGTGGAGTCGAGCACGAGCAGGACCACATCGGCGTCTTGCATCGCCTGTTCGCTCTGGGCCGTCACCTTGTCGTCGAGGGCGTCGCCGTCGGGCATCCATCCTCCGGTGTCGAGCAGCCGGAAGTGGTGGCCGAGCCATTCGCACTCGACTTCCTTGCGGTCGCGGGTGACGCCGGGGCGTTCCTCGACGATCGCCTCGCGGCGACCGAGGATGCGGTTGACCAGCGTCGACTTGCCCACATTGGGCCGGCCGACGATGGCGACAAGGGGTTTGCTCATCGCTGGACCTCCAGGGCCCGGCGCAGCGCAGCGCCATCGGTGGGAATGATCTCGACCGGTCGGGGCAGATCGGTCGGCGTCATGCCGTCGAGGAAGACACCTCGACTCAGGCACACGTCGGGCAGCACGTAACGGTGGCCCTCGGGCTCGTCGGCCAGCACGCGGGCGAGGTCTTCGCCGACCATCAGACCGGAGACGCCGATGTTGCCACCGAAGTAATGGTTGGGCACCGGGATGACCCGCACGTCGCCTCCGTCGACCGTGACGACGTGCGGGTGATCCCGGTACCCAACCACTACTTCGGCGGCAACATCGGCGTCACCGGTCTGATGGTCGGGGAAGACCTCGCCCGCGTGCTGGCCGACGAGCCCGAAGGGCACCGCTACGTCCTGCCCGACGTGTGCCTGAGTCGAGGTGTCTTCCTCGACGGCATGACGCCGGCCGACCTGCCCCGACC
>JBDQKM010000268.1:0-3940 GCA_040263275.1 Acidimicrobiales bacterium
ACCCGACCCTCCCGGCGAACGCCGGCGGCAAGGGTTGGGGCCGCGACCTCGCCGCCGTGGTCAACACCGTGATGGCCGAACGAGAGGTCATGGGTCCGCCGTCGTCCGGTCTCGGCTGGATGCTCGCCGCGCCGACCATCGCGGCCCACGCCACGCAGGAGCAGATCGACGAGTTCGTCCCGCCGATCCTCACCGGCCAGGTGGGCTGGTGCCAGCTGTTCTCCGAGCCCGGCGCCGGATCCGACCTCGCCGGCCTCGGCTGCAAGGCGGAGAAGGACGGCGACGAGTGGATCATCACCGGGCAGAAGGTGTGGACCTCCGGCGGGCAGGTCGCCGACTGGGGCATGCTCATCGCCCGTACCGACCCCGACGCCCCGAAGCACAAGGGCATCAGCTACTTCGCCTTCGAGATGGACCAGCCCGGTGTGACCGTGCGTCCACTCACCGAGATGACCGGTCGAGCGCTGTTCAACGAGGTGTTCATCGACGAAGCCCGGGTGCTCGACGCCCACATGATCGGCGGCCTCAACAACGGCTGGGCCGTCGCCAACTCGACGCTCATGTTCGAGCGGGCCTCGCTCGGTTCCGCCGGCAAGAAGCCGCAGACGGCCACCCCCGGCAAGAAGGGAAAGGCGCTGCAGCGGCCCGTCACCGACTTCGCCAAGAAGGAACGGTCAGAGGGCGGCGTCCCGTCGCTCGGCCCCGGCCTCTGGCAGCACTATGTCGACCTGGCCACCAAGTCGGGTCGAATCAGCGATCCCGTGCTGCGTCAGGAACTCGTGAAGCTCTACTCGCTGATCGAGATCAACCGACTCGGCACGCTTCGCGCAAAGGACCCGAACCAGCGCACCGGGGCCGAGCCCAACATCGGCAAGCTCCACATGAGCGAGCTGTTCCGTCAGTTCCGCGAGGTCGGGATGTCGGTCCTCGGCGCCGACGGCATGCTCTGGGGCGACAGCGAACCGACGACCGGCGGGTCCGTCGGCGAATTGGCGATGTTCTCGCCCGGCCCCTCGATCTACGGCGGCACCGACGAGATCCAGCGCAACATCGTCGGCGAGCGCATCCTCGGTCTGCCCCGCGAGCCCGGCCCCGACAAGAACACCCCCTTCAAGGACCTCCCGAAAAACTGACCCGTCACACCGGTGTCAGACACTCGTCACGCCCGGGTGTCCCGGGGCGACGTTCGCTCATTCGCAGTCGAGCGGGCCGGCCTGGCCGATCGCCTCTGAGGCGGCCTGGGTCTCGTCGCGGGCTGCCGTGGCGGCATCGACGGCGAGGTCGACCCGGTAGTCGCCGGACGCGGGTGCGCTGATGGCGACTTCCCCGATTGTCGAGCGGCCCCGGACGGTGAGGTCGACCGGCCCGGGGGTGACGATCGGGTACTCGGTCTGGATCGCGTCCCGCCGTTCGACGGTCAGATGCCACCCGGTCGCCACGAGCGCGCCCATGGTGTCGTCGAGGAATGCGCAACGATCCGGCTGCGAGGCCAACGTGGCGTGTCGTGTCGCGCCGATGAGCACCAACACGTCGCTCGTTTCGCCCCAGCCCCGGGGGACCTGCACCCGTGTCGTTCGCGGTGCCGGCGGGTGGAGGTCGACGACTTCGAGGGTCGTTGCGATCTCAGCGCTGAGCCGCGTCAACGCCGCCTCGAGCTCCTGCGGGTCGACGATCGTGCGGTCGGGCACCGGATCGAGCCACGCGGCATCGGCGGGGTCGAGTGGCTCCCCGGCTTCCGCCGGCAGTGCCGGTCGGAGACTCATGTCCTGCAGCCGATCGCCCGTCCAGACCAACACGAGAACGCTTGCCGCCACGACCGCCGCGCCGGCAGCCAGGATCGCCAAAACGGTCCGCAGGGCCATGGATCATGATGGCACGGGCGCGGTCCGGCATCCGTCCGCGGTGGCCTAGCCTTGCGGCATGCAGACGACCGGCGAGGCGCGCGGAACCGGCGTGAGCCCGGGCGTCGGCCGAGGCGAACTCCATGTCGACATCGACGACGCACTCGATGCGATCGACGAGCGGCGCCCGGTCGTCCTGGCCCTCGAAACGTCGTCGCCCGCCGATGTGGTGGCGATGACCCGGGCCGCCGCGATCGTGGCGGTGCACGGTGACGCGCAGAGCCATACGGCGATCGTCGCCAACGAGGCCGGGGTGCCCGCCGTCGTCGGTGTGCCGGACCTGCGCGTCACTGCGACCGGTATCGCGATCGGCGCCGACCGCATTGCGCCCGGGACGCCGGTCACCGTCGACGGCACGAGCGGCCTGATCAGCTGGGAGGCGAGCCCACCGAAGGTCGTCGGCATCCAGCTCGCGAAGGCGACCCGGCTCGGTATGCAGTCGGTCGATTCGGCGGAAATCGAGACCGCCGCCGGACTCGTCGGTGACCGCTACCACGGGTCGAAGCACCGGCAGCTGAGCGTGCAGTCGCTCAGCGAGCTGGCGGATGCCGAGGCGAAGTTCGGCCATCCCATCGACCCGCTCCTGACCCGACGCAACGTCACGATCGACGAGGGCGAGATCCCTCGCACGCCCGGGCACCGCTGGCGGGTCGGCGAGATCGAGCTCGAGGTGGTGCGTGACGCCGCGCCGTGCAAGATGCTCGACATGGAGATCGGTGATGGTGCCCGCACCGCCATGCGACGACGGGCCGGCGTGATCTGTCGCGTGGTCGCCGGTGGCACCCTGACCCTCGGCGATCCCGTGACCCTCGGCGACTCGGCGACGCCATGATCCCGTTTCGCGCCGACGCCGGCACCGGCGCCACGATGCACATCGCGGGATTCCCCACCCGGGTGAAGCCGACCTTCCTGCTCCTCATCGCCATCGTCGGCTGGTATCCCGACATCACGCTCTTCCGGTTGGCCATCTGGATCGTGGTGGCCAGCGCAGCGGTGATGTGGCACGAGCTCGGCCATGCGTTCGCGGCCCGCCGTCTCGGCGCCAGTCCCCGGATCGAGCTCTACGGCTTCGGCGGGGCGACCATGTGGGTGCCCCCGACGGATCCGACTCGCAGTCAGCTGATCGGCGTGTCGTTCGCCGGTCCCTTCGCCGGGTTCGTGCTGGGGTCCATCACGGCGATCGGTGTGGCGATCGCCGGCGGCACGGGAACGGGCGACATCCGCTACTTCGTGCTCGTGGCGCTCTGGACCAACGTCGGCTGGGGTCTCATCAACCTGTTCCCCGTGCTCCCGCTCGACGGCGGCCACATCCTCGCCGAGCTCCTGCCCGGCGACCGCACGACCCGCACCCGCCGGGCGGCCATGGTCTCCATCGCCGTCGCGGCGGTGGGCATGGTGTGGCTGCTCACGATCGAGATCGTGTTCGGCGCGCTGGTGCTCGGATGGATCGCGCTGAGCAACATGTCGCTGCTGCGGTCCGGCCGGGCGCAGGACGAGCGGGAGAAGGCCGAGGACGACGCCCGCGATGCGCTGGGCCGACTCGGGCAGCGTGACCCGGCGGCAATCCCCGACATGCAGCGGGTGTTGGAGCGGCTCCGTCCGCGGTCGGCGCCGTTTCGTGCGGTCGCCATCGAGGCCGCGGCCGCTACCGGCAATGCCGCGGGCGCTCGGGCACTGCTCGACACCTCACCGCTGGACGAGCCGCTTCCTCCGGCCCTCTACGCCCTGGTCTTCGCGGCTGAGAGCGAGGGGCGGGAGGGCGTGGAAGAGCTCGTGCAGATCCTGCGTCGGGAGCCGACCGGGGCGCACGCCCGCTGGCTCACGATCGCGCTGCGCTGGGCTGACCGGATCGACGAGCTGCCGACCGTCCTGGCCGCGCTCGACCGGCCTGTGGACGAAGCCGTCATCGGCGAGCGAAAAGGGCCTGGACGACCCGGCGCCACGGGCATTTCGATCTTCTTCCCGGGCCCGAAAGTCTATGCAACGGCGAAGAACTATGGCTACGATCAAATTGCCGCCGACTTTGTCTCCAGCAGCGC
>JBDQKM010000269.1:0-3931 GCA_040263275.1 Acidimicrobiales bacterium
ATCCACTGCTATCACGGTGGACTCGGGCGGGGCGCCCGCGATCGGCTGGTCGACGAGTTCCAGCAGACCCCCGGCGCCGGGGCGATGGTCCTGTCGCTCACGGCCGGTGGCACGGGACTCAACCTCACGGCGGCGAACCATGTCGTGCTCTACGACCGCTGGTGGAATCCGGCGGTCGAGGACCAGGCCCGCGACCGCGTGTGGCGGATCGGTCAGGAGAACACCGTGATCTGTCACCGGCTCGTCTGCCCGGGGACGATCGACGAGCGGGTGGAAGAGGTCGTGGCGGGCAAGCGCCAGATCGCAAATCTGACGCTCCCCAAGTCGAGTTCGATCGGCGACCTCGATGCCGACCAGTTGCAGATGGCGCTGGGCATCGACAGTTCGCTGCTGCTCGATGTCGAGGGCGAGATCACCGAATCCGGGCTCACCGAGGAGGTCGTGTCGTGAGCGAACGCAACGACGCACGCGCGAAGCGCAGCCGCTCGCGCAACCGCGGTGGTGGCAGGTCGTCACGCAATCAGGCCGGTGCCCGCAACAACACCCCCAAGGTCGACCCGAAGGAGTTCTGGGGCGACCCCGAACTTTTGCCCGAGCGCATCGACGGGATCGAGCACTCCCCCGATGTCCGGGCCGTTCTCACCTCGCTGGGTCGGCCCCCACTGACCGGCAACGAGACGCCCGCGGAACACTGGTTCTCGATGGTCTACGAGCGGGCGGCCTTCCTCGCCGGCGCCCTCGCGGCCGCCGGCGACCTCGACTCACCCGCGTCGGACGACCGCACCGGATAGGTCGTTCGCACCGAATACCCGGGTCTCACGAACCGTATTCGGGGTCCGCCACCGACAGTGGCGGCCATTCTGGTAAAGCTGGGGAACCCACGGGACGATATCTCGGCAACGACTCGCGCCACAGGGGGTGACCATGCAACGACGTCTGCGGACGACAACCACGCTCGTGCTCGCGCTCGTGCTCTCGCTGTCGATGGTCACCGCGACGCCGGCCGGAGCGGTGGCCGGGTTCGGAGATGTCGCCGGCGACGAGTTCTACACCGACGCCGTCCAGTGGATGGTCGACAACGACATCACCTCGGGCACGTCCCCCGGCTGCTTCTCACCGGGCAACGCGACGTCGCGCGGTCAGGTCGCCACCTCCATCCATCGGACCCATGGCGAACCCTCGGCGGGCCAGTCAGGGTTCGCCGATGTGGCGGCCGGGTCGTTCTACGCATCGGCCGTCGGCTGGATGGTCGACGCCGGCATCACGACCGGTACCTCGCCGGCGACCTTCGAGCCGGACCGCCTTGTCACCCGCGGCGAACTCGCGACCTTCCTCCATCGCGCCGAGGGCTCGCCGGCGAGCGGCGGCGAGTCCTTCGTCGATGTCGATGCCGGCGACTTCTTCGCCGATGCCGTCGGCTGGATGGTCGCCGAGGGGATCACGACCGGCAGCTCGCCGACCACCTTCTCGCCCGATCGCTATGTCACCCGCGGCGAGGTCGCGACCTTCCTCTACCGGGTGGCCGGGAGTCCCGGTGTCACCCTGGCATCGGGCGGCGACTGTGCGACGGCCGCCGAGTCGGTCCAGCTCGCCGTGGCCGAGGCTCACTCGTTCAACCTGCTCAACGACCTGCGGGTCGGGCTCGGCCTGCCTCCGCTGGTGCGCCTGTCGCCGATGGACGCCGACGCCCGGGCCTGGTCCCACACGATGGACGCAACGGGCGACTTCGAGCACAGCGACCTCCCGTACGGGGAGAACATCGCCTGGTGGAGTGCCGGCTACGCCTCGCCTGAGGAGGCGGCCAAGAAGATGCACGACCTCTGGGTGAACAGCCCGGGTCACTATGCGAACATGACGCGCCAGAACTACACCTCGATGGGTGTGGGATTCTGGCGCAGCGACTCCGGCGGCTGGCACGCGACCCACGTGTTCTCCTCCTGACGCGTCCAACCGGGGGTTGGTTGCGAATCGCAACCGACTCGACCTAGAGTCGGCGGGCCATGACCCGCAATGCCCCTCCGCCGGTGTCCACCGAGGACTGCTCGATCCAGCGAACCCTCGACGTGATCGGCGACCGTTGGACGCTCCTGATCCTGCGGGATGTCTTCCGTGGCGTACGGCGGTTCTCCCGGATCCAGCACGATCTCGGGATCGCCAAGAACCTGCTCACCGACCGGCTGGGTGCGCTCGTCGAGGCGGGCGTGGTCGAACGGGTGCCCTACCAGGAACGTCCGGTCCGTCACGAGTACCGGCTGACCGAGAAGGGTCGAGCCCTCTCCCCCGCCCTGCTGGCCCTGATGCGCTGGGGTGATGCCTGGTGCAGCGACGACGGCGCCCCGACCGAACTGGTCCACGACGAGTGCGGGACCCGTCTCGAGCTCCAACCGTGGTGCACCAGCTGCAATCACGCCGTCGCACCCACCCAGATCTCCTCGCGGCCCGGTCCGGGCCGCCATCACCCCGAGGTGTCGGCCGATGCCGCGTCCTGATCTCCTGGCCCTGCCGCTCGACGAGCTGACGGCCCGCGCTCGGGCGCGTCGCGATGCCGTGCACGGCACCGTGGTCACCTTCTCGCCGAAGGTCTTCATTCCCCTGACGATGTTGTGTCAGGACAAGTGCGGTTACTGCACGTTCGCCCAGCCGCCGGCCCGGCTCGATGCGCCCTACCTCGAGCCCGAGCAGGTCCTCGAGATCGCTCGCCGCGGCGCCGACCTGGGCTGTCACGAGGCGCTGTTCACGCTGGGCGAACGACCCGAGAAGCGGTATCCGGTCGCCAAGGACTGGCTGCAGCGGCACGGCTACGAGAGCACCGTCGACTATGTGATCGCCATGGCCCAGCTGGTGCTCGACGAGACCGGCCTGCTCCCCCACGCGAACACCGGCGCGATGTATGCCGACGAACTCGCCCGCCTCCGGGTGGTCTCGCCCAGCCAGGGGATGATGGTCGAGTCGCTGCGGGATGATCTCGACTGTCACCGCGGCGCCCCCGACAAGGTGCCGCAACGGCGTCTCGACACCCTCGAGTGGGCGGGCGAGCAGCGGATTCCCTTCACCACCGGCATCCTCGTCGGCATCGGCGAAGACCGTGAGGACCGGGTGGCGGCACTCGAAGCGATCGCCGCCGCTCACGAACGACACGGTCACGTGCAGGAAGTGATCGTCCAGAACTTCCTGCCCAAGCCCGGCACCGCGATGCACTCGGCCCCGGCCTGCCCCCGTCCCGACTATCTCGAAGCGATCGCGCTGGCCCGCCTGATCCTCCCGCCCGAGGTGCACGTGCAGGCGCCGCCGAACCTGTCGGACGACTTCGGCGACCTGCTCGATGCCGGCGTCAGCGATTGGGGCGGGGTTTCCCCGGTCACCGCCGACCACGTGAACCCCGAGCGCCCCTGGCCCGATCTCGACCGGCTCCGCGCCGTCACCGAGTCACACGGCCACACCCTCGCGCCCCGGCTCACCGTTCACGCCCGCTATGCCTGCGAGCCCGAGGCCTGGCTCGACGACGCCCTGCACTTCCCGGTCATGGATCGCTCCGACAGCGATGGGTTCGCCCGTGACGATCCCGGATCGGTGTGGCCGGAGCGGACGATGGAGAAGGCCAAGGTCGACGACGGTGCCGAGTTCGATCTCGTCGGCGACCTGTCGACGCAGTGGTACGTCGGCGCCGGCGGCGACCCGCAGGTGCTCGTCCCCGGCCGGGCCGCCGCCGGTGGTGCCGTGGGCGAGGTGCTCCAGGGTGTGCGAGACGGGCAGGACGTGGGGTTCGACGAGATCCTCACGCTGTTCCGGGCCCGTGGCCCCGAAGTGCCCGCCGTCGCCGAGGTCGCCGACGAGATCGAACTCGGCACCGTCGTCGACCTTGGCCTTCTCCATCGTCCGCTCCGGCCACACCGATCCGGGATCGTCACGGGCGAACCCATCGCTGTCGGAG
>JBDQKM010000270.1:0-3911 GCA_040263275.1 Acidimicrobiales bacterium
CTGAACCGCGGTGTGCTCGAAGAACTGTCGGCGCTGCTCGGACGCCGCTCCGACGACCCGGGTCCGTTCCAGCCCCGCTCGGGCACCCCGCTCGGCGACTGCTACCCCGCCGACAGCGCGATCCGCCAGGTCTACGAGCTCCCGGTGGTGGCGGGCGCGATCCGGTCGCTGGCCGGGAAGAACCCCCTGTTCGACCACCACGCCATCCACTTCAACCCGGCCGGATCGCCCCGCGTGCAGGACCTCCACTGCGACGCGGCCATCGACAGCGGCGATCCCACGTTCGACATCCAACTCTTCTACTTCCCCCACGATGTCGGCGAGGGCGAGGGCGGCACCCGCTTCGTGCCCGGCAGCCACATCCGCAACATCCACGAGAACAGCGTCGCCCGCTACCAACACTTCGCCGGCGAGCAGTTCTTCTCGGGGCCGGCCGGCACGATCCTGATCTTCCACCAGGGCATGTGGCATGCCGGCCAGGCCAACCCGTCCGACAAGCACCGCTGGATGTTCAAGCTCCGCCTCAACCCCACCGAGCCCCAGGTCCGCCTGTGGGACACGAGCGACTACGACGAGGTCACGACCGGACCGTGGGACCACATGTTCGCCACCACCGGCGAGGGGCGAACGGTTGCCGCGATCCTGCGCAAGATGCACCCCTGGTCGTTCGACGGCGAGTACCGCATCGAGATGATGGAGCGGGTCCGCCTGTGGCGCTACCTGAGCGGCGACGCCGACTTCGACGTCGACTGGTACCGCACCCGCATCGAGGGACGGGCCGGCCTCCTCGACGGGGCCGACGCATGAGCGACGAACGTCAACAGGTGCTGCAGCTCTACACGACCAACTCGTCGTTCGCGAGCCATGTCGTGGCCTGGGCCTTCCACGACGGCAGCGACGGGTGCGGGCCCGGAATCCCCGACCGCGGCGACGCGTCGCCCTACATCAGCGGCCTCGACGCCCTGCGCGACGGGTGGCGCCTCATCCAGATGTCGCAGCTCCTCCCGCCCCGCTCGGGCGACGAGCACAAGGTGTCGTATCTGCCGTTCGAGTTCGTGCTCGAACGCATCGTGGAGATCCCCGAAGCGCTGCCCCCCAACTTCGAGGACAACCGGGGTGTCCACTAGCACTCCCGAGCCACCCCCACTCGCCGTTCGCGGCGGCTCGGCGCTGCTCCCCGACGGCACCACGATCGATGCCGACGTGCGCTGCGCCGGCCACACGATCGACGCGATCGACGCGATCGAGTCTCAGGCCGCGCCCGCCGAGGTCGAGATCGACGCCACCGGTGCGCTCGTGCTGCCCGGCCTGATCGACCTCCACGGCGACGGATTCGAACGCACGCTGATGCCCCGGGCGGGCGTGCAGCTGGGCGTTGCGCCCGCGCTGGAGGAGACCCGCTCACAGCTGCTCGCGGCCGGCATCACCACGGCGTTCGTGTCGGTCACCGACGGCTGGGAGCCCGGCCTGCGCAGCCGTTCGACGCTGCGAGCGCTGGTGACAGAGCTGGCGGACCCGGCCGGGCGGCAGGCGGCGCCGCGGCTGCACCTGCACGTGCGGCACGAGCGGTGCAACACCGCGCACTTCGACGAGCTCGTCGGGTGGGTGCGCGATGGCTCGATCGACATGCTGTCGTACAACGACCACACCCCCGGCGGCATCGCCGACATCGGCGAACTCAGCGACCTCCAGGTCAAGCGCTCCGGGGTCAGCCGCGAAGAACTCGACGACTGCCGGGAGGCCGCGGTGGCTCGACGGGCCGACGGAGCGGAGCAGGAGCGACAGCTGGCGGAGGCCTCCTCCGCAGCCGGCATCGCCACCGCCAGCCACGATGCCTCGTCGGACGACGATCTCGCGCGTGATCTCGCCCTCGGCGTCGACATCGCCGAGTTCCCCCTCTCGGTGGAACTCGCCGGTCGCTACCGGGCCGCCGGCATCGCAATCCTCCTGGGGGCACCCAACCTCGTCCGGGGCCGATCGCACCTCGGCAATCTCAGCGTTCGCGACGCATGGGACGCAGGCGTGGCCGACCTGATCTGCTCCGACTACCACTACCAGTCGCTGCTCCATGCCCCCTTCGCACTGGCCGAGCGCGGCACGGCACTGGTCGATGCCTGGCATGCCGTGTCCCGCGGACCGGCGGAAGCGGTGGGTCTGCACGATCGTGGCCGGATCGAGCCGGGAGCGCTCGCCGACCTGATCGTGGTCGAGCCTCCCGCTGCGGGTCGACCGGCCCGCGTGCGCGCCGTCGTCGTCGACGGTCGGCTGGTGGCGCACACACCGTGAGCACGGCTGAGCTCATCCTCTACGCCACGCCGACCGGGGCCCTCGCCGATCAGCTCGACGTCGTCTTCGAACGGCTCCGGCGAAGTGCCCCCACCACCGCCCAGACCTATCCCCCGCATTGCACCCTCACCGGGTTCTTCCGTCGTGACGCCGACACCGTTCCGCGAATCCTCGAGGAGCTCAGAGGCGCCCACGACGATGTCGGCACCATGCCCGCGGAGCCCGTCGAGGTGATTGCCCTGCACCGGCGTCCGGACTGGGTCGGGCTCGAACTCCGTTCGCCCTGGTTGCAGCAGCTCACCATGGCCTTCGTCGACCGTCATTCGGTCGGCCCCGACGACGATCCCCTCCGGCCCAAGGACTGGCTCCACCTGAGCATCGCCTACGGCGACGGCGACCTCGCAGCGGCACAGCCTCTCGTCGCCGACCTCGATCCGGCGCTCACCGCCGAATGGGAGGTCGACCTCTGGCAGCGCCACGAGGACGGCGTCTGGAGCCGGCACCGACCCTGCGGGTAGACGATGAGGGTGGTCGGCGGCGTCGCGTCAATATCCTGACCAGACATGACCGATGATGCGACCGGGCGCCTGCGATCCCGCCGTGAGCCACCGGCGCTCGTGCCGGTCACCGTCGTCCGGCGCAAAGCCCTCACCCCGCGGCTCCTCCGTCTCACCTTCGAGGGCCCCGACATCCACACGATGGCATCGGAACCGGCCGCGAGCGTGCGACTCCTCGTGCCCTCACCCGGCACCGACGAACTGGTGCTGCCCGCCTGGAACGGCAACGAGTTCCTCCTTCCCGGCGAGGTCCGTCCGGCCCTGCGGACCTTCACCCCACTCACGGCCGACACTCCTGATCGACTCGACCTCGAGATCGTCCGCCACGCCGGTGGCGTGGTGTCGAACTGGGCCGAACACGTCGACCCGGGTCGGCCGGCCGCGATCTCGGGCCCCGGCCGAGGCGCGGAGTTCGCCGACGACGCCGACGACTTCCATCTCCTCGGCGACGAGACCGCCACTCCGGCGATCGCGCAGCTGCTCGAACGCCTGCCCTCAGCGGCCTCGGTCCGGGTCCACGCCGAGGTCGATCGTGACGATGCGATCCGTCCGCTGCCCGCCCATCCCGGCGCGACCGTCGAGTGGCACGTACGGGCCCCCGCCGATCCGCCGGGCTCGTGCCTCGTCACCGCCGCCGAGGCGATCGTCGACGTCGGCCCGACCACCCACATCTGGGCGGCCGGCGAGGCGGCGTCGATGCAGCGCATCCGCAAGATCCTGCTCGAGGGGCGCGGGCTGAGCCGCGCCCAGGCCACGATCCGCGGCTACTGGAAACCCGCTCGGCCGGCTGCGCCCCGGCCGTCGCGCTACTGATCAGCCGAGGGTGTCTCGCTCGGGTCGACTCGGGCGTCGGGACCGTCGGCGTCGCCCAGCGCAGCGGCGAGACGATCGACCAGGCCGTCCTCGAGGTTGGCGTAGACCAGATGCGAGCCGGTGAACCGGCCGGCCTCCTCGACCAGCGCGTCGGCCCGGAGGTCGGTGACCAACAGGGCGACGGTCGCGGAGCCGGGCACCACCGCCTGACGGAACCACTCGACCCACTCGTCGGAGATGCCCAGGTCGATGACC
>JBDQKM010000271.1:0-3889 GCA_040263275.1 Acidimicrobiales bacterium
CGGCGGGTGTTTCGATTGGGGCGGCGGCCTCCCCCCCGGGCGACCGACACCCGGCCGCCCCCCACTGCGGCGGGCCCGCCCCCCCGGGCGGCGGGGGGGGCCACCGGGGGGGCGGGCGGTGGGGGGGCGCGGCGGGTTCTCGTTCGAGCGTGGGCGAGCCGGCGGCCACTAGCGAGGCTCCGGCATCAGGCGATCTCGACGACCTTGACCTTGAGCATCGCCCCGGTCGGGGCCTCGTACTCGACAGTGTCGCCGACGGCGGCCCCGAGCAGCGCGGCGCCCATCGGGGAGCCGGGTGACACGACGATGACATCGTCGCGCTGCTCCTCGATCGACCCGACCAGATACTTCTCGACCTCGTCGTCGCCGTCGAAGACGACCGACACGATCGCGCCGGTGCCGACACTGTCGCCACCACCGACGGCGTCGACGATGATGGCATCTTCGAGGATGCGGGCCAGATGGATGATGCGGCCCTCCATCTTTCCCTGCTCCTCCTTCGCGGCGTGATAGTCGCCGTTCTCGGAGAGATCGCCCAGCTCGCGGGCGGACTCGATCTTGCGGGCGATGTCGATGCGGCCGCGGGTCGTGAGGTCGTCGTGCTCCGTCTTGAGGCGGTCGTGCGCTGCCTGAGAGAGCTGCTGTGCTTCAGCCATCCGACGAATCTACCGCCTTCACCGGCCGTGTCTCCCCTCCCGTCCGCCGCGCCGAAGGTTGTGCGATTGAGCGTCGCGATGTGACGCCGTTAGACTCCGCACCATGATGATGCAACCGATCATCTCGATTTCGTAGCGCACGCCCACCGGCGTGCGCGTTCGACCGTCCACTTCGGTGGGCGGTTTTTCATTTCTCTGTTCCGTACGACAAGCAAGCGAGCATTCATGGCACATCGAGTGGGAATTGTTGGTGGCGACGGCATCGGGCCCGACGTCATCGCCGAAGGTCTCAAGGTCATCGCCGCTGCCGGCGTCGTCCTCGACACCGTCGACTACGACCTGGGCGGCGAGCGTTACCTGAAGGACGGCGTGGTCCTCACCGACGACATCGTCGACGAGTGGCGCGGCCTCGATGCCATCTATGTCGGCGCGGTCGGCACCCCCGACGTGCCCCCGGGCGTGATCGAGCGTGGCCTCCTGCTCAAGATGCGCTTCGATCTCGACCTCTACATCAATCAGCGACCGTTCATCGGTGAGAACCATGAGTTCGTCGTGATCCGCGAGAACACCGAGGGCACCTATGCAGGCGAGGGCGGCTTCCTTCGCAAGAACACGCCCGAGGAGATCGCCACGCAAGGTTCGGTCAACACCCGCCACGGCGTCGAACGGTGCATCCGCTATGCGTTCGAGCTGGCGATGACCCGCCGCAAGCACGTCACGATGTGTCACAAGACCAACGTGCTGACCTTCTCCGGCGATCTCTGGGAGCGCACCTTCAACGAGGTCGCCGAGGATTTCCCCGACGTGGCGACGGCCTACAACCATGTCGACGCGGCGTGTATCTACTTCGTCCAGGACCCGCAGCGCTACGACGTGATCGTCACCGACAACCTCTTCGGCGACATCCTCACCGACCTCGGCGGTGCGGTGAGCGGCGGCATCGGCTTGGCCAGCTCCGCGAACCTCCATCCTGGTCGTGTCTCCATGTTCGAACCGGTCCACGGCTCGGCCCCCGACATCGCCGGTACCGGCGTGGCCAACCCCACCGCTGCCGTATTGTCGGGAGCGCTCATGCTCGATCACCTCGGCGAGTCCGAAGCGGCAGACCGCATCCGTGCGGCCTGCGCCGACCCGGAATCGCTCGTCGGGTCAACCACCGAGATCGGCGACCTGATCGTCGACCGGCTCTAGGAGAACGCGATGCCCATCACGCCGACCCCTCACATCTGGATGAATGGCGACATGGTGCCGTGGGACGAGGCGAAGGTCCACGTCCTCACCCACACGCTGCACTACGGCACGGGCGTTTTCGAGGGCATCCGCGCCTATGAGACGGCCGACGGGCCCGCCATCTTCCGGCTGACCGAACACATCGAGCGTCTCTACAACTCCGCGAAGATCCTCGGCATGCCGATGACCTACTCGGTGCCCGAGATCGTCCAGGCCTGCAAGGACGTCGTGGCCGACAGCGGACTCGATGCCTGCTATCTCCGGCCGATCGCCTACTACGGCTATGGCGAGATGGGGCTGGCCACCGGGGCCTGCACGGTCGACATCTCCGTGGCGGCGTGGCCGTGGGGCGCCTACCTGGGCGACGACGCGGTGAGCAAGGGCGTGCGGATGAAGATCTCGTCGTGGACGCGTCACGACCACAACATCATGCCGCCGGCTTCGAAGACCACGGGCAACTACGCCAACAGCACGCTCGCCAAGATGGAAGCACTCAACGCGGGCTACGACGAGGCGATCATGCTCAACAACGCCGGGCTCGTCAGCGAGTGCTCGGGCGAGAACATCTTCGTCGGCACCGGCGACGTGATCCTCACGCCGCCCACCTCGTCGGGCGCGCTGCCCGGCATCACCCAACACACGGTGATGGCGTTGGCCGCCGATCTCGGGATCGACATCCAGATCGGCGACATGGCCCGCAGCGACCTCTACACCGCGAAGGAGATCTTCGTGGTCGGGACGGCGGCCGAGGTCAGCGCCGTCAACTCGGTCGACGACCGCGACGTGCCGTGCCCCGGTCCGGCCACGGCCGCGATCGCAGAGGCCTACGCCGACGTGGTGCGCGGCAAGAACGAGAAGTACCGCTCGTGGAACGAGCTGGCGAAATGAGCGAGTCCGACGTCACGATCGATCGCTCCGCTCGGCGCGATCCGTCGTGGCCCGAGCGCGTCGAGATCTACGACACGACGCTGCGCGACGGATCCCAGCTCGAGGGGATCTCGCTCACCGTCGACGACAAGCTCCGCATCGCCGAGCAGCTCGACCGTCTCGGTGTGGGCTACATCGAGGGCGGCTGGCCGGGCGCCAATCCCAAGGACGACGAGTTCTTCGAGCGGGCCAAGACCGAGCTGAAGCTGACCACGAGCGAGTTCGTGGCCTTCGGTTCGACCCGGCGACCCAAGGGCAAGGTCGACTCCGACCAGACCCTGGCCAACCTCGTGGCCGCAGGGACCGACGTGGTCTGCATCGTCGGCAAGTGCTGGGACTACCACGTCACCGAGGCGCTCAAGACGACTCTCGACGAAGGCATCGCGATGGTCCGCGACTCGGTCGAATACCTGGTCGGTCAGGGCAAGCGCGTCTTCTTCGACGCGGAACACTTCTTCGACGGCTACCGCCGCAACCCCGAGTTCTCCCTGGCGGTGCTGGAGGCGGCAGCCATGGCCGGGGCCGAGGCCGTCGTTCTGTGCGACACCAACGGTGGCTCGCTGCCCCCCGACATCGAATCGGCCGTGCGGGCCGTGGTGGCCCATGTCGATTGCGCGGTGGGGATCCACCTCCACAACGACACCGGATGTGGGGTCGCCAACGCCCTCGCCGCGGTTCGGGCCGGCGCCACCCAGGTGCAGGGCACGATCAACGGCTACGGCGAACGGGTCGGCAACTGCGACCTCGTGCCGATCATGGCCAACCTCGAACTGAAGATGGGTGTCCGCTGCCTGCCCGAAGGACGTCTGGAGCACCTGACCGCGGTGGCACACCATGTCGCCGAGCTCGTGAACTTCACGCCCGACCCGCAGCAGCCCTACGTGGGGGCCACTGCGTTCGCCCACAAGGCCGGGCTGCACACCTCGGCTCTCAGCCGCCGGTCGGACGCCTACGAACACGTCGCCCCCGAGTCGGTCGGCAACGGCACCCGAGTGCTCGTGTCGGAGATGGCCGGCCGTTCCACGCTCGAGATGAAGGCCGCCGACCTCGGCATCGATCTCGACGGCAGCGGCACC
>JBDQKM010000272.1:0-3843 GCA_040263275.1 Acidimicrobiales bacterium
ATGCCGTCGAGGCCGACATGGCAGTCGCGTCGCTGCAGGAGACCTACGGGTGCCCCGACTGCGCCGACGGCGGTGCGGGCTGGATCGAGGTGCGTGACGCCGCGGGCCTTCGGCGGTCGACCTTCGAGCACCTGGGTCCGCCGGACGTCCTCGCCTCGGCCGACCGGCTCCTCCGCGACTGGGTCGACACGCTGCGGGAGTGTGGGAGCGACGTCGATGTCATCAGCGCGCCGGATTGTGAGCCGGCGGTCGCTCCGGCCTGATCACCGTTTCGCGCCGACGACCTGCCATCCCGTGCCCCGGAAGCGGGCGACGAGGGTCACGGCGCGGGTGACGATCCAACCGTGCAGGGCGAGCCACAACCAGCCGATCCCGGCGTCGAGCTGGAGGACGATCAGCCCACCACCGATGAGGACGACGGCCGCGCCCCACATCGCCCAGGCGAGATAGCGCAGGTCGCCGGCGCCGATGAGGACACCGTCGAGCGCGAAGACCACACCGGCGACCGGCTGCGACACCGCGACGTGGACGAGCAGGAAGGAGGCGAGCGCGAGCACCGCCTCGTCCTCGCTGAAGATGTGGGGGAGCACCGGCGACGTCGCCAGCAGCACCAGGCCGAGGCCGAGTCCGGCCACCACCCCCCAGAGGGTCATGCGGCGGCCGAGGGCTCGGGCCCGAGCCGGGTTGCCGGCGCCGAGCTCTCGCCCGATCATCGCCTGGGCCGCGATGGCGATGGCGTCGAGGGTCAGCGCCATCAGGTTCCAGATCTCGAACGCGATCTGATGGGCGGCGAGGTCTTCGTCGCCGATGCGGGCCGCGACCGCCAGCGTGATGGTCAGGCTGCCCCGGAGGGCCACGGTGCGTAGGAACAGGTCGAAGCCGGCGCCGGCGAGTTCCCTGATCATCGCCGGGTCGGGCCGCATGGTGACGTGGTGGCTGGCGACCGCCGAACGGATCCAGGCGATGAACACCGCGGCGGCGACCCACTGGGCGACCACCGTGGAGAGCGCCGATGCGCCGATCCCCTGGTCGAAGCCGTAGATCAGCAGGAGCTCGAGCACCAGGTTGAGCAGGGCGGTTCCCAGGGCGACGTAGAAGGGGCGGGCGGTGTCCTGGAGCCCTCGCAGATAGCCGACGCCCGCCAGCGCGATGAGCATCGCGGGCACGCCGAACATCGAGATGCGCAGGTAGACCTCGGCGTTGGTCGCGACCTCTCCTTTGCCACCGAGCGCGCTGATCAGCGCCGGGCCGAAGAGCAGCCCCGTCCCGAGCAGACCGACGCCGACGATGCCGGCCAGCCACAGCGACTGCACGGCCTGGTGCGCGGCCCGCCGGTGTTCGCCGGCCCCGAGCAGACGGGCCACGGCCGACGTGGTGCCGTAGGCCAGGAAGATGAAGACGGCATGGCCGATCAGGAGCAGCGACGAGGCCAGCGCCAGCCCGCCGAGCTGGGGTGTGCCGATCCGCCCGACCACCGCGGTGTCGGCGAGGATGTAGAGCGGCTCGGCGATGAGGGCGCCCAGCGCCGGGAAGGCGAGGCGTAGGATCTCCCGGTCGTCGCCGGTCCATCGGAGGCGACGTGGGGAACGCATGGGGTCGCAGGGTATTGCCGTCTGGCCGGGAGCGGTGGAGCGGCCACTAGCGTCTTCTCGACCCTGCCCATGCCCTTTCACCCTGTCGGGACCGACACCGCCGTGAACGATCGATTCACCGAACCCGCCGACGAGCGCGGGCCCACGGCATGACCGCGCCCGAGCGGCCGAGGTTCCGCTACATCCCGACCTTCGACGGGATGCGCGGGTTCTGGGTCGTGATGGGGCCGTTGCTCTACCACGCCCGTCCGCAGTCGATCCAGGGTGGGCCCGACATCGTGCCGGGCGGCATCCTCAGCCTCGACCTGTTCTTCGTGCTGTCGAGCTACCTCATCGTGAGCATTGCCCTGCGGGAATGGGACGGTACCGGACAGATCGACCTCGTCGCCTACGCCGGTCGGCGGGTGCGGCGGCTGTTCCCAGCCCTGTTCCTCGCCCTGGGCTTCCTCAGCATCTATCTGGCGGTGGTCAACGACCCGGAGATCATCGACCGGTGGACGGGGGCGATGGTCTCGGCGCTCACCTACAGCGCGAACTGGCACGAGATCGCCGCCGACGTCTCGTATTTCGAGCAGTTCGGCGCACCCTCGCCGCTCAAACACGTGTGGTCGTTCGCGATCGAGGAGCAGTTCTACCTGTTCGCGCCGTTGTTCCTCATCGCCGGGCTCCGGTGGGGCGGACGCCGCGGTCGGGAGATCCTGCTCGCCCTCTCGGTCGCCGGTGCTCTCGCCTCCGCCTGGTGGATGGCGAGGGTCCACGTGGAGGGCGAGGATCCGTCGAGGGCCTATTACGGCACCGACACGCGTGCGCAGGCCCTGTTCGTCGGGATCGCCATCGCCCTCGCCGTGCACCTCTACGGAGCGCCGCGGTCGGTCTGGGGGACCCGCCTCGCCGCGCTCGTGGCCTACCCGGCGACGGCCTGGCACCTCTGGGCGGTGCTGCAGGTCAGCGAACGCGACGTGTGGCTCTTCGAGAACGGGGGGTTCCTGCTCGTCGCGGTGGTGGCCGGCCTGGCGATGTTCGGCCTCTCCCAGGATGCGCCCTGGAGCCCCCTGCACCGCCTCTTCGCCTCCACGCCGTTCCGGTACTCCGGCAAGATCTCCTACGGCCTCTACCTCTACCACTGGCCGATCTACCTCCTGTTGACGCCGGCCCGGGCGGGCAGCCTCTTCGGCGTCGACAACATCACGGGTTGGCCGCTGCTCGGGATCCACCTCACCCTCACGGTCATCGTCTCGGTGTTGTCGTTCCACTTCGTCGAGCAGCCGTTCGTGAAGCGGACCTGGCCCTTCACCCGACGTTCCCTCAGCCCGGCCCTGGGGTGGTTCGCCGGCGCGACGGCGATCGTCGTGATCCTCGGTGGCCTCCTGGTCGCCCACACCCGGCGTCCACCCGAGCAGGTCGAACGAGTGGTGTTCGTCGAGGCGGCCGATGGCCTCGGGGCCACTCCGGCCGAGCCCGCCAACGACGACGACTACAACGATCTCGAGGAACCCGACGTGCCGGGCGAGCCGGAGCAGGTGCGCATCCTGACGGTCGGCGATTCGGTCATGGACCAGATCGGTGTGACGCTCTCCGACTGGTCGATCGAGAATCCCGATTCCGGCATCGTGGCGTTCAACGAGGCCCACATCGGGTGCGGAACGGTGCGGGAGGGGGAGAAACGGGTCCCCGAGGGACTCGAGGGTCCGGTCGGCGAGATCTGCTCGAACTGGGCCGACCCGGTCGACCCCGAGGTCGTGTCGGAGTACGACGTCGTCTCGTGGACGACGATTCTCGACGTGTTCCGGCCCGACGTGGTGATCACCCACATCAGCCCGTGGGACGTCACCGACCGGCGGGTGCCGGGCCTCAACGACGACGAGTGGACCCACATCGGCGAGCCGGTCTACGACGACTACGCCCGTGACGAGTACGGCGCGGCGATCGATCTGCTCACGTCGACCGGGGCGGAGCTCTACATCCTCGAGGGCGCGCCCCTGAACCGGGAGATCACCCCGCAGAACGACCCGGCCCGGATCGCGGCGCTCAACGGGATCGTCGCCGAGCTCGCGGCGGAGGCCGGCGACGACGTCACGATGGTCGACTACCCGGGTTGGGTGGGGCCGATCGGAAGCGACCAGGAGTTGGCCCGACGCGACGACGGTGTGCACATCAGCGACGGGGGCCTCGTCGAGATGATCGAGATCACGGATCACCCGTGGTTCGTCGCCGGTCAGTTCCATCCCGAGCTGAAGAGCCGTCCGACCCG
>JBDQKM010000273.1:0-3803 GCA_040263275.1 Acidimicrobiales bacterium
GACGATCATGGCGCCGGCAAACTGGCTGCGGACGACGCCCTTGGGGGTGCCGGTGGTGCCCGAGGTCATGAGGACGCTCTGCACCGAGGGTGACAACACCGGCAGATTCCAGGTCGGTGACGACGAGAGGCCGGGCACGCTCCAGTCGGGGTCGGCCTCGGGAGCGACGAGGTAGGAGTCGACGCGGGCATCGGCGACGATGTCGGCGAACTCCTCGTCGTGGAAGACGGTGACCACGCCCTCCCTGGCGACCACTTCGCGCAACTGGTCGGTGCCGAATCCGGTGTTGAGATAGACCGGCACCCCTCGGGCCCGGCTGATGGCAGCGTTGAGCTCGACGAACCCGCGATGGTTGCGGCACAGGATCCCGACCCGGTCACCGTGCTCGATGCCGATGCGTCGCAGCGCGCCTGCAAGTCGCTCGATGCGGCGGGCCAGCTCGAAGTAGCTCAGTGAGCCGTGGTCGTCGGTGATCGCCGTGCGGCGGGGGAACCGCAACCCGGCCACGGCGTAGGGAAGGGCGAGCGAGGGTCCGGTGGTGGCCAGTCCGCCGACGGTGGCCAGTGGGGTCGTCGGGTCGAGCAGCCCCAGGTTCCACGACGTCCGCAGCAGCGCACCTGGCGAAAGTCGAGTGGTCATCGGGCTGGGCATCATCGCTCCGTGGGGAACCCCGTGTCGCTCCGTGGGGGTCCCCGTGGGTTCGAGCGTATGCCCCCGCTCGACGGCGGACACAGCCAGCCGGTGCCGCTTCGACCAGGCCCGTCCCGTGGAGTAGAATCTGTTGAATGTACATCGGGTACGACGACGAACAAGAGGCACTGCGAGCCGAGCTCCGGGCCTACTACTCCGACCTTCTCACCGACGACGTCCGCGAGGCGCTCGGTCAGGAAGAGGGCTGCGGTCCCGTCCACCGCGAGATCGTGGGCCGGATGGGCCGCGACGGCTGGTTGACGGTGGGATGGCCCGAGGAATACGGCGGCCGGGGCTACAGCGCGGTCGAGCAGTTCGTGATGTTCGACGAATCGGTGGCGATCGGTGCGCCGATCCCGATGCTCACCATCAACACCGTGGGCCCGACCCTCATGCAGTACGGCACCGACGAGCAGAAGCAGTTCTTCCTGCCGAAGATCTCCAAGGGCGAGATCACGTTCTGCATCGGCTACTCCGAGCCCGATGCCGGCACCGACCTCGCGGCCCTGCAGTGCCGAGCGGTCAAGGACGGTGACGAGTACGTCATCAACGGGCAGAAGACCTGGACATCGCTCGCGAAGGACGCCGACTACATCTGGCTCGCGGCCCGCACGAACACCGAGGTCAAGAAGCACAAGGGCATCTCGCTCTTCTGCATCCCCATGGACACTCCGGGGCTGTCGATCGAGCCGCTCGACCTGCTGTCGAGCCACAACATCAACCACACGTTCTTCGACGACGTCCGTGTACCCGCGTCGACGATGATCGGCGAGGAGAACGGCGGCTGGGGTCTCATCACGAGTCAGCTCAACCGCGAGCGGGTGACCATCTGCTCCTCGGGCATGGTCACGACGGCGCTCGAGGAGACGATCGACTTCGCCAAGAACACCAAGCGGGCCGACGGCTCCCGGGTCATCGATCAGCCGTGGGTCCAGCGCAACCTCGCCGAGGTGAAGGCCGGTCTGGAGTACCTGCGGCTGGCCAACTGGAAGGTCGCCTGGACCGTCGCCACCAAGATCGACGATCAGGAGCCCGACATGGACACCATCACGGGGTTCATCGCCGACTCCTCGGGGGTCAAGGTCTACGGCACCGAGTTCTACACCCGGGCGTATCGCAAGCTGATGGAGGTCTACGGCCCCCAGGCTGCGATCTCCAAGGGCCAGATCGGTCACTTGACCCGTCTGGAGATGCAGTACCGATCGACCGTGATCCTCACGTTCGGCGGCGGGACCAACGAGATGCAGCGAGACCTCGTCTCCCAATTCGGTCTCGGCTATCCGAAGGCCGACCGGTAGGAGGCGACATGGACTTCAACCTGAACGACGAAGAGCAGGCGATCTTCGACCTCACCGGTCAGATCCTCACCGACAAGTCGACCCACGAGCGGCTTCGGCAGTTGACGGCCGACGACGACCGGATCGACGCCGAGGCGTGGGCCGCGCTGGCCGAGGCCGGCGTGCTCGGGGCCGCCATCCCCGAAGAGTTCGGCGGTGTCGGGCTCGGCTACCTGGCCACGGCCATGGCGCTCCAGCAGGTGGGCACCACGGCGTCGCCCGTGCCCCTGCTGTCGACCGCGGTGATGGGCGCGATGCCGATCGTCGAGTTCGGCACCGATGCCCAGAAGGCCGCCCACCTTCCGTCGATCGCCGACGGATCCCTGATCGTGGCCGCCGGCCTCTACGAGGAGGGGACCGCTCCCTCCGAGCCGGAGACCGTTGCGGTGCCCGACGGCGATGGCTATCGCCTCGATGGCGTCAAGCCCATGGTGGAAGCCGGGCTCGACGCCGGCCTGCTCCTGATTCCCGCCCGGCTGCCCGACGGTTCGTGTGGCGTCTTCCTCGTGGCCGGCGATGCCGACGGTCTCTCGAGCCTGCGGGTCGAGGTGACCACCCGTCGCCCGGTCGCTCGGGTCGAGCTCGCCGGTGTGCGGGTGGGCGCGGATGCCCTGCTCGGCGACGGATCGACGTCGGGCGCCGACATCGTGCAATGGATCGAGCTCCGGACCCAAGCGGCGATGTGCATGATGATGGCCGGCGCCGCTCGCGCCTCGATCGAACTCGCCGCCGTCTACACCAAGGAACGCCAGCAGTTCGATCGTCCGATCGCGACCTTCCAGGCGGTCAGCACCCGTGCCGGCGACAGCTACATCGACACCGAGGCGATCACTCTCACGGCCTGGCAGGCGGCGTGGCGCATCGACCAGGGCCTGCCGGCCGACGACGCCGTGGCGATCGCCAAGTGGTGGGCGGCCGACGGCGGCTTCCGGGTCGTGCACGCCGCCGTGCACGTCCACGGCGGCGTGGGCGTCGACCGCGACTACCCCCTGCACCGCTACTTCCTGATGGCTCGCCAGATGGAGCTGACCCTCGGCAACGGCGAGGAGCATCTCGCCGCGCTGGGTCGTTCGCTCGCCGCGGGGTAGGGCTCGCCCGCGACCAACGGGAACCAGCCGACCGGGCGCGACGTCCTAGTCTCATGAGAGCTGGGGAGGCGCCGCGCATGCGACGAACGATCACACTGGTGTTGCTGGTTCTGGTCCTGATCGCATCGGCGTGCTCCGGTGACGACGATGGAGGGTCGGATGACGGCCCCGACGACTCGGTACCGCCGGTCGACGACGGTGGGATCTCCGGACAGGTGGGCCGGACGGCCGGGCCGCTGGGTGTGCGGCTGAGCCAGGGCGAACGGGCCGGTGACCCGGCAGCCGAGGTCGTGGCCGTGGTCGAGGGCGCACCGCTCGACGCCGCCGCGGTCGATGGCGTGCTCGATCGCCTGCCGGTCTGGACCGGTGCCGAGGGGGAGCAGGTCGACTTCAACCGTCCCGCCGAGTCGCTTCCCCCGCCGGTCACCGGCGCCACGATCGATGTCTCGTTCCCGTCCGAGGGTGACGATCCGCCGCCGGCGGTCGACGACGGCCCCCTCACGGTGCTCCGCCACCAGCCCGATGGCGCCGTGGGCCTCGCCCCGTTCCTGAGCCTCACCTTCAGTCAGCCGATGATCGCCCTCGGCACGGTCGAGCAGGCCGATGCCGCCGACATCCCGGTCACGATGACGCCCGAGCTCCCGGGGCGTTGGCAATGGATCGGCACCCGCACCCTGCGGTTCGAGCA
>JBDQKM010000274.1:0-3770 GCA_040263275.1 Acidimicrobiales bacterium
CCATCGGGGCCGAAGCGACGGCGCGACTCGGCCGGCCACATCGCAACCGGATCCGGGTAGGGCAGCACCGCCACCTAGGGCACCCCGGCCGCGACCGCCCCTTCGGCCCCGATGGTCTCGGCGCCCAGCCGCAGCCCGGTGAGCACGACGAGGTCGGGATCGACGGCCCGCTTCGCCTCGACGATCTCGGTCAGCCGCCGCCGCACGTCGCGGGTGGTGTCGTTCTCGTCGTAGCCCCCGAGGCCGGGAGGCTGTAGCCCGAGCACCACCACCGACCGGCCCGCGGGCCGCCAGGTCGAGCCGTAGCGGCCGTCCGGACCGGGCGTCGCCGCCGGCGGGGCCGTCGTCGGCACCGCTTCGTCGGCCGGACCGAGGTCGTCGGGACGGCCCGAGCCGCGGCGAGACTGCTGGGTGTGCGACGCCTCCACCGCGAGGCGGTCGGCGACGTCGTTCCACTCGTCGCCGGCATGGCCCTTCACCCAGCGGAAGGTCAGTTCGTGTTCGCGCTCGCAGTAGAGGTCGATCAACGGCTCCCAGAGATCCCGGTTGGCCACCGGTTCCTTCTTCGAGTTCTTCCAACCCCGCTTGAGCCAACCCTCCCACCAGCGATCCCGGAAACAGTTGACGACATAGGTCGAGTCCGACACCACCTCGACGCGCCCGGGAAGTGAACGCAGGGCGTCGAGCACGGCCATGAGTTCCATGCGCTGGTTGGTGGACTCGGCCTCGCCTCCGTTGGCCCACGGTCCGTCGGGCACGACCCATCCCCACCCCCCGGGTCCGGGATTCCCCTTGCATGCACCATCGGTGTAGACCTCGATCACGGCCGTGATCCTGCCACGAGCGACGGCGAACGCCGCAACAACGAATCCCCGTATGGTCCACCGCAGGTCCGTCGCGACTGCGATGATTGGCGACATGGCAGCAGACCACTTCAGTCGGCAACTCCCGGACATCGATCCAGCCGAGACAAAGGAGTGGATCGACTCCCTCGACGCCGTCCACGGTGCGCAGGGTCAGGCCCGCGCCCGCTACATCGTCGCCCGCCTCCTCCAGCGCGCCAACGAGCTCCAGCTCGGCGTGCCACCGACGACCTCGACGCCCTACATCAACACGATCCCGGCCGAGGAGCAGCCCTTCTTCCCCGGCGACGAAGAACTCGAGCGCCGGATCCGGGCCTTCATCCGCTGGAACGCGGCGGCCATGGTGATCCGGGCCAACAAGACCGCCGACGGCATCGGCGGCCACCTCTCGACCTATGCCTCGAGCGCCTCGCTCTACGAGGTCGGCTTCAACCACTTCTTCAAGGGCAAGGAGGACGGCCTCCCGGGTGACCACGTGTACTTCCAGGGACACGCCGCGCCCGGCGTCTACGCCCGTGCCTTCCTCGAGGGACGACTCAACGAGAACCAGCTCGACCGATTCCGGATGGAGGTCGGCGGCAACGGCCTCTCCAGCTACCCCCACCCGCGGCTCATGCCCGACTTCTGGGAGTACCCGACGGTCTCCATGGGCCTGGGGCCGATCAACTCGATCTACCAGGCACGCTTCAACAAGTACCTCCACCAGCGCCGGCTCGACGACACGTCGGCGAGCAACGTCTGGAGCTTCCTCGGCGACGGCGAGTGCGACGAACCGGAGACGCTGGGCGCCATCTCGCTCGCCGGTCGTGCCCAGCTCGGCAACCTGAAGTGGATCATCAACTGCAACCTGCAGCGCCTCGACGGCCCGGTCCGCGGCAACGGCAAGATCATCCAGGAACTCGAGGGGGTGTTCCGGGGTGCCGGGTGGAACGTCATCAAGGTCATCTGGGGGACCCGCTGGGATGAACTGCTGCACCGCGACGTCGCCGGCGTCCTGCTCAACAAGATGGGCGAGACGATCGACGGCGAGTACCAGCGCTACGCGGTCGAGGACGGCGCCTACATCCGCGAGCACTTCTTCGGCCCCGACCCACGCCTGCGCAAGCTCGTCGAGCACCTCACCGACGACGAGCTGAAGGCCCTCCCCCGCGGCGGCCACGACTACCAGAAGGTCTACGCCGCCTTCAAGGCTGCCGCCGAGACCACCGATCAACCCACCGTCATCCTGGCCAAGACCATCAAGGGCTGGACCCTCGGCGAGGGATTCGAGGGCCGCAACGCGACCCACCAGATCAAGAAGATGACGAAGAAGCAGCTGCTCGAGCTGCGCGAACGACTCCACGTCGAAGACGAGATCCCCGAGGAGTCGCTCGAGGACGGCATCCCGCCCTACTTCCGGCCGTCGCCCGACTCGCCCGAGCGCGAGTACCTGATGGAGCGCCGCCGCGCCCTCGACGGCCCGCTGCCCTCGAGGCTCATCCGCGACCGACGGCCGCTCCGGCTGCCCGGCGAGTCGCCGTTCCTCGATCTCCAGAAGGGGTCGGCGGGCCGGCCGGTGTCGACCACGATGGCGTTCACCTCACTGTTGCGCGACCTGCTCCGCGACGAGGCGTTCGGCGAGCGGGTCGTGCCGATCGTGCCCGACGAGGCCCGCACATTCGGCATGGACTCCCTCTTCCGCGAGTTCGGGATCTATGCGCCGACCGGGCAGCTCTACGAACCGGTCGACCACGACCTCCTGCTGTCCTACACCGAGAGCGAGGACGGGCAGATCCTCGAGGAGGGCATCACCGAATGCGGGTCGACGGCATCGTGGATCGCCGCCGGCACCGCCTACGCCAACAACGGGGTGCCGATGGTGCCCTTCTACACGTTCTATTCGATGTTCGGCTTCCAGCGGGTGGGCGACTCCATCTGGGCTGCGGCCGACGCCCGGACCCGCGGGTTCCTCATGGGGGCCACCGCCGGCCGCACGACGCTGCTCGGCGAGGGCCTCCAGCACCAGGACGGCCACAGCATGCTGTTGGCGTCGACGGTCCCGGCCTGCGAGGCCTACGACCCGGCCTTCGCCTACGAGCTGTCGACGATCGTGCGGGACGGCCTGCATCGGATGTATCCCGGCGGCAGCGCCGCCGACGGCGAGGACGTCTTCTACTACCTGACCATCTACAACGAGAACTACGAACAGCCGCCCCGCCCCGACCATGTCGAGGACCGCGACATCACCCGCGGCATCTACAAGTGGGACGACGGGCCCGAGGGTCCGTCGAAGCGGGCCACCATCCTGTTCTCGGGGCCGGCCAACCTGGCCGCCCGAGAGGCGCAGGCGATTCTCGCCGAGTACCACGACGTGTCCGCCGAGCTCTGGAGTGTCACCTCCTACAAGCGGCTACGGGCCGACGCGCTCGACGTCGAGCGTCGCAATCGTCTGCGGCCCGAGGACGAGCCCGATGTGCCCCACCTCACCCGGGTCCTCCGGACGAGCGAGGGACCGATCATCGCCGTCTCGGACTGGATGGGGCTCGTTCCCGGCCAGGTGAGCCGCTGGACTCCCCGGCCGATGAGCGTTCTCGGGACCGACGGCTTCGGCCGGTCCGACACCCGCGAGGCGTTGCGCAGCTTCTTCGAGGTCGATGCCTTCTCCGTGGTCGTGGCCGTGCTCTACGCCCTGTCCGAGGCCGGCGAGGTGCCGGCGTCCGACGTGGCCGCGGCGATCGCGACCTACGGCATCGACCCCTACCGTCCCGATCCGGCGCACCCCGACACGGGAAGCTGATGGCCGGCACGCTGGCCGTCACCGGCGATGCCGCGGCCGACCGCCTGCTCAACACCGATCCGCTCGCCCTCATGATCGGGATGCTCCTCGATCAGCAGATCGCCATCGAGCTCGCGTTCGTCGGCCCCGCC
>JBDQKM010000275.1:0-3750 GCA_040263275.1 Acidimicrobiales bacterium
ACCGCGGCGCTGCTGATCTTCGCGGTGTCCGCGTGGCGCCAGCCCGAGCAGGCCCCGATCGATTTCGCCGCCGCGCAAGCCCAGCTCGACGAACTCATCGCCACGCCCACCGACGGCATCGAGACCGACGTGGCCGGCGCCATCGAACTCGCGCCGGAGGCCGCCGAACGCCAGGTTCCCCAGGTCGCCGCGTTCGGGGATTCCACGGCGCTCATGACCGGGCTCGGACTGGCCCAGTGGGCGGCCGAGCATCCCGACCGACTCGAGATCGTGCGGGGTGACGCGAAGTTGGGCTGTGGCCTGCTCACGGGCGGCACACGGCGGCTCGAAGGCCGCGAGTTCGTCGTCCCCGAGGCGTGCGACCAGTGGCTCGAGGACTGGCTGGCCGCCCTCGACGCCAACCAACCGGTCGACGACGCCGGGGTCCCGATTCCACTCGACGCGGCCGTCGTACAGCTGGGAGCGTGGGAGATCGTCGACCACCAGCTCACGCCCGGTGCCCCCTTCACCTCGATCCTCGATACCGACCACGCCGCTCTGCAGGAAGCCCGCCTCGCCCAGACGATCGACGCCCTCGCCGAACGGGCCGAACGGGTCATCCTGATCGCGCACCCCGACGTGGGCGAGGCCCGCTTGGCCGCGCTGCCGTCCGGCGTCTCCTACCCGGAGTACGACCCCGCCCGTTCCGCCCGCTGGCGAGACATGCTCACCGCGGCGGCCGAGTCGCCCGCCGTCGACATCGTCGACCTGGCGTCGCACATCGACGCCCTGGGCACCGACGACCTCCGCATCCGGCCCGACGGCGTGCACTTCAGTCAGGAGACCGGCGCCGAGATCGCCGAGTGGCTGGGTCCCGCGATCCTCGCCGTCGTGGGCGAGGTCGAGACGGCCGACGACCCGCCGACCGTGCCCACGTCCACTCCGACGTCCGAGCCCGTGCCGCCGCAGCGGATCCTCTTCGCCGGCGACTCGCTGATGCTCGACGCCTCCTTCGCGCTGCTGGCGGTGCTCGACACCGCCGCACCGGCGGTCGAGGGCGAGTTCGTCGGCCAGGCGACCCGGGCCCGGACCGCAGAGCAGCGAAGTGAGTGGCTCCGGCTGGTCGAGGAGTTCGATCCCGACGTCGTCGTCGAGTACTTCGGCTACTGGGAGTTCGCCGCCGCCGGCTTCTCGAACCCCGGGATCGGGTCCGACGGGTTCGACGAGGCCTACCGGCGCGAGGTGCTCGATCCCTGGTTCGACGAACTCGAGGCCCTCGGGACCGACGTGATCGTGCTCGGCGCCGCGCCGAGCGGAAATCCCACGGTCGACCCCAACATCGACATCGCTCTCGAGATCGTCGCCACCGTGGCCGCCGAGCGGCCCTCGGTGGTCTTCCTGGCCACTGCAGAGGTCCTGGCCCCCGACGGCCATACCCACTTCCTCCCCGACCCGCGCACCGGTGAGACCGAGCGGGTCCGCCGCATCGACGGCCTCCACCTCTGCCCCGATGGCGCCGAACGAGTGGCCGACCTGCTCGTCGATCACCTCGGCGCCGCCTACGACCTCCGATTCGATACCGACGCTGGGGTCACCGGCTGGAGGGTCGGCGAGTGGCGCGACGCGCTTCCGGTCGACCTGGCCCGGGAGTGCCCACCGGCCGCGCCCTAGCATCGCTCGCCGGGCCCATCGGCGGTACGGTGTGCGTCCGTGGCACGGCTCTACGGGATCTGCGGCGGCTCCGGCGCGGGCAAGACGACGCTCGCCGTCGAACTGATCAACCGCCTCGGCCGTGACCGAGTGTCCGCACTCGCCTTCGACGCCTACTACCGCGACCTCTCCCACATCTCGATGGCCGAACGGATGGCGGTCAACTACGACCACCCCGACTCGCTCGACAACGAGCTGTTCGCCACCCACCTCGCCGAGCTGCGCGCTGGTCGCGACATCGAGGTGCCCGAGTACGACTTCGCGACCCACACCCGCACCGGTGCCTCGATCCGGGTCGAAGCCCGCGACATCGTGGTCGTCGAGGGAATCCTGCTCTTCTGCTTCCCGGGCATCCACGACCTGCTCGACCACTCGGTCTTCATCGATGTACCCGAACACGTCCGGCTCGAGCGCCGAATCCGGCGCGACGTCGCCGAACGGGGCCGCGATGCCGACGACGTCCGCCGCCAGTTCGCCGAGTTCGTCGCACCGATGCACGACGAACACGTGCAGCCCCACCGCCGGCGTGCGGATCGGGTGATCGGCCTCGAAGAGGATCTCGCCAACGTTGCCGACGAACTCGTGGGGAAGCTCGCCGTCTGACGAGCTCAGCGGGTGAAGGCGCCGACGGTCTCGACGTGGGAGGTGCCGGGGAACATGTCGACCACGGTCATCCGGTCGAGGGTCATCCCGCCGTCGACGAGCCGCCGGGCGTCCTTGGCGAAGGCCGAGGGGTCGCAGCTGACCAGCACGAAGAGATCGGGCTCGGCCCGGAGCAGAGCGGCCACGCCTTCCTTGCCGAGCCCTTCGCGAGCCGGGTCGGCGATCACCACACCGGCCGGGGTGGGGCGCCAGCGTTCGACCGACGACTTGATGATCTTGGCGTCGAGACCGTCGAGGTTGACGCGGGCGTCGGCGATCGAGTCCTTGCCCCGCTCGATCGCGTGCACGGCCCGGTCGGCGCCCACCGTGCCGGCGAAGATGCCGATCCCGGAGTAGGCATCGATCATCGGTCCGTCGGTGCCGAGTGTGGCGACCATCTCGGCGACTTCGTCGACCAGAGCATCGACGCCGGCGGGACGGTTCTGGAAGAAGGAACGGGCCGACACCCGCCAGCGACGTCCGCCGGCCTCTTCGTGGATCCAGGCTCGCTTGCCCTTCGCCAGTTCGTCGGTACCGACCAGCAGCACGTCGTCGGGCACCTCGACGCCGAAGGTGCTGCCTTCGACCATCACCAGCCGGTCACCGGTGCGGTTCCCCACCCGGATCGTCACCTCGGTGGCGTCGCCGAAGCGGCCTTCGACGAGGAGTTGCTCGGCGATCGGATCGACGGCGTCGCACACCTCGGGCACGACGATGTCGTGAGATCCCCGGATGCGATAGCCGGCCCGACCGTCGATCACCGCGGCACGCACCGTGGTGCGGCCGTGATCGTCGTCGAGCGAGCGTCGGGCGGCATCGGGGGCGTCGACCTCGGCTCGCACGAGCTGGTCGATCACCATCGACGACTTCATTCGCAGCTGGGCATCGTCGGCGACGTGGAGGAGATCGCAGCCGCCGCACCCCTCCATCTGGTGGGTACAGGGAACCGGCACCCGTTCGGGCGACGGTTCGAGGACGGTGACCACCCGGGCGCGAGACCACCGCTTGTCGACACGGATCAGCTCGACCGTCACGGTCTCACCTGCCAACGCGCCTTCGACGAAGACGATTCGGCCATCCTCGGCTCGGGCCACGCCGGCACCATCTCGCGCCGTCGCGGAGACATGCAGTTCCACAGCCAGGACGGTATCCACGCCGTGCTGTTGCTCCTCCTGTGGCGTCGCGGCGCGATTAGGGTCCACCGTGTGAACAGGCCCATCGAGATCGCCCCGTCCATCCTGCCCGCCGACTTCGCCCGTCTCGGCGAGGAGTGCGTCGACCTCGAGAAGGCCGGCGCCCACCGCATCCATTGGGACGTGATGGACGGCGTGTTCGTGCCGAACATCACCGTCGGCCCCGACGTGGTCAAGAGCATCCGTCCGCACCTGACGATCCACTTCGAAGCCCACCTCATGGTGA
>JBDQKM010000276.1:0-3694 GCA_040263275.1 Acidimicrobiales bacterium
CCTTCTTGGTGGCGGACTTCTTCGTCGCCTTCTTGGCCGTGGTCTTCTTCGCGGCGGTCTTCTTGGTGGTGGTCTTGGTTGCCGGTGCCTTGCGGGCGGTGGACTTCTTGGCTGCCTTCTTGGCTGGAGTCCGCTTCGCGGCGGCTCTCTTGGCGGGGGCCTTCGTGGCCGTGGTCCGCTTCACCGCGGTCTTCTTCGCGGCGGTCTTCTTGGTGGTGGTCTTGGTTGCCGGTGCCTTGCGGGCGGTGGACTTCTTGGCTGCCTTCTTGGCCGGAGCCCGCTTCGCAGCGGCCTTCTTCGTCGAGCGACTCGGGGCCGGCACTCCGGGTGCGGCGATCAGGCCGGCATCGATGCCGTTGCGTTCGTCGTCGTAGCGGTGGATGACGAAGTCGGTGATGGCGCCGAGTTCGATGACGTCGCGGGCCTTGGTGGGCGCGGGGTCGGCCAGGAGCCGGTTCGGGAGATAGACGACCACGTCGTCGACGGAGGCATAGGCCCCGTGCGACGAGAACCGATCGACGTGGGCGGCGATGGTGCTGCCGACGGGGAAGTCGTCCTTGAACGTCTGCCAGACCGCTCGGTCGTTGCTCCCGTCGCCACTCGGCGTCGCCTTCCGGCGGCCCCGCCCCGTGGCCTTCTTCTCCGGCTCCGACGCAGGCGTCGCGTCGGCGGGAGCCTCGGTGGACCGGCCTCGACGTCTCCCGCGCCCGCCCGACTTCTTCGCGGGGGCGCTGGAGGTCGCCTTTGCGGCGGTCTCGGGCTTCTCCGGCGTCTCGCTCTTGTCGGCCTTCTTCGCCTTCTCCGCCTTCCGGCTGTCGGCAGTGGCTCGGCGGCTCACCGGGCCGCGCACCGGGGAGCGGGCGACGTAGATCCAACCCACGCCCGGGACCGGCTTGCCGCCGATCAGGCGACCCTCGTCGAAGAGCCAGTCGTACGTGCCGTGGAACTCCTGGAAGGAGTCGTTCGAGAACACGACCGCGTTGGCCCGGTCGGCCACCTGCAGGATGAAGGCATCGCCACGTCCGATCACCCCGGCCGGCGGCGTGAGGATGTCGTTGTCGTCGATCGCCTTGCGGGCCGCCTTCGTCTCGGTCTTGGCGACCCGATGTTCGAAGGTGGCATCGACGATCACCGTGATCTGTGCGAAGTCGTACTCGGCATCGATGGCCCGGACGGCCTCGTCGAGCTGCGCGAGGCTGGGCTCCTTGCGGCCCTCGGTGGCGAGATTCGATCCGTCGATCACGGCATGGGTGGGAGTGCGGGAGCCTCTGGGCATGTCGGCCAGTCAACCACGCGCTCTATGGTGCAGCCGTGATCTCCGCAACGCTCTTCGATTTCGGAGGAGTGATCCTCTCCAGCCCGTTCGACGCCTTCAACGCCTACGAGGCTGAGGCGGGCCTCGAGCCGGACACCATCCGCCGCATCAACGCCACCGACCCCGACGAGAACGCGTGGGCGCGCTTCGAGCGCGGCGAGCTCGACGCCGCGGGGTTCGTCGGGGTATTCGAAGCCGAGGCGGCCGACCTGGGCCACACGGTCGATGCTCGACGGGTGCTCGACGCGCTCAAGGGCCACGTCCGGCCGGAGATGGTCGAGGCGGTTCGGCGATGTGGCGAGCGCCTGAAGACCGCGATGCTGACCAACAACTTCCGTGATCCCGGCACTGACACGGCTTCGTCTCGGGCCCCCGACGACCCGATGGGGACGATCATGTCGATGTTCGACGAAGTGGTCGAGTCGAGTGTGGTGGGCGTGCGCAAGCCGGAGCGCCGCTTCTACGAGATCGCGTGCGAGCGGCTCGGCGTGACTCCGCGGGAGTGTGTCTTCCTCGACGATCTGGGCGTCAACCTGAAACCGGCCCGGGCGATGGGGATGACGACGATCAAGGTCGTCGATCCCGCGGTTGCGCTCGCCGAGCTGGAAGCCGTGGTCGGATTCCCTCTCGGCTGACGAAGCGGGTCCCCCTCGCTTCACATGACGTCGGTAGAACGCGTCTGTGACCCAAGAATCGCCGGCGACCCTGGCAGTCGTCCGGCCGTCAGAGAGACAGTGCCCGTTCGAGCAGTTCGGCGTGTTCCTGTGCGTGGACCTTCGCGCTGCCACACGCAGGGCTGCCCGACTCGAAGCGGCTCACCCGGCGAATCGAATGGGTGTCGTCGTGGCGCTCGTAGAGCCGTCCCTTGATGGCGTTCCACGGACCCATGTTCTCCGGCTCCTCCTGAAGCCAGACGATCTCGGTCGCATTGGGATACCGGGCCAGCTCGGCCGCAACCGCGTCGAAGGGCCACGGGTAGAGCTGTTCGACTCGGGCGATCGCCACGGGAACACCGAGCCGGTCGCGCTCGGCCTCCGCGTCGACGGCCACCTTGCCGCTGCACAGCACCAGCCGTTTCACCTGGGTCGGGTCGGCGACCGTGCGGTCGCCGAGGAGCTCCTCGAAGGTGCCGGACAGGAGGTCGGCCACCGGCGACCGCGACTGCTTGGCGCGGAGAAGCGACTTGGGGGTGAACACCACCAGCGGCGTGCGATGGTCCTGGAGCATCTGCCGGCGGAGGAGATGGAAGAACTGGCTGGCCGTCGTGGCGTTGCAGATCTGCATGTTGTCCTCGGCGGCGAGCAGGAGGAACCGTTCGATCCGGGCCGAGGAATGCTCGGGTCCCTGGCCCTCGTAGCCGTGGGGCAGCAGCATCACCAGGCCGGAATCCTGCTTCCACTTGTCCTTCGCGGCGACGATGAACTGGTCGATGATGATCTGGGCGCCATTGGCGAAGTCACCGAACTGGGCCTCCCAGATGACCAGCGCATCCGGGTTGGTGATCGAATAGCCGTACTCGAAACCGAGTGCGGCGTACTCGCTCAGGAGCGAGTCGTAGATCCACAGGTTCGTGTCGCCCGACGCAAGCGTCGAGAGGGGAACATGGTCGACGTTGGTCTCGAAGTCGACCAGCGTCGAATGGCGGTGGCTGAACGTGCCGCGGCGAGAGTCCTGGCCGGCCAGCCGGATCGACGTGCCCTCGACGAGTAGTGAGCCGAACGCCATCGCCTCACCCAGCGCCCAGTCGATCTCGCCTGCCGCGAACATCTCGTCGCGCTTGGCGAACTGCTGGGCCAGCTTCGGGTGGACGGTGAAGCCCTCCGGAGTGGAGGAGAGCGCCGCGTAGATCCGTTCGACGGCGACCCGGTCGATCGCGGTGCGGAGGTGCGGCAGCACCCCCACCGGTTGGACCGGAGGTTGCGCTCGCGCGTTGGGGTCCTTCTCGACTTCGCGCGTCTGGTCGAGCGCTTCCTGGAGCCGGGCCTTGAAGTCGGCCAGTGCCTCCTCTTCCTCCTCGGGCGTGATGTCGCCGCGCTTCACCAGCGACGTCGTGTACTGGGCCCGCACCGAAGGCCGGGCATCGATGCGGCGGTACATCTCCGGCAACGTGTAGCTCGGGTCGTCGCCCTCGTTGTGGCCGTGGCGCCGGTAGCAGATCATGTCGATCACCACGTCCTTGTTGAACCGCTGGCGATAGGCGAAGGCCAGGCGGGCCACCCGGACGCATGCCTCGGGGTCGTCGCCGTTGACGTGGAAGATGGGGGCCTGGATCATCTTGGCCACGTCGGTCGAGTACTCGGTCGACCGGGCCACCTCCGGCGTGGTGGTGAAACCCAGCTGGTTGTTGATGATCACGTGGATCGTGCCGCCCACGCGATA
>JBDQKM010000277.1:0-3689 GCA_040263275.1 Acidimicrobiales bacterium
CCCTACTCCGACCCGGGCCCCGATCCTGCCCCCGACCCGGGTCCCGAGCCCGAGCCCGAGGCCGATCCGGACGACATCGATCTCCACGACCTGGTCGATGCCCCAGCCCACACCGAACAGTTCATCGAGAAGGTCACCGAGGCGTTCCCCGGTGCCGAACTCCACGTCCCCCAGGAGCCAACCGAATGACCGACACACCCGACGACCAGAACCCCCTCGCCGGCGGTATGCCCGACCTCGGTGGACTGCTCGAGTCGGCCCAGCAGATGATGGCGAACGCGCAGGCGGCGGCGTCGCAGATCGTCGAGGGTGCGTCGGGTGGAGGGCTCGTGAAGGTGCAGGTCGACGGCCACTTCGACTTCCACTCGATCACGATCGATCCGTCGGCCGTCGACCCCGACGACGTGGCACTGCTCGAGGATCTGGTGTTGGCCGCCCTGCGTGACGCTTCGGCCCAACTGCAGTCGGGCCAGCAGGGTGCGCTCGGTGGCATGGATCTCGGTGGTCTCGGTGGCCTGCTCGGTGGCGGAGATCAGTGAGCTACTCGTCGACGGTTCAGGAGCTGATCGACTCGCTGGGGCGGCTTCCCGGCATCGGCCCGAAGTCGGCGCAACGGGTCGCGTTCCATCTCCTGAAGGCCCCGCCCGAGGAGGCCCTTCGACTCTCGAGGGCCATCGTCGACGCCAAGGAGCGGGTGTCGTTCTGTGCGCGCTGCTTCAATCTGTCGGAGGGCGGCGACGAGTGCGCGATCTGCCGTGATCCGCGGCGCGAGGAACGCATCGTCTGTGTGGTCGAGGACAGCCAGGACATCGTGGCCATCGAACGAACCCAGGAGTTCCGGGGTCGCTACCACGTGCTCCAGGGCGCGTTCAGCCCGATCGACGGCGTCGGGGTCGAGCAACTCCGCGTCAAGGAGCTGATGACCCGCGTCGGCGAGGAGGACATCGAAGAGGTGATCGTCGCCACGAACCCGAACCTCGAGGGTGAAGCGACCGCTTCGTTGTTGGTGAAGTACCTGAAGCCGATGGGCGTGCGGGTCACCCGGATCGCCAGTGGTCTTCCGGTCGGCGGTGATCTGGAGTACGCCGACGAGCTGACACTCGGTCGTGCGCTCGAAGGGCGTCAGGTGCTCGACGCCGGCGCGCCCGCCGACGGCTGAGCCTGCTCAGGCCGGCGCCGAGCCGGATGAGACTCGAGCCCGATCGCATCGGAAAAATGTTCGAGGCGCCGTCTCGTGCCTGCCGGGCGCGGGCGGTATGGATAGACCGGCAGATCCGAGACGACGCCTCGAAACCCACGGAATCGGGGGGAGGATGGGTTGGGTATCCATTCCTTCTTCCGTGTTGCGGTTACATTACGATATTGACGGGGAGATGACAAGCCCCAGCATGAGATTTCTTTTCGTCATCCACGACATGCGCCCGAGATGTGCTCGGGCGCGACGGATTGGGCAGGAATCCGCCTGGGTGTTCAGGCCGACTTGCGCTGTGCGGCGATCTCGTCGGCGGCGTCGTCGGCCCAGTTGACCTCGGCGTTCGGATCCTCGACCGTGAGCGCGAGTTCGGCGCTCTGGCTCACCCCGACCCGCGAGACCGACGCCTGGATGTCGGTCATGGCGGCATGGAGGCGGTCGTGGACGTCGCGTTCGGCAGCGAGCAACCGGTCGAGCCGCTGCTGTGCCTCGTTGATGACCTGGGCCGAGCGTTCACGGGCGTTCTTCTCGGCGGTGGCGAGGATCTCCTCGACCTGCTTGTCGGCGGCCGCCTTCTCGCCGTCGGCGACGGTCTTCGCGACGACCTCGGCGGCCTCGTGCGCGATCCGGGCGGCGTCGTTGTCGGCCGCGCTGCGCACGGCGTCGGCATCGGCTGTGGCCGAGGCCACGAGTTCCTCGCCCGACTTCACGGCCTGTTCGAGCACGGCACTGAGCGAGTCGGAGACGCTCTTCACCCCCTCGCGTTCGAGCGCGCGCATGCGTTCGGCGGCCTTGCGAAGGAGTTCGCGGACGCCTTCGGGGTCGAAGCCGTCGGCTGCGCTGTCGAACTCTGCTCGCTCGAGATCTTCCGGGGTCACGTCCACACTGTGAGTATTCCACCACGTTGAGCGGCGGTGGTGGCAGACGAACGCGCGGAGTGTCCGACGCTCTACGATTTCGTCATGCAGCTCACCGAGATCGACCACATCGCCATCGCCGTCAACGACCTCGAGTCGGCCATCTCCTACTACGCCGACGCGTTCGGCGCCGAGGTCCACCATCGTGAGATCGTCGAGTCGGATGGCGTCGAGGAAGCGCTCATCAAGGTCGCCGACAGCTACATCCAGCTCACCGCGGCCACCAACGACGACTCACCGATCGCGAAGTATCTCGCCAAGCGAGGCGAGGGTCTCCACCACGTCGGCTATCGGGTCGACGACTGCGCCGCGGCGCTCGCCCAGATGGTCGAGGCCGGCGCCACGCCGATCGACAAGGCGCCCCGGCCGGGTTCGCGGGGCACCACCGTCGCCTTCGTCCACCCCAAGGGCAGTTTCGGGACCCTCATCGAGCTCGTCCAGGAGTAACCCGTCACTCCGGTGTCAGACACTCGTCACGAGGTGGCCTGAGCCCCTCACAGGGTCACGATCCCGGTCGGGGTCAGGATCGTCGCGGTGAGCCGCCGTTCGCCCCGTTCGACGTCGACCGGCACCGCGTACTCGGCGAGGCGACTGCCCACCGCGGGATCCGGATGGGCCAGCTCGAGGGCCATGAGCTCGCAGCCCGTGGCGGCCGTGCCTGCCGGGGTGTCTCCCGGCCACTCGATGAGGAACGGCAGGACACCGTCCCCCTCGGCCGGCGGTGCGGTCAGCCGCCACCGCAGCACGCGGCCTGCCGGCGTCGTGCGCTGCATCTCGAACGCATCCCCGGGATCCACGCCCCGACTCCGGGCCCACTCGATCCAGAGATCGATCCGGTGAACCCCGGCCGCCCAGGTCACGAGGGTCGGCTCGTCGAGCTCGTCGATGCCGAACGGGCGGGGGCCGGCCGGGTCGGGCTGATCCGGGTCCGGGCCGATCACCTCCAGATACGTCGACCCGCCGAGCGCCAGCAGCACATTGCGTGAGCCGAGGCCGTCGTGGCTTCCGCCGATGGTCGGCTCGACGCCCCACCCGCTGCGGATCTCGGCGATCGTGGCGTCGAGATCGGGGGTGGCGAAGACGAGATGGTCGATCGTCGCCTCGAGCCGGGCCGCACGGTTGATCGTCGGGTCCTTCGGGCGCCCGCCGAGGTCGACGGCGACCAGGCCGCGAGCATCGGCGAGGGTGTCGTTGCGGTCGATCTTGGCCGATCGACCGTCGGCGAGTAGGAAGCGCCCGCGCACGCCGGCCTTGGCGCGAGCGATGCGGTCGGGGAACCCGACCGCCAGCGCGGCGCCGATGTCGCGGGTGTCGATCGGGCCCGACTCGATCCCCTGTCGACGGGCGAGGTCGTGGGCCCGGTCACGGACCTGGCGCAGGGCCCGACCGTCGGCGTCGGGATGATGCCGGTCACGGTCGAGCACCAGCAGCAGTCGCTCCCCGAGGTCGGCCGGGAGCTCGGCGGGCCGCCCCCGCCGCACGTCGCGGTCCTCGAGCAGGGCCGTCAGCAGGCACGACAGCCAGGGATGCCGCGACGCCACGATCATCCGGGCCTGGCGGGGGTGGGCGGGAACCCGGGC
>JBDQKM010000278.1:0-3669 GCA_040263275.1 Acidimicrobiales bacterium
CCGAGAAGATACGGGGGTCAGACCCCCGTATCTTCTCGGTGGGGAGGATCAGTGGGAGATCGCGTCGAGCACGTTGAGCTTCCCGGCCCGCCGAGCCGGTAGCCAGGCGGCGACCAGCGTGGCGAGGGCGGCCAGCACGACCACCTGCACGATCTGGGGGATCGGAATCGTGAGCGAGCCGCCGAAGGTGTCGGCCGGCAGCGCGCTGACCACACCCCAGCCGAACAGGCTTCCGGCGGCCACGCCGAGCACGGCGCCGAACAGCGCCACGAGGACCGCTTCCCAGCGCACCATGCGCCGGGTCTGGCGGCGGGTCATGCCGACCGCCCGGAGGAGCCCCAGCTCCCGGGTCCGCTCGTGCACCGACAGGGCCAAGGTGTTGGCGATGCCGATCAGGGCGATCACGATCGCGAGGGCGAGCAGCGCGTTCACCACGAGGAGTATCGAATCGATCGTGTCCTCGAACGACTGCTGGAACTCCGAGGCGGTGTCGATCGACACCTGGGGGTAGGTCCGCTCCAGTTCGGCAACGAACGGGGCCAGGTCGGCGGTGGAGACGCCGTCGGGGAGGACGGCGGCGACCCACTCGTCGGCGACTTCCGCGCCGGCGGCGTCGAACACCTGGTCGGGAACGAGCGGGTCCTCGAAAATCGTGGCATCGGCATAGATCCCGGCCACGGTGAGATCGGCGGTGTGGCCGCTCACGAACTCGATCGGCACCGTGTCGCCGACATCGGCGGCGAGATCGGCGGCCAGGTCGTCGTGGAGCAGGATGACGTCGGTGGCGTCGGATGTCGGGATCGAGCCGGCCTGGAGGTCGATGTCGAACAGGACGTCGATGGTCCCCATGTCGAGCGCGGTCACCTCGCGTACGTCGGCGCCGAGTCGGGCCTCGTCGTAGCGCATGCCGGTCACCGCCTCGAACTGGCCGCTGGCGGCGAGTTCGTCGGCGAACACCGGCGACAGGGCCGCCTCGTCCATTCCGGCGATCACGTAGTCGGCGGACACCGAGTCGGCGATCAGGTTGCTGAGGCTCGACTTGACCGACTCGCCGACGACATAGCCCATGGTCACGAGCGACAGGCCGATCATGAGCGCGGCCGCCGTGGTCGCCGTGCGTCGGGGGTTGCGACTGGCGTTGCCCCGGGCCAGGCCACCGGCGGTGCCCATGAGCTTCGCGACCGGCCAGCCCAGGACTGCGGTGAGCGGGCGGGCGACGGCGGGGCTGGCGAGGGTGAGCCCGAGGAACACGAGGACGGCGGCACTGCCCAGCGTGAGGACGAGGGCAAGGGTGCCCAGGCCCGGGCCGAAGAGGCCGAAGGAACCGACAGCGACGCCGGCGAGGAGGGTGAGCTCGCCCCCGTCGAGTCCTGATCAGCAGGCGGCGGCCCGTGATCGCCAGACCCGTGACGACGAAGACGAAGCCGATGGACACCGCGAGGACGATCGTGGAGGACCGCAGCATCGTGAGACCGAACTCACCGTAGCGAACCTCCGGTGTGGGAGACCCGCGGACAGGGCGAAGATGTCGTGCAGGTCGGAGGATCGCTACGACGCGGAGGAGGCGAGCACTCGGTCGTGTCGGTCGGCGACGGTCTCGGCGATCGCGAACGCGGCGGTGGCCGCCGGCGAGGGTGCGTTCAACACGTGGACGGCCCGGGGGCTGTCGGCGAACGCGAAATCGTCGAGGAGGGTGCCGTCGGGCGCGATGGCCTGGGCTCGCACGCCCGAGCCGGAGGGCTCCAGGTCGGCCTTGGTGAGCTCTGGGCACAGTCGACGCAGCGCCTTGAGGAAGGCCCGCTGGCTCAGCGAACGGTGGATCTCGCCCACCTCCTTGCGCCAGTACTTGCGGGCCAGGATCCAGGTACGACGCGAGAACGCGATCTCGGCCGTGTCGCGGGGTGAGATGTCGCGCCAGCGGTATCCCTCGCGCTGGAGCGCCGGCACGGCGTTGGGCCCGGCATGGATGCTGCCGTCGATCATCCGGGTCAGATGGACGCCGAGGAACGGGAAGTCGGGGTCGGGCAATGGGTAGACCAGGTGGTTGACGAGGTGGCGGGCGTGGGGCGCGAGCTCGTAGTACTCGCCCCGGAACGGCATCACCCGCACACCTTCGGTGTCGGCGCCCGCTGCCGTCGCGACTCGGTCGCAGTGCAGACCACCACAGTTTACGATGGTCGCGGCGCGGATCGTTGCGTGGTCGGTGGTGACCGACACGCCGTGGTCGTCGACCGCCGTGCCGAGCACGCGGGTGCCGAGGCGCAGGTCGACGCCCGCACCGGTGAGTTCCTCGACCAGCGCGGTGCAGACCCGGCCGTAGTCGACGATCCCGGCACTCGGCACCAGCAGCGCGGCGACGCCCTCGATGTGGGGTTCCCGCTCGCGTAGTCCCGAACGGTCGAGCCGTTCGGTGGGCACGTTGTTCTCCGCGGCGCGGATCTCGAGCGCATCGAGCCGGCCTCGTTCGTCGTCGGAGACGGCGACCACGACCTTGCCGCACATGTCGTAGGCGATGTCGTGCCGGTCGAGGAACGCCGTCAGGTCGTGCCGGCCGGCCGCGACCATGGCCGCCTTGCCGGAGTCGGGCTTGTAGTAGACGCCCGAGTGGATCACGCCCGAGTTGCGCCCGGTCTGGTGGAAGGCGGGGCTCGCCTCCTTCTCGACGACGACGATACGGCGGCCGGGATCCCGGGCGAGCAGCGCCCGCGCCGTCGTCAGCCCGAGGACCCCGGCCCCGACGATGACGACATCGACGCGATCAGCGGCCGCGGTCGTGCCGGCGCCGCTCATGATCGCTGTCCCCGGCGTCGCGTGAACGTGGATTGTCGGTTCTCCACCATCGATTCCATCATCGGCTCCTCCCGTCGGTCGGACCACCATCGTCCATAAGGGGGGATTAGTAGAATTCGGCGGTTTCTCTAGTAGAAATCAGGCCACCTTCTGCTGGTCTCACATCAACGCCTTGCCGGTTGAGAGGTCCGCGGACGTCGGGCAATTGCGTTCGGTTGATTTCGTCTTGCCGTGCCAGTCGCCAAACCGACCTGTTCGGACAAAGCGGCGGCGATACGTTCCCGCACAGCCTCAGCAAGCGGGTGCTGACTACCAGTCGCCGTGCAGAACGATTTCGCAAGCGCTTAGCACCGAGGTGCTCAAGGGTGAGGCGTGGCAGCGCAGACAGTCGGGCCCTCTAGCTCTCGGGTCTGAGACCATCATCGGATCGGGGAGGTGTCGGTGAGCACTCGATTGAAGACTGCGGCGTCGGTGGTGCTCCGCCCGCTGCAGTTCCTCGTCTACTTCCTGAGCGGTCTCGTTCCCCGAGACCCGTCGCGTTGGGTGTTCGGTTGCTGGAGCGGCCATCGCTTCGGCGACAACGCCGGGGCGGTGTTCCAACACCTGGCCGATCAACCGCCCGACGACGTGCGCGCGGCTTGGATCACCCGGGATCGTGCGATCCGCGATCGTCTGCGGGCCGAGGGAGCCCGGGTTCACCTCGCATGGTCGCCCCGCGGCATGTGGTGGACGGCGCGCGCCGGCGTGTTCGTCTACGACTCGTTGCCGAAGGACATCAACTTCTGGTTGTCGCGAGGCGCGCGGCTCGTGTTGCTGCGCCATGGGATCGGTATCAAGAAGATCGAGCGGGCCATCGACGCCACCGATCACCGTCTCTAC
>JBDQKM010000279.1:0-3647 GCA_040263275.1 Acidimicrobiales bacterium
ATCGTCATCGCACAGTCGTGGGCCGACGTGCTTGTGGTGTCGACCTCGACGTCGTAGGCCCGCCCGTGGACGGCGTGTTCCCACCGCGCGACGGGCGCGGGGACCGCACCGTCCGCCCGTGATCCCACATAGCCACCCTCGGCGTCGTCTCGCCGTCGCATGATCTTGTCGAGGTCACAGCGCACGCCCACCCACAGCACCGGAACCCCCGTCAGCCACCCCGCCACGTGCTCGGGGATCCCCAACGGTTGCGAGTAGTCGTCGTGAAGCCCGATGTCGACAGCGACGTTCCGGCCGGTTCGCGCCAACCGCGCCACTTCGGCGCACAGCGAGCGGAAGAGCTCGACGAGGTGCGGTTCCAGGTCCGGACGCTCCCCTCCCGGGCGGAGCCCGACCCCGGGGAGCAGTGCTTCCGGTGTGCGCGCCATCGACGCATCGACGCCGTGGGTCGCCCACTCCCCCGGTCGGCCCGACATCAGCGCGTCGGCGATGCTCGACTTCCCCGACCTCGGCGCACCGTTCAGGACGACCACCCAGCCGCTCATCGGCCGCTGGGAGGTCAGCGGGTCTGGCCTTCCACCCCGACGGCGTCGAGCACCTCGTCGTCGTCGTTGTGGCTGTGGGTGAAACCGAGTTCCCGTTCGATCGCCACCGTCTCCTCCGATCGGAAGGCGAGGATGTAGGCCCGACGGAAGCCGGCGGTCGAGTTGCCACCCGATCCGTGCAGAACCCGCTCGTTGTGCACGGTCACGTCGCCCCGGGAGATCGGGACGGGCACGACGACATCGTCGTCGCGGAGGTTGGTCCCCAACGCGTGCGACTCCCCGCGGTCGCCGAACTGGGGAACATGCGGCCGGAGCGCCGCTTCCTGGTTGGTGCTCGGCACGAACCGCATGCAGCCGTTGTCGACGGTCGAGTCGTCGATCGCCAGCCAGAGGGTGGCCGTCCGTGTGTCGGGGGTGTCGGGCCAGTACGCCATGTCCTGATGCCACGCGAACACGGCGTCTTCCTTGTGGGGCTGCTTGGCCAACAACTGGTCGTAGTCGAGTGTCATCCCGTCACCACAGAGCTGATCGGCGACGGAGACGCCCCGCTCTTCGAAGACGTTGCCCTGCCAGTCGGGGTGGTATCGCCGGGGCAACATCACGTTGATGATCGAGAAGTCGTCGGGGTCTCGGCCGTAGTCACCCGCCATGTCGCAGTAGTCCTTGCCGGGCACTTCGATCTCGCGGCGCAGGAACCGGTCGTAGTCGACCTCGAGCGCATCGACTTCCGCCGGCGTGAGCAGCCCTCGGAGGTGGACGTAGCCGCGAGTTCGGAACTGCTCGCGGTCCTCATCGTCGACCACATAGGTTCCGTCGATCAGTCCGCTCACCGGCAATGCCCTCCCGATCGGGTGCCACGTTCTCCGCGGCCACCGTAGTGTCGGGCACGATGTCCGCCCCAGCCAGCGTCCGCCGCGCCGGCGCAGAAGACCTCGAGTTGGTGATCTCGCGGCGCCTCCGGTTCTTCTGCGAGATGCGGGGATGGTCGCTCGAGGAGCTCCACTCCGCCCCGAAGAGACGGCCGTCCGCTCTACGAGTCGATGGGCTTCGTCGACGCGGCCGGATGGATGAACCGGACTGCGTGACCCCTCCGGGGGTCAGCCGAGACCCACCGCCGAGATCACCCAGAACACCGGGAAGCCGATGGCGAGGGCGGCGGTCAGCGACCCGGTGCGGCGCACGCCGACCGCGGCCGCGCCGACGGCGGCCAGGGACGCCAACGACGGTGCGGTCGCCTGCCCGCGATCGACCGTCAGCGAACTGGCGACGATGGCACCCAACATCACCGGGGCGACGAGCGGCAGCCGCTCGGTCCACGCGCCGGCGAGTCGAGTTCCGCCGGCGAGCACCATGGAGGCGCGGAAGCCGAACGACGCCAGGGCGGCCACGGCGAAGACCACGAGTGCACTCATCGGCGCGCCTCCAGCGATACCCCGAGGGTGAGGCCGAACACCGCCGCCAAGGGCAGCGCGAGACCACCGGGGAGCGGCGCCGCGGCCACCACCGTCACCGCGGAGACCGTCGCCGCGAAGAGATCCACGCGCCGACGGACCGCGGTCGCGAGCATCCCGGCGAACACCAGGGGCGCGGCCATCTCGAGGCCGGCACCGGCCGGCAGCACGTTGCCGGCCAGATAGCCGAGTGGCTGGAGCCCGAGGAACACCGCGACCAGCACGGCCGAAACCGTGGCGTAGTACCGCCATCGCCACTCCGGGTCGTCGTTCGTCGCGAAAGCCCGTTCGCAGAGCATGAATGTCTGGTCGACGAGTGCCGCCGCGAAGACCAGCGTCCGCCACCGCGGCGCACCGGCGAACCACACCCGCAGACCGGCGCTGTAGAGCACGAAACGCAGGTTCACGAGGGTCGCGATGCCGACCGCGGTCCAGAGACCCCCGCCGTCACCGAGGACCTCGATCGCCGACAGCTGGGCGGTACCGGCCAGCAAAAGTGCTCCGCCGCCCCAACCCGCGACCAGCGGAATCCCCGCCGTCGCCATCGACGAACCGATCGCGAAGGCGAAGGGCGCGACCGGCAACGCGAGCGGGACGGTGGACCGCACGGCCGCCCGCACCGGCGAGGCGTGAGGGGCCGCGGGCAATGGATTGTCGATCGCGGTCACCGGGCCATCGCCCGCTCGCGGCCGGCAAGGGTCTCCCAGCGAATACCCAGTGACCGGGCGACCACGGACGCGGACAGCTCGATCGCCCGGGGACGCCGGAAGAACTCGCGGGCGATCCATGACCGGTACTGCCGCTCGCCCATGACCGCAGCCAGCCCCGCCGTCTGACTGCCGTGGCACGCGAGCACCGCCCGCTTCCGTACGAGCGCCTCGCCATCGAGGTCGACGACCAGCTCGAGCTCGGCCGCTGCGCAGCCCTCGGGCTCGCCATTCATCCAGATGCCGAGGCCGTCGTGCACGACGCGCCACTCGTCGAGAAAGCCGGCTGCGTGGATGCCGTACAGCAACCCGCCGCCGCCGTGGTCCATCCACGCCGCGGTGGCCGCGTGGCCGGCGGCGATGTGATCGTCATGGCCCGTGATGCCATCGGGCCCGAAGGTGATGGTGAGATCGGGACGCACCTCGGCCATGACCTCGATCAGCGCAGTGACGAGAAGGTCGGTGTCCACCCGAGCGACGAAACCGTCGGGGACCGAGAGGAAGCGAACGTCGTCGACACCGATGACCGCCATGGCTTCGTGCATCTCGGTGCGACGCAGTCGGGAGCGTTCGTCGAGTGTCCGTGGATCGTCAGCGGCGAATCCCTGCTCGCCGTCGGTCATCACGACGACGGTGACGTGGCCGCCGCGGGCGACGACGTCGGCCATCAATCCCGCACTGAGGTAGGCCTCGTCGTCAGGATGGGCCCAGATGCCGAGAAGGCGCTCTGGCCGGGCGGGGACGGGGTTGTTGTCGTGGGTCTGCATGCCCGCAACGTACGAATCTGCCCTGCTCCCGGTCTTGGAGAAGATCTGGAGATTGGCTGAATACGGGTTGCAGAACGACCTGCCGACGAGTCAGTCGGCGACGGCGTCGGGTGACGTCCAACCCAGCGGCAGGTAGAGGCCGGCCGCGAGCGGGCGATGGCCCGGTGACCGCGATCG
>JBDQKM010000280.1:0-3617 GCA_040263275.1 Acidimicrobiales bacterium
CCCGTACCCCTTCGTCGATGCCGAAGTGAGCGGCGACACGATGGTGGTGCTCGGCATCGACCCGGCCCAGCTCGTCGGACCCGGCGCATGGCTCGCCCACGTGCCTGCCTTCGACCGGGCGGGTGTCGTCCGGCAGTCGCAGACGGCGATCGACGCCGGCCGCGACCACGAGCTCACCTACCGGATCACCGACGCGGCCGGCAACCCGCGACACGTGCGCGATCGGGTTCGGGTCGAGATCGATGCACAGGACCGGGTCACCGCACGCGGCGTGGTGGTGGACATCACCGACGAGGTCCGCGTCCGCGAGTCGAACCGCAATCTGGCGGAACTGGTGGAACGGGTGCCGGTCGGCCTGGTCGTTGTCAGGGCCGAGTCCAACGGGCACTTCACCACCCTCTCGGTCAACCCGGCGTTCGAGGCGCTCACCGGGCGCTCGGCGACGGCGCTCGTCAACACGTCCTTGAGCGGCGCCATCGAGGGCCCCGGAGCGTCCGACGTGTTGCAGATCCTCCGGGACACCCGACGCACGGGGAGATCGCAACGCCGAGCCGAAGCCGGTGACCTGGGAACCGGGGGCGAGCAGATCATCAGCCTCGAAGCGTTTCCCATCTCCGACGATCTGCTCGGCCTCAATGTCGTCGACGTGACGGATCGGGTGATCACGGCCCGCACCCTGCGCCACCAGGCCCTCCACGACGAGCTGACCGGCCTTCCGAACCGAGCGCTGTTGGAGGACCGCCTCCGCCACGGGATCGACGCGGCGCGACGCGACCACCGCTCCGTCGCCCTTCTCCTGCTCGATCTCAACCAGTTCAAGAAGGTGAACGACACCCTCGGGCACGACCAGGGCGATCGCCTGTTGGTCATGGTCGCCGCACGGCTGCGCACCGCCCTGCGCGCCGTCGACACGGTCGCTCGCCTCGGCGGCGACGAGTTCGCCGTCCTCCTGGCCGACGAGGTGTCGCCCCGGCGAACACTGAGAGCCGCCGAGCGAGTCCTCGCCTGCTTCGACGAACCCCATGAGATCAACGGGATGTCCCTGCAGTGCGGGGCGAGCTTGGGCGTCGCCATCTACCCGGATCACGGCGACGACGCCGAGTCGCTTCGCAAGCACGCCGACATCGCCATGTACGCCGCGAAGCGCCGCGGTGGCGGCGTCGCCGTCTACGACCCCGAACGGGATCGCCCCAACCTCGACCGCCTCACGCTGGTCGGCCAGCTCCGTCACGGCGTCGACCACGAACAGCTCGTGGTGCACTACCAGCCGGTCGTGGAGCTCTCGTCGGCCCGCGTGGTCCGGGTGGAGGCCCTCGTGCGTTGGCAGCACCCCGAACGCGGCCTCATCGGGCCCGCCGAGTTCATCGATGTCGCCGAGGTGTCCGGCGTGATCAAACCTCTGACCAGGTGGGTGTTCGAGACCGCGGCCCGCGACATCCGACGTCTCGACGGCACCGGCCACAGCCTCGACCTCGCCGTCAACGTGTCGGTGAGAAACCTCTACGAGTCGGGGTTCGTCGATTCCATCCGCACCGCGATCGAGCGCACGGAGCTCGACGGGCGCCGCGTCGTGCTCGAGCTGACCGAGACCCAGGTGATGGACGATCCGCTCCTGGCCCACGGCGTGCTCGAGCGGCTGCGCACGCTGGGGATCCGCGGCTCGGTCGACGACTTCGGCACGGGCCATTCGAGCCTGTCGAACCTGCAGAGCCTTCCCGTTTCGGAGATCAAGGTCGACAAGTCATTCGTGTCGGCGATGGGCGACGGCGACGAGTCCGCGGCAACCATCGTGAAGTCCATCGTGTCATTGGGCCAGAACCTCGGCCTTGATGTCGTCGCCGAGGGCGTCGAAACGCCGTCGGCCATGACCCGGCTCGCGATGTTGGGCTGTGACTACGCCCAGGGCCACCTCTTCGCCTCGCCGATGACCGTCGACGAGCTCGCCGCCTACCTCGATGCGTCCCGCAACGGCGTGTCGTTCTGAGTGGGTTCGCTCATCCCTCTTCGGGTAGCCACTCGCTGAGGCCGTCGGTCGGCCCCAGTCGGCCCATGACCACCTCGGCGGTGCGAGCAGCCGACGCCGCGAGCGTGTCGGCGATGCCGTCACGGCCGGGCTCGCCATTGGCGACCCGGATCACGTAGCCGTCGGCCCGGTCGACCCAGGTCGGCGTGTAGCCCACGGCCTCGACCTCGATCTCACCGGCCTCGTTCTCCAGCAGGGTGACGTGGGCGATCATCCCGTCCTGCGACGCGGTGACGCAGCAGTTGACCGACTGGTTGGACAGGAAGTTCCCCAGACCGAACACGACCCACTCGTCGTCGAGCTTGTCGACCGGCTGGACGACATGGGCGTGGTGGCCGATCACCAGGTCGACGTCGGCGCTCGGCAGGATCTCGGACAGCCATTGCACCTGCGCCGACGAGGGCGTGTGTTGGTACTCGTTGCCCCAGTGGAGACTCGCGATCACGAAGTCGGCTCCCGCTTCGCGGGCCAGGGCGGCCTCGGCGATGATGTCGGCCGGTTCGATCAGATCGACGAGATACGGCTTGTCGTCGGGCATCACGAAGCCGTTGAGCGAGTAGGTCGCCGAGATGTGGGCGATCGTGATGTCGTTGACGTCATAGAGGACGGGTTCGACGTCGGCCTCGGCACTGTCGGCCATCCCTGCCTGGGGGATACCGAGCTGCTCGAACACTTCGATGGTCGACAGCACGCCGTCGGTTCGCCGGTCGAAGGCATGGTTCGATGCCGTGCTGCACCCGTCGTAGCCGGCGTCGATCGCGGCCTCGACCAGGGCCCGCGGCGCATTGAAGACGGGATATCCGCTGATGTCGGTGTCGTCGCGCGACACCGGTGACTCGACGTGGCAGATCGCGAGATCGGCCGCCGACAGGATGGGGCGGACCTCGTCGAACATCGGGCGGAAGTCCCAACCCTCAGCCGCGTTCGCCGCCGCGGCACGCACGACCGGCCCGTGCGGCAGAAGGTCGCCGGTGAACGCGAGCGTGGCCGTACGAGGCGGGGGCAGCGTCGTGGTGGTGGTCGTCGTCGTGGTCGTGGTGGTCGTCGTCGTGGTGGACGACGACTCGACGCCACCGGCGACCGCGGTCTCCGCGTTGTCGTCGCGGTCGATCGTGGCCACGGCGAGCAACCCTCCGGCCACAAACAGGCCGACGAAGGCGACCGCGACCAGGAGCCGGCGCACCGTCATCGGAACAACTCCGGCGCAATCGGACAGTCGATCCGGTACCGGATCTCGGCCACGGGTTGGAGACCCGACGGACCGACGATCTTGTCGACCAACGCCATCGGCACCGCCTCGACGTCGTCGTCCCACGGGTCGGCCTCTGCGCCGCTCCCGGTCACCCATTCGAACATCCGGGTCGGCACGACCCGGCCGACGCCGGCGGCGAGCCACACCGGCGTGTGGGTGTGTTGGGCGACGGCGGCGGCGGCGAGCGATCCAGCCCGGGCCATGGCCGCCTGCTCGTGCATCACCTCGGCATCGAGGAGGACGAGATCGGCCTCGGCGGCGGCCGCGCCGACGCCGGCGGGAGGCACGTCGACGGCGGCATGGTCACGGGCTTCGAGCTGACGGACGAGGCCATAGCCCTCC
>JBDQKM010000281.1:0-3591 GCA_040263275.1 Acidimicrobiales bacterium
CCCGACGACGAGCAAGGTCGCGATCGCAATGAGCGCCGCGGTCAACCAGAAGACCGTGCTGAGCGAGGTGCCGGCCAGCACGATCCCGGCAGCGGCCGGACCCGCGAACAGGCCGATCATGGCCACGAGGCTCGAGGTGGCGTTGGCGGCGGTGAGTTCCTCGACGGAGCGGGCGAGGGTCGGGAGGAGCGCCGCCGCCGCCGGGCGGGTGAGCACGAGCGACACCGAGCTCCCGAGGGCGGCTGCGTAGACGGCGCCGGCGGGAGCGTCGGCGACGAGCACCGCCGCGGTTGCGGCCAACAGCACCGCCTGGATCGCGAAGCCGAGGGTGAGGGCCCGACCGCTTCCCAGTGGGCCGATGGCCCGGGATGCGATCGGGGCGATGAATGCCGCGGGGACGAGCATCGCGAAGAGCGCCACGCCGGTCTCGGCCACGCCGCCGCGCTGGAAGGCGAACACCATCAGCGCGAGCCATGTCGCGTGCTCGGTCAGGGAGTACGCCACGAGCGCCGCCATCAGACGACGCATCTCGCGGTTCTTCAAGAGTTGGAGAGCGACAAACAGGCCGTGCATGGGTGCGCCGACGCTAGCCGCCGACGCTCATCGGCACGCGCTGAACAGATCGGTGACCCGGCGGACGACGGCGGGTCGATCGGGCGTCTTGTCCAGCTTGTAGAGCGCGAACGCGATCCCCAGGATATGACTCTGGGCCCACACGTCGTCGCCACCGGGGTGCGCATCGGCGACTCGGCGGCCGACCTCCTCGCCGTGGTAGTAGCGCAGGCAGGCCAGATCCCAGCCCGGTGGACCGCGGAAGGCATCACCGAAGTCGAGGAGCCCCGCCAGGCGGCCACGGTCGTCCTGGAGGAGGTGGTCCCAGTGGAGGTCGGTGTGGACGATCCCGGATGGTGCCGCGGCAGCGGATCGGATCGGATCCTCCAGGGAGCGGATCCAGTCCGTCGCGTCGGGGAGCCGGGAGACCACCGGGTGGTCGTCGAGTGAGGACTCGTCGAGTGGCCAGATCCGGGCCAGATGGAAGCGCTCGAGCGCATCCGGCAGATCGTGGTCGGCACCGGTGATCGAGTGGGCGGCGGCGAGCGCGGCGGCGACGTCTCGCACGAACTCGTCGTTCCAGCCGCCGGGCCGGACCGGACGGCCCGAGATGCGGGGCGCAAGGGAACACTCGACGCCGTCGATGGCGACGGTCTCGATCCGTGTGGCCGGCACCCCTACGGCGCGCAGGGCTTCGTTGAGTCGTCGTTCTCGCCCGTAGTCGGGGTCGGGACGGATGTCATCGGGTGTCGGCGTCCGGACCACCCATTCGTCTCCGCGGATGTGGCCGATCCACGCGCACGAACTCATGCCCTGGGCGAGCGCCGTCACGGGGCCGGTCGATCCCCGGTCGGCGAAGACGGCTCGGGCGAGCTCGATCGTCATGCCGTGCATCGTCGCACGGCGGTCGCGGTCAGTCGACGGGTTCGCCGAACGGCTGTCCGGCTTCGACGTAGCAGGGCTCGTGGAAGTGCTCCACGCGACCCCAGGCGCCGTTCACGTAGACGTTGCAGATCACCTGCTGATGACGCTCAAGTGCCTTGAACTTGACGCGTTCCTTGCAGTACGAGCACTCGGTCATCGAGCCGGCCTCGATCAAGCGAGTGACCGCACGGCTCTTCCACTTCGTCTTGGTTGCGGCTTTGGCCATGCCTCACTATCGGAGCGGGCGCCGCATTCATTAGTCCGCCGCTAGCTGCGGGAGACCGGCTTGTACTTGAGCCGCTGCGGTCGCATGGCGTCGACGCCGTGCTCCCGCTTGCGGTACTCGGCGTAGTCGGTGAAGTTGCCCTCGAACCAGCGCACCTGCGAGTCGCCTTCGAAGGCGAGGATGTGGGTCGCCACGCGGTCGAGGAACCAGCGATCGTGGCTGATGATGACGGCACAGCCGGCGTAGGCCTCGACCGCGTCTTCGAGGGCGCGCAGGGTGTCGACGTCGAGGTCGTTGGTGGGCTCGTCGAGGAGGAGCACGTTCGCGCCCTCCTTGAGCACCTTCGCCAGATGGACCCGGTTGCGTTCGCCGCCCGAGAGGGTGCCGACCTTCTTCTGCTGGTCTGAGCCGCGGAAGTTGAACGATGCGACATAGGCGCGTCCGTGCATCTCCCGCCCCCCGACCACGAGGTTGTCGACCCCGCCGGTGATCTCCTCGTAGACGGTCTTGTCCGGATCAAGGGTGCGGTTCTGGTCGACATAGCCGAGCGTGACCGTGGGGCCGATGCGCAGGCTGCCGTTGTCGGGGGCGGCGTCGGCGTCGCCGGACTGCTCAGCGGCGTCGATGATCATCTTGAACAGCGTGGACTTGCCCGCGCCGTTGGCGCCGATCACGCCCACGATGCCGGCGGGCGGCAACGAGAACGACAGGTCGTCGATGAGAAGCTTGTCGCCGAACCCCTTGCTGATGCCCTCGGCCTCGATGACGACGTCGCCCAGCCGGGTGTCGGCCGGGATCACGATCTCGAGATCGTTCTGGCGCCCCTCGGCGTGCTTCTGCTCCTCGAGGAGCTTCTCGTATTGGGCGAGACGGGCCTTGCCCTTGGCCTGTCGGGCCTTGGGTGCCATCCGGACCCACTCGAGTTCGCGCCGGAGCGTGCGGGTGCGCTTGTCGTCGTCCTTCTGTTCCTGGGCGTAGCGCGCTTCCTTCTGCTCGAGGAACCCCGAGTAGTTGCCCTCGAACGGCATGCCCTTGCCCCGGTCGAGTTCGAGGATCCAGCCGGCGACATTGTCGAGGAAGTAGCGATCGTGCGTGATCGCGACGACCGTGCCGTTGTAGTCCTGGAGCGTGCGCTCGAGCCAGGCCACGGACTCGGCGTCGAGATGGTTGGTGGGCTCATCGAGCAGGAGCAGGTCGGGCTTCGACAGCAACAGGCGGGCCATGGCGACGCGCCGGGCCTCGCCCCCGGACAGGTTGTCGACAGCGGTGTCGCCGGGGGGTGTGCGCAGCGCGTCCATCGCGATCTCGACGTTGCGCTGGAGGTCCCACGCGCCCGCGGCTTCGATCTTCGACTCGAGGTCGGCCTGCTTCGCACCGAGTTTCTCGTAGTCGGCGTCGGGGTCGGACCAGCCGGCCAGGACCTTGTCGTACTCCTGGAGGAGGTCGGCGACCTCGCCGACGCCGTCCATCACGTTGCCCATGACGTCTTTCGACGGGTCGAGATGGGGCTCCTGCTCCAGCATCCCGACCGTGAACCCGTCGGTCAGCCGTGCCTCGCCGCTGAAGTCCTGGTCGATGCCGGCCATGATCCGCAGAAGCGTCGACTTGCCGGCGCCGTTCGGGCCGAGCACGCCGATCTTGGCTCCCGGGTAGAAGGCGAGGGTGATGTCCTTGAGGACATCGCGATCGGGCGGGATGAATCGCCCGACCTTGTGCATGGTGAAGATGAACTGCGCGGCCATGGCGCGGAATCTACCGGGGTCGGGAGCTAGCTCCTTCGGGTCGCCTTCTTGGTGGCGGACTTCTTCGTCGCCTTCTTGGCCGTGGTCTTCTTCGCGGCGGTCTTCTTGGTGGTGGTCTTGGTTGCCGGTGCCTTGCGGGCGGTGGAC
>JBDQKM010000282.1:0-3589 GCA_040263275.1 Acidimicrobiales bacterium
ACCTACGGGTGGAGATCCCCCTGCTCGTGCAGGTTCATCTTCTCGAACGGGCCGAAGAAGCCGTGTTCGTACAGGCCGTAGCCGACCTTGCCGTCGTAGGTGAACTCGCCGACCGAGTCGACCACGCCGAACTGGGCCAACGGCCGGATCTCGTCGACGTTCATCTCGAGGGCCTGCACGACCTCTTCCTCGCCCTGCCACATGCCGTGGCGCCAGTCCTCGTCCATGCCGTAGCCGGTGCCGATCGAGATGAAGTTGGTCAGCAGCGGCTTGCAGTCGACGGTGATCGAACCCTCGGGTGCGTCGGGGAACGTGATCCTGCTCCCGCTCAGCAGCCGAGTGCCGGCAATCATGTCATGCTCCCATCGGGGGTGACCGAGCCACTCGGGTTCGCGTGCCGGGTCCTTCCACACCCGCATCGCCTCTTCGAGCGGGCGGTTCTCCGACGGCTCCTCGTGGCACATGTAGATGATGGAGTGATCACCGAAGTCCATCGGCATGTAGTTCCACATCCCGGCCATCGTGTGGATGGACTGGCGGATGCCGTCGGGCTGCTTCTCGCCGACCGGACGGACACCCCAGCTGCGGTCGCGGGAGCCGCCGCAGACGTCGGGGGTCACGGCGATCTCCTCGCCGGCGATCGTGATCTGTCCCTCCCACCGACCGCACTGGGCGAAGCGTTGGGTGTCGAACATGACGGTGCCGCGGCTGCGGATGTATTGCCTCGGCTCCTCGAACGCGGGATGGCTGCCCGTCCAGGTGACGTCCATCGAGATGTCGGCCTCGTTGGGCTCGACGACGACGCGCAGGCGGTGGAGCGGTTCGAGGATCTCGATGCGGAACGGGCCCACGGAGATGTCCATGCGGTCGTCGAGCGGCTTGGAGGCCCGCATGATCCGTTGCACGCCGTCGTGGGTGACGGCGAGGAACGCGTCGGTCGTGCCGAGGTTGGGATACACGCCGAGCCCGAAGATGGCGAAGTAGCGATCCGAACTCGGGTGGAGGTTGAAGTAGTACCGGTCGTAGAAGTTGCGATCGCTGGTCGCGACGTGACGGATGTACTCCGACGTCTGGTGTACGGGATAGTCGTCCCAGCTGGAGATGCTCTGGTTGTACTGACTGGCGTTCATGGTGGGCGACGGTAACCGTTACTCTGACGGGGCGTCAGATTCGCCGACGGGAGACACCGACAGTGACGAAGCAGCGAGTGCCAGTGGTCGAGGGCATGTTCACCATGGACGACGAGCCCCGGCTCATCGGCGGGAAGGTGCCCGGGCGCGAGACGTACTTCTTCCCGAAGCACGTCGCCGGTGGCGATCCCGCCGCGGTCGGGGAGGAGCTCGAGGAGGTCCTCCTGTCTCGCACCGGCACGGTGTGGTCCTACACGTCCTCCGACTACCAACCGCCGGCGCCGTTCGTGCCCAACACCGACCCCTACGAGCCGATCACGATCGCGGCGGTCCAGTTGGAGAAGGAGCAGATGGTCGTGCTGGGTCAGTGTGTGCAGGGCATCACGCCCGACGACCTGACCGTCGGTACCGAGGTCGAGTTGGTCGTCGACACGCTCTACGAGGACGACGACCACGAATACATGGTGTGGAAGTGGAAGCCCGTCGAGGCAGGGGAGAACGGCTGATGGACGAGATCGCGATCCTCGGAGTGGGGATGCACCCGTGGGGCAAGTGGGGGCGGCAGTTCACCGACTACGGCACCGTCGCGGCCCGAGATGCGCTCGACGATGCGGGCGTCGACTGGAACGACGTCGGCTTCGTGTCGGGCGCCATCACGGTTCGTTGCGGCTATCCCGGCTATGTCGCCGGGTCGACCTTCGCCCAGAAGCTTGGGTTCAACGGCGCTCAGGTGGCGTCGTCCTACGCGGCCTGCGCCTCCGGCGCGACGGCACTACAGGTGGCCAGGGGCCAGATCCTCTCCGGGGCGACCGACGTCGCCCTGATCGTCGGCGCCGACACCACGCCGAAGGGGTTCCTCGCCCCCAACGAGGGCGACCGGCCCGACGACATAGACTGGCTGCGCTTCAAGCTCGTCGGGGCGACCAACCCGGTCTACTTCGGGCTCCAGGCCCGTCGTCGCATGGACGTCTACGGGGCCACGCAGGAGGACTTCGCCCGCGTCAAGGTGAAGAACTCGCGTCACTCGGTGCACAACCCGCGGGCCCGGTTCACCAAGGAATACGACATCGACGACGTGATGAACTCACCCGTCGTCTCCGATCCGCTGCGGTTGCTCGACATCTGCGCCACATCCGACGGTGGCGCCGCGCTGGTGGTCTCGTCGATGGAGTACGCGAAGGCGCACGGCCACACGGATCCGGTCCGCGTCGCAGGTATCTCCACGGTCACGCCCACGGTCCCCGACACGATGATCGATCTGCCCTACATCGCCACCGACTCTGCAGGCGAGACGGCCGGCCCCGATCGCGGGTTCAAGCAGTCCATCGGCGATCGGGTCTACGCCGAGGCCGGCCTCGGTCCCGACGACGTCGACGTCGCCGAGGTCTACGACCTCTCGTCGGCGTTGGAGCTCGACTGGTACGAGCAGCTCGGCTTCTGCGCCGAGGGCGAGGCCGAGAAGCTCCTCAACGACGGTGTCACCACGATCGGCGGGCGCCTGCCGGTCAACCCGTCGGGCGGTCTCGGCGCGTTCGGCGAGGCGGTGCCGGCTCAGGCGATCGCCCAGGTCTGCGAACTGACCTGGCAGCTACGGGGCCACGCCGAGGGCCGCCAGGTCGAGGGCGCTCGCGTGGGGGTCACCGCCAACCAGGGTTTGTTCGGTCATGGCTCGTCGGTGCTGGTGCGCAAGTGACCATCCACGAGTCGCTCAGCGACGACGGTGTCCTCGAACTGGTGATGGACAACCCGAAGGTCAATGCCCTGCCGATCGCCGACACGCACCGGCTCGCCATCGTGCTCGACGGTGTGCGTACCCGTCCCGAGGTGAAGGCCGTGATCCTGACGGCCACCGGCCGGGGATTCTGCGCCGGCGTCGACATCAAAGAAATGCAGCAGATGCCAGGCAACGAGGGCATCCTCGGCGTCAACCAGGCCTGCTTCGACGCCTTCCGAGCGGTCTACGAGTGTGCCGTACCGGTCATCTGTGCGGTCAACGACTTCTGCCTCGGGACCGGCATCGGGCTGGCAGGCAGCGCCGACATCGTGGTCGCCGCTGAAGGCGCCAAGTTCGGACTCCCCGAGATCGACAACGGCGCCCTCGGCGCCGCCACGCACCTCGGGCGGCTCGTCCCCGAAAAGCACCTGCGGTGGATGCTCTACAGCTGTGAACCGGTCGAAGCCGAACAGCTCGCCGAATGGGGCACCGTCCTGCGGGTCGTCCCGCTCGGCGAGTTGATGGACACCGCTCGCGACGTGGCCCGGGTGGTCGCCTCGAAGCACCCCACCGTCATGCGCGCAGCCAAGCGGTCGCTCAACGGCATCGACGACGACCCGAGCCGCAGCTACCGCTACGAGCAGGGATTCACCTTCGAGCTCAATCTCCACGGCCTCGGCGAAGAGGCCCGCGAGGCGTTCGTGAAGGGCGAGCGGGAGCGCAACTCCGCTGCCGACTGAACTCA
>JBDQKM010000283.1:0-3580 GCA_040263275.1 Acidimicrobiales bacterium
CGCGGGGCCGCCCCCCCCCCCCCCGCGCGGCGGGGGGGGGGGCCCCCCCCCCCCGCGCTCGGGCGGCGCCCGTTCGCCGGCCCCCCGGGGGGGGGGGGGGGGGGGCGCCCCCCCCCCCCCGGGGGCCGCCCCCCCCCCCCACACCTACATCCAGTGGGATCCCGAACTGTCCGAATGGATGGAATGGAGCGAGGCGGCGGGAGCCTGGATCCCCATCTCACGATGAGGCGCCACCCGCGGTTCCGCGGCCTCGCGATCGCGTCGGTCCTGCTGCTCGCGGCCGCCGCCTGCGGTGACGACGACGGCGACACGGCGACGTCGTCGACCACCTCCACGGCCAGCCCGTCGAGCTCCACCACGGCTCCGACCACCACCGCTCCGTCGACCACGGCCGCACCCACCACGACGGTCGCCGACAGCACCACCACCGCCGGGCCGGAGACCACGACCACGACGACGGCCCCCAGCAGCCAGTGTCCCGGCGACGGGGCCCTCCCGGCCGATGCCCAGTACGCGACCCTCGCCGGCGCCGATGTCGACGGTGACGGCGACGTCGACACCCTCCACGCCTATGCGACCGGCGACCCCGACACCCCCAATCAGTGGTGGTTGCAGGTCTCGTTCGCCGGTGGTGGCGGCAGCGTCTATGCCGTGGACCACCCCGGCGCCCTGCTCTCGGGCGTACGAGCCAACGACGGTGTCGACCTCAACGGCGACGGCACCGAGGAATTCTTCGCCAAGATCGGGGCCGGAGCCAGCGCAACGATCATGGGTCTCTTCGACGTGATCGATTGCGAACTCGTCCACGTGACCATCGACGGCACCCCGACCGAACTCACGACGGGCGCCTCGGTCGGCTCGTTCAGCGGCTTCGAGTGCCTCGACATCGACGTCAACGGCGCCAACGACTTTCTGCTGGTCTATTCGGGCCAGCGCCTGGGCGACAGCAACGACTTCGAGGTGACCGCGATCCAGTACGCCCTCGTCGACGGCGAACTCGACCTGATCCTGGCCGATGACCTCGGCATGACCGAAGGCGACCCCGGCTTCATGGAATTCGGCGGCGAGGAGTGCCCCAACAGCCAGCCGGGCTGATCAGTGCGGGTTCTGCTCGAGCACGGCGACGGAACGGAGTCGTCGCTCGAGATGATGCTCGAGCAGCGCAGTCGAGAGCATGTCGACCTCGCCGGTCGCCGGCCCCACGGGCTCTTCGAGCACCCCGCCGAGGCCGCCCCCGAGGATGCGCCGCATCAGGTGGATCGCCCCGTCGCTGATCGGGCGACCCCGTCGGTGCTCGTGGCAGCGGACGCCGCCATCGTCGAAATCGAATGCCGCGAACGGGCCGTCGGTGCCGCAGTCGACGCAGAGGTCGAGCTCGGGTTGGACCCCCTCGTGGGCCAGCAGCTTCAGGAAGAAGGCGGCCACGACGAGCGCAGAATCGCGTTCGTTCAGGGTCCGTAGGGCGCGCACCAGCATCACGTGGAGGGCGCGATCGGGCTCGCGGTCCTGCGCAACCTGGTCGACGGCCTCGAGCATCGCCTCGGCCCGGGCGAACCGATCGGCGTCTTCCCGCAGAGTGGTGAACCGATCAACGGTCTCGACCTGGGTGATCGTGTCGAGATCACCCCGACCCCGATAGAGCTGGATCGCGACATGACTCAACGGCTCGAGTCGGGCTCCGAACTTCGACTTCGTGCGCCGTACTCCCTTGGCGACACCGCGGACCTTTCCGTGGTCGTGGGTGTGGAGGCTGATGATGCGATCGGCCTCACCCAGCTTCCACGACCGCAGCACCACCGCATGGTCGCGATACAGGGCCACCGATGCTCAGCTTCCGCTGTCGACGCCGCCGAAGCGGCGTTCACGTTCCTGGAAGTCGCCGATGGCCCCGAAGAGCTGCTCACGCTGGAACTCGGGCCACGGCGTGTCGGTGAAGATCAGCTCGCTGTAGGCCAGCTGCCACAGGAGGAAGTTGGAGATCCGGAACTCGCCCGAGGTGCGGATCACCAGATCGGGATCGGGCATCTCCGGGTCGTAGAGGTGCCGAGCGATCGTCTTCTCGGTGATCTTCTTCGGGTTGACCCCGCTGGCCGCGATCTCCCGCACGGCGTCGACGATCTCGGCTCGCCCCCCGTAGTTGAAGGCGATGGTGAAGGTCAGCTTCCGGTTGTGTTCGGTCAGCTCCGACGCCTCGTCCATGCGCTTGATGAGCCGCTTGGGCACCCGCCAGTCGCGACGTCCGACGAACCGGATGCGCACGCCTCGCTCGTTGAGTTCGTCACGGCGGCGAAGGAGGATCTCTTCGTTGAAGTTGATGAGGAAGCGGACCTCGTCCTTGGGGCGACGCCAATTCTCGGTGCTGAAGGCGTAGACCGTCAGCCATTCGACGCCGGCCTCGAGACACCCGTCGACCACCTCGAAGAGCGAATGCTCGCCGGCCTTGTGGCCCTCGGTCCGCGGCAGGTTTCGGGCCTGTGCCCACCGGCCGTTGCCGTCCATCACGCAGGCGATGTGACGAGGGATCCGGTCGGGATCGAGTTGATCGAGTGGCACCCCGCGAACCTACCGGCTCGACAGCAACGCGTCGCGCGTCCCCCCACCCGTCACACCGGTGTCAGACACTCGTCACGGGGTCGCTAGGATCCGGCCGAACGAGGAAGCGGAGCACCCCCCAACGTGGACCTAGCCGAGCAGACGCTCGAAACACTCGACGAGGTCACGGTTGCGCTCCCCGGTGGCGGAGAGCGGCGCGAGGGACAGCGCCAGATGGCCTCTGCGGTCGCCGAAGCAATCCGCGACGGCGGCCATGTGGTGGTTCAGGCCGGCACGGGCACCGGCAAGTCGCTCGCGTATCTCGTGCCGACCGCGCTGGCCGGCAAGACGACGATCGTCGCGACAGCCACCAAGGCCCTGCAGGATCAACTCGCCGGCAAGGACCTGCCCTTCCTCGACGAGCGGATTCCCGGCGGCGTCGACTTCGCCGTCCTCAAGGGGCGGTCCAACTATCTCTGCCTCCAGCGGCTCGACGAGGCCGAAGCCGACGATCGTCTCGGTCTCGAACTCGACGACGACACCACAGCAACGCTCGACAGCGAACTTCTCAGCCGGCTGCGGGCCTTCGCGGCAACGACCGAGACCGGCGACCGCACCGAGCTCCCCGACCTCGATGACCGCACGTGGCGTCTCGTCAGTGTCGGCCGCGACGAGTGCCCAGGCGCGGGACGTTGCCCGGTGGGCGACGACTGCCTCGCCGAGAAGGCCAGGCGCAAGGCCGCGACAGCGGACGTCATCATCGTCAACCTCCACCTCTATGCGATCGAGATCATGGTCGAGGGCATCCTGCCCGAGCACGACATCGTCGTGATCGACGAGGCCCACCAGCTCGAAGACATCGTCTCGGATGCCGCCGGCCGCCTGATCAGCCCGGCCCGGCTGCGCGCCGCCGCGCGCGCCGCTGGGGCAGTGCTCGCAGATCGGGACGCGCCGGTCGGCGTGGAGGAGGCGGCCGCGCTCCTCCACGAGCTCCTGGAGGACCAGGTCGGCGAGCGTCTCACCGACGGACTCGACGACGAGTCCGGCC
>JBDQKM010000284.1:0-3548 GCA_040263275.1 Acidimicrobiales bacterium
AGGCCGTCGAAGTTGTCGCGCCAGTTCTCGAGGAGCGCCGCGTGTCCGGCCATGGGTGCGTCGGTGATCGGCTCGCGACGGGCGTGGAGGCTCGCCACCGCCTTGGCGACCGCCCGCAGGTGCCGTTCGAACCCGGGTCGGCCGACCAGACCCGACAGACGGCGGTCATCCGGCAGGCGCCGCATCACCAGCATGCGGTCGACCACCGCACCGTCCTCCACCACGTCGGCGGTGCCGAGGTAGACGTCGGGGGAGATCTCGTGGTTGAGCTCGTATTCGCGGCTGATCGACTCGAGGCGATTCTCGACGTCGGTGTGGTCGATGAACGGCATCACCACCGGCTTCAGCAGCTTGAAGGCGCGATCCGGGGTGAAGAACACCCACGAGAAGTGGGTCTCCGCGGCGGCCGGCGGAGCGAACTCGCTCACGTGACCCTCGGGGGCGCGGCGTTGGGCCCGAGGATGAGCACGGGTGCAGTGGCATGCGGGATGACCGCTGCCCCCACGCTGCCGGAGACCAGACGATGGAAGCCGGTCCGGCCGTGACTGCCCATGGCGAGCAGGCCACCGTCGGACGCCGCCACGAGTCGGTCGGCGACGGACTCGCCGTCGGCGGGGACCAGCGACCGGACCTTGGGGCCCAGGTCGGGTGGAGCGCCGTCGGCGACGTGCACGAATTCGAGCGGTACCCGGAGGTGGTACGCGAGCCACGTGGCCCATGTCGCCAACCCGTCCTGCTCGTGGTCGGGGTCGATGGCGACGACGACGCGGTCGATCCCTGCGTCTGCGGGGCATTCGGGACCGACGACGACGACGGGTGAGGCTGATGCGGCGACGAGCCCGTCGGTGACCGTGTGGCGGATCCCGTCGGCGTCGAACGGCTCGGCCGTGGTGGCGATGCAGACCAGGCCGTCGGCGGACTCCTCGGCGATCGTCGTCGCCACGGAGCGGGCCTGGACGATGCGACGCTTCACGCTCGTCGGCAGGTCGCCCAGCAGGTCGTCGAGCCACGCCATCCGGGCCGGCGCCTCCGTGCGGAAATCGTCGATCACGCTCACGATCACGAGTTCGCTCTCGAGCCATTCGGCGAGTCGGCTGGCGAGCGACAGCGATCGGGCCGACGAGCGCGTGCCGTCAACGGGCACGACGACACGGTCGGGCGACGGCGCAGGGACGGCGGGTGGCATGGGGTCAGAATCCCGCTTGATGCGACATCCATGCAGTGTCGAAAGTCCCGGAAGACGGACCTTCGGCCCTGCATGCGGGCAGCGATCAGTGTCACCATGTCGCCATGGAAACGATCATTGTCGGTATCGACGACTCGGCCAACGCCCGGCGGGCGCTCCGCTGGGCGCTCGACCATGCGGGGGAGGACGACGAGGTCGTGGCGCTTCATGTGTGGCACATGCCGCCGGCCGGAGGGTTCGATGCCACGTTCCTCGATCCGGCAGTGTTCGAAGAGGGTGCCCGCCAGGTGGCCCAGGACGTGGTCGACGACGTGCTCACCGAGGAAGAGGCCGCTGCCGAACGCGTCACCATCCGAGTCGTGAGCGGCCATGCCTCGGGCGCGCTGGTCGACCAGGGCAAGGACGCCGACATGCTCGTGATGGGCGCCCGCGGTCGCGGCGGGTTCGTCGGGATGGTCCTCGGTTCGGTCACCAACGGCGTGGTCAACCACGCGCCGTGCCCGGTGGTCGTGGTCCCTCCGATCAGCGACTGATCGCGCTAGCGGCTGATCCCGGCTCGGCGCAGCGCCAGCACCGCCATCGCCAGCAGGATCGCACCGCTGACGGCGGTGCCGGGCAGCGCTGACGGCAGCGCGGTCAACGTCATGGCCAGCGACAGCACCAGCGGCGCGGCGAGCTGCACGCGGGTGACCGGACGCCGAAACGCCAGCCGGATGCCGACCAGCATCAGCGCGACCGCCGACACCAGCCACAGCACACCGGCGCCGCGACCGGGCCACGACCCGGCGGCAGGCCACACGTCCTCGTACTCGAAGTTCTGGGTCTCGAACATGCGCCAGGTGATGGCGACGCCGAGAAGGTGCACGGCACCGTGGAGCGCGAGCAGGAAGCCGAACACCTGCTCGTTCTCGGCCAGATCGTCGACTTCGTCGCGGCTCGACTGGGTCATCTCGACCATCGTGGCAGGTCGGCCGAAGCCGCGCCGGGTCCTACGTCCTGCAAGCCTCAGACGCGTTCGATGATGATGGCAGGGGCCATCCCGCCGCCGGCGCACATGGTGATGAGGCCGATCTGCAGGTCGCGGCGTTCGAGCTCGTCGAGCACGGTGCCGATCAGGATCGCGCCGGTTGCGCCGATCGGGTGGCCGAGGGCCATCGCGCCGCCGTTGACGTTGACCTTGTCACGGTCGAGATCGAGGTCGCGCTGGAACTTCTCGGACACCACGGCGAAGGCCTCGTTGACCTCGAACAGGTCGACATCGGCGAGGGTCATGCCGGCCCGTTCGAGCACCTTGTGGGCGGCGGGCACGGGGGCGTTGAGCATCAGCGTCGGGTCGTCGCCCATGTTGGCGGTGGCGACCACACGGGCCCGCGGGGCGAGACCGTGGGCCTTGGCGTAGCTGTCGCTGGCCATGAGGAGGGCGGCGGCGCCGTCGACCACGCCCGACGAGTTGCCGGCGTGGTGGACGTGCTGGATGTCGACGTCGGGGTACTTCCGGTTGATCAGCTCGCGGAAGGTGGGGGCGTCCTCCGTGTGGCGGTAGTCGGCGACCGCCGGGAAGCTGGGGGAGAGCCCGGCCAGCGATTCGACCGTGGTCTGCGGGCGAGGGAACTCCTCGTGGTCGAGCGCGACCGTGCCGTCGAGGTTGAGGACGGGGACCAGGCTCCTGTCGAAGCGCCCTTCCTTGATGGCGATGTCGGCCCGGCGCTGCGACTCGGCCGCGTGGGCGTCGAGCGCCTCTCGGGGAATGCCTTCGATCGTGGCGATCGCGTCGGCGCAGACGCCCTGGTGGCTCTGCGGATGGAGCTCCTGCAGGTGGGCGTTGCCCGCGCCCATCGGCATGAGGCCCTTCTTCGGAAGCGACATCATCTCGGTGCCGCCGGAGACCACGAGGTCCTCCATGCCGGCCATCACCGCGTTGGCCGCGAAGTTGGTGGCGGTGATGCCCGAACCGCAGAACCGGTCGAGCGTGACGCCGCTGGCGGTCACGTCGTAGCCGGCGTCGAGCGCGGCCATGCGGCCGAGATCACCCGACTGCTCGGAGACCTGGGAACTGGTTCCCCACACCACGTCGTCGACATCGGCGGTGTCGAAGCCGTTGCGGTCGCGCAGCGCCTCGAGGACGGTCCGGCCGAGGTGCTGGGGGTGCAGGTGCGACAGCGCCCCCTTGCCCTGCTTGCCGATCCCTCGAGGGGTGCGGCAAGCGTCGATGATGTAGGCGTCGGCCATGGTGGGTTGCTCCTGTACTGGTTTCGGAGAAGATGCGGGTGCCGGTCCCCGGGGGCAGGCACCCCCATCTTCTGTCAGTGGGTGTTGGTGTAGTCGGGGGGGCGGTTCTCGGCGTAGGCCCTCATAGCCTCGA
>JBDQKM010000285.1:0-3525 GCA_040263275.1 Acidimicrobiales bacterium
CTTGAGCCCGTTGTTGCCGGCCAGACCTCCACCGAACTTGACCTTGAGGCGACCGACGGGGAGGTCGAGTTCGTCGTGGACGATCACGAGGCGCGACAGGTCCTCGATGCCGTAGCGCCGCACCAGCGGCGCTACGGCGCGGCCGGACTCGTTCATGTAGGTGGTGGGCACGGCAACGGCCAGCCGCTTGTCGCCCACCCGGAGCTCATCGGTGTCGGCATGCTCGCGCTTGGAGCGGCTGAGCTTGCCCCCGTGGCGGCGGACGAGCTCCTCGATCACCCAGACACCGGCGTTGTGGCGCGTCTGGGCGTAGTCGTCACCCGGATTGCCGAGTCCGACCACGAGGAGGTCGGCGGGGGTGCCCCGTCGAGGGTTGAGCCGACGGCCGACCATCAGCGGTCGCCCACCGCGTCTCAGTCGTCGTCGCCGTCGCCGTCGCCGCTGGCGTCGGCCTCGGTGTCGCCGTCCTCGGCTGCCTCTTCGGCAGCTTCGGCCGCGTCCTCGGCGGCCATGGCCTCGCGAGTCGAGCGGGTGACCAGCGAGACCGCAACCGTGTCTTCGGGGTCGACCGTGGTGGTGACGCCGCCCGGAAGGGCGAGGTCGCTCACGTGGATCGCGTCGCCGAGGGTCATCTCGGAGATGTCGACCTCGATCTCGTCGGGGATCTCGGCCGGCTTGGCCGACACGGTGAGGGTGTAGAGCGTCTGGTCGACCATGCCGTTGGCCCGGGTGACCTCGAGCGCCTCGCCGATGAGGGTGACGGGCACGTCGGCCTCGATCTGCTGATCCGCGGTGACCCGCTGGAAGTCGACGTGGATCACGTCGCGGCGAACCGGATGCCGCTGGAGGTCCTTCACGACGGAGAGCTGTTCGTCGCCGTCGATCTGCAGCGTGATGATGGCGTTGACGCCGGCATCGGTGGTGAGCGCCGCCCGCAGGTCGGGCCAGGCGACGGAGACGGCGACGGGGTCGGCGTCGAGGCCGTAGACGACGGCGGGCACGCGGCCCTCGCGACGCAGGCGGCGGGAGGAGCGGGTGCCCTCGTCACGGCCGGTCTCGGCGGTGAGCAGCAGCTGGTCTGACATGGTTTCTGGGCTCCTGAGAAGGGCGGGACGATGCTGGCCCCGTAGTGAGACGGTCCGGCGAAGGACCGACGGATCAGGCTATCGGTGGCGGCGCGAATCACCACGGCCCGGATGGGACACGGACGGGGTGGATCTCAGGCGAGGTGGTTGCCGCCGAAGATCTCGCTCACCGAGGTGTCTTCGAAGACGGCGGAGATCGCCCGGGCGATGATCGGCGCCACGCTGAGCACCTCCATCTTGTCGATCTGCTTCTCGGGCGGCAGCGGGAGCGTGTCGGTGACGAGCACCTTCTCGATGGCCGCGTTCTTCAGCCGGTCGATGGCCGGCCCGGAGAAGACGCCGTGGGTCGTCGCCACGATGACCTTGCCCGCACCGTTCTCGGCCAGCAGATCGGCAGCCGCACAGATCGTGCCGCCGGTGTCGATCATGTCGTCGATCAGCACGCAGGTCCGTCCGGCGACATGGCCGATGATCTCCTTGGCCTCGACCGCGTTCATCTCCTCGGTCGAGCGCCGCTTGTGCACGTAGGCGAGGTCGGCGTTGAGCAGGTTGGTGTATCGCTCGGCCACCTTCATTCGCCCCGCATCGGGCGACACGATCACGAGATCCTCGTCGCCCATCTCGGACAGATAGTCGACCAATACCGGCATGGCCACGAGATGATCGACCGGCCCGTCGAAGAAGCCCTGGATCTGACCGCTGTGGAGGTCGACCGACATCAGCCGGTCGGCGCCGGCGGTGCTGAACAGGTCGGCCACGAGGCGAGCGGTGATCGGCTCACGACCCGAGGCCTTGCGATCCTGACGGCTGTAGCCGTAGAAGGGGGCGACGACCGTGATGCGTTTCGCGGAGGCGCGCTTCGCCGCGTCGACCATGATCACGTGTTCCATCAGGGCGTCGTTGATCGAGCCGCCCTCCCACGCCGTGTGGGTCTGCACGATGAAGACGTCGGAACCACGGATGGATTCGCCGTACTTGACGTGGAGTTCGCTGTTGGCGAACTCGGCGATGTTGGGCGACCCGAGCGGCACGCCGAGCTCGTGGCAGATGTCGCTGGCGAGCGCCTGCGTGGCCCGCCCGGCGACGATGTGCAGCTTCTTGTGGTTGATCAGTTGCATCCGCGTCCAGTCAATCGGTCGGGTCGGGGCGATGGGCGTCTGGGCCCGCAGTGTAGAACGGGCCGGTGTCGGTCGCGGCCGGGACTTCGGAGCCCGGCTCGAGCACGGCGAACGGGCCGACCCGGGCGTGGTCGCCCACGACCGCGAGTTCCGCGGTGACGTGCTCGAGTCGACAGTGGTCGCCGACCCGGCTGTCGACGAGATGGCAGCCGACGCCGACCTCGGAGCCGTCGCCGATCACGGTCGCCCCGCGGAGCAGGACTCCCGGGTGGAGGGTGACGTCGGTACCTAGGCGGGCGTCGAGATCGACGTAGGTCCGCTCCGGATCGAGCATGGTGACCCCACGCCGCATCCAACGGGCGTTGATCTGCGCCCGCAGGCGGGCCTCCGCCGCGGCGAGGTCGACCCGGTCGGCTGCGTCGAACGACGCGAGCGGATGCTCGGCCTCGAACGTCGCGACCTCGTGCCCGGTCTCCTCCAGCACCTCCCGGAGGGCGGTGATCTCCGGCAGCTCGGTGCGCCGCAGTGCCGGGGCGAGCAGCGAGCGACGGACGAACCAGATCGCAGAATCGCCCTCGGCGGCGCGCAGGACCGTGGCCGACGCGTCGCCGACCCGATGGGCGCGGTGGAACGCCCGCAACGTCTCGCCGTCGAGCAGCGGCACCGAGGCGGGCAGGACCAGGACGTCGTCGTCGTCGGGGTCGAAGTCGGCATCGAGGTCGTCGGCCGACCAGCCGTGGAGGGCGGCGAGCACCGAGGCACACGGATCGTGCCGGACGTTGGCCGGCACGCGGGCGATCTCGACCGAGTCCGATTGGAGCTCCTTGGCGATCTCGTCGTCGTCGGGGCCGACCACGACGGCGACCCGCCGAGGGTCCAGGGCACCCGCGGCATCGAGCACGAGACCGACCACGGTGCGGCCACAGAGGCGGTGCAGGGCCATGGGCACGGCCGACCGGAGACGTGTGTCGGGCCCGCTGGCAACGACGACGACGGATGGGGCGACCGAGGGCACGAGGCGTTTCTAGCGCGCTGCGGTGGCAGGGACGAACGCGAGGCCGACGGCATCGGTCGATGGCTGGCCCGGCAGGGCTCGAACCTGCGACATCCGGCTCCAAAGGCCGGCGTTCTACCAACTGAACTACGGGCCACCGAGGTGGTGGACTCACGGTACCGCGGCCGCCCGGGCTTCGATGACGACCGACCGGCCTCAGCCGTCGTCGCCTCCCCCGTCGCGCCCCCCGTCGCGCGGGCGCACGGTCGTGGAGCCGTCCCCCTCGGCCCCGTCCCGCGACGGCTCGGAGGTGGGCGGGACCGACGAC
>JBDQKM010000286.1:0-3524 GCA_040263275.1 Acidimicrobiales bacterium
ATCGCGTCGGTCGGCGGCGTCCTCCTCGTCTGGTACAACGGCCTGATCACCCCCGGCTCGGTCGGCACCTCGTGGCTGATCAACGTGCTGGTGATCGCGGTGCTCGGTGGCATGCGCGGCGATGCCAACTTCTGCGTGTTCGAACAGCACGAGACGATCCACCTGGGCAGCCAGATCAGCGGCGAGGGCGAGGCTCTGGAGCGGGCACGCGCTCCGATCGCCGGCATCTTCGCATCGGGCAGCCTCCTCGAGGAGACCTACATCGCCGAGCTGGACGAACGGGGCTGGTTCGACGACGCCGAGAACCTGGCCGTGCACTACGACGGCGCGGTCACCCTCGACCGCGTGGGCGCCGTCGTCGACGCGGCGCTCGACGACCTCGGAATCGAGGCCGCGATCGAGTTCAACCTCGACGACCTCGGCCTCCCCGAGGACGAGCTCGAGAACCGCGGCGAGAGCATGCGCCAACAGGCCCGCGATGCCGGCGTCGACAAGATGCTGGTCCTCGGCGCGGCAGCCAGTGCCTTCACCACGTTCGCCGAACTCGACCTCGACTTCGCGTCGGTCGACTCCTCCAACTTCACCACGGCCGTCAGCGGCGGCATCGACCCTGCCGATCTCGACGGCACCATCGCCACCACCACCCGTCTCGACCTCCCGACCGACTCGATCGACGCCAAGACGCAGCAGTGCGTCGACGATGCACAGGCGGCACTACCCGACGCCCGATTCGAGCGGCCCGCCGCCGGTGTCGAGAACTCCGAGGAGGATCCGAACCACTGGCCCTTCACCGTGCTCGTCTGCCGCAACCTCGATCTCTTCGTTCAGGCTGCGACCGCGGCGGGAGTGGATCTCACCAACGACTCGTTCCGAAGCGGTCTCGAGTCGCTGACCGACACCTCGCTTCCGGAGATCCCGTTCGCGTCGTTCGGACCGGGCAAGTACAACGGCAACGACACGCTGCGTCTCGTCGAGTTCGATGGCGACGCCGATGAAGACGGTGAGCTCATCCCGCTCGGCGACGTGGTCGATCTGACACCGTGAGACCCCGGTGAACGACGGGGAACCCGACCGGACGGAGTTCGCCGCGCTGACCGGTGCGGTACTCGATGAACAAGCAGCACGGGAGCAGGCTGCGGCCGACGCCGACGCCCTCGAGATCCGGGCCGACGAGGACCTCCCGGGGGTCGGCGACGAGCCGATGTCGTTTCGGGAGGGCGTGACCGCGGGCGGCGTCGGCGTCATCGCCGTGCTGGGCACCCTCGACGCGGTCGACGCCCTCCAACTCTCGATCCCGGCGCTGTTGGGCCCGGAGATCCAGGAGAGCCTCGGCGTGTCGGACGCCGGCCTCGCTGCGCTCGGCATCGGCGGGCTGATCACCACGACGCTGTGCGCCATCCCCATGGGGAAGCTGGCCGACCGGGTCGACCGCATGCGGCTCGTGGGATTCGCCACGATCTTCTGGAGCGTGGCGATGCTCTTCCGGGGATTCCAGGCCACCGCCCTCGGCTTCTTCCTCGTGGGTGTGGTGATGGGCATCGGCACGTCCAACACCTTTCCCGTGCAGGGCGCCGTCCTCGCCGACGCCTACCCCATCCAGGCCCGCGGCCGCATCTACGCGGTCAAGAACGTGCTCGGCCGCGGCGGCGAGCGCATCGCTCCGCTCCTCGTCGGCGGGCTGATGGTGCTCGTCGACGACAACTGGCGCTGGGCCTACTGGGTCTTCGCCTGGCCCACCGTGGCCCTCGGCGTGTGGGCGCTGTTCGTCCCGGATCCGCCCCGAGGGCAGTTCGAGCAGAAGGCCGTGCTCGGGGAGGTCATGGAGGAGGACCCCGACCGTCCTCGCGTCTCGTTGGCGGCGGTCTGGCACCGCCTCATGGCGATCCGCACGCTCAAGTTCGCCTGGATCTCCTTCAGCATCATCGTCTTCTCCATCATCGGGCAGAGCTTCCTTGTCAACCTCTACCTCGAGGACCGATGGGGCCTGAGTCCATTCGAGCGGGCGATGATCGGGTTCGTTCCCGGGATGCTGGCGTTCGCGGCGGCACCGTGGGCGGCGACCCGCTACGACCGGCTCTACCAGGAGAGCCCGGCCAAGGCGCTGGCCTGGGTCGGCGCCCTGTTCTTCCCGATCGCGATCGCGATCCCCATCCAGTTCTTCATGCCCCACCCCGTGCTGTTCGCCGCGCTCGGCATCGTGCCGTCGGTCCTCAGCGTCGTCATCTTCGGGATGATCTCCCCCCTCCTCGTCGGAGTGGTGCCCTACCGGCTGCGAGCCCAGGCGACCGCGCTCTCCATGACAGTGATCTTCCTCGGCGGCGGTGTGCTCGGCCCAATCGTCGCCGGGCTGCTGTCCGATGCCCTCGACGAGCGCACCGCGATCCTCATCGTCACCGTGCCGTTCAAGATCCTCGGCGGCGCACTGCTCATCTGGGCGGCCCGCCACATCCGCCACGACCTCTCGATGGTGGTCGACGAGATCGAGAAGGACGCCGCCGACCTCGAATGGCGAGCCGCCAATCCCGACGACATTCCTGCGGTGCAGCTCCGCGACCTCGACTTCTCCTACGGCCCGGTACAGGTGCTGTTCGGCATCGACCTGCGGGTGGAGCAGGGCGAGACGCTCGCCCTGCTCGGCACCAACGGGGCCGGCAAGTCGACCATCCTCCGCGTGATCAGCGGTCTCGGCGTGCCGTCGCGCGGGATCGTCAACCTCCACGGCCACGACATCACGCTCACCTCACCGCAGACACGGGTCGAGCTCGGAATCCAGCAACTCCCGGGCGGCAAGGCTGTGTTCTTGCCCCTCTCCGTCTGCGACAACCTGCGAACGGCGGGCTGGACGCTGCGCAAGAACGGCCGAGTCCTCGACGAGCGGATCGACGCGGTGCTCGAGACGTTCCCGATGCTCGCCGACCGGCTCGACGAGCCCGCCTCGGCACTGTCGGGTGGGCAACAGCAGCTGCTCGCGCTGGCGATGGTCCTGATTCACGAGCCGGAGGTGCTGCTCATCGACGAGCTGTCACTCGGGCTCGCCCCGGCGATGGTCGGCGAACTCCTCGTGGTCGTCGAGCGACTCCGGGCCGAGGGGCAGACGATGATCATCGTCGAGCAGTCGCTCAATGTCGCGATGGCGATCGCCGACCGCGCCGTCTTCATCGAGAAGGGCCACGTCCGCTTCGACGGTCCGACCGCGGAGCTGGCCGCCCGCGACGACATCGCCCGCGCCGTGTTCCTCGGCGGAGCTCGCGCCGCCCACGAAGAGACTGCGCAACGACGAAGCGGCGCAAGGGATGCCGACGAGGACACCGAATCGTGATCCTCGGGTTCGAGATCGGGCGCCAGTTCGTCTTCATCGGCGCCGTGCAGGGGCTCGCCTATGCACTGCTCGCCCTGGGCGTGATCCTGGTCTACCGGTCGAGCCGGGTGATCAACTTCGCAGTCGGGGCCACCGGCGTGCTCGCCAGCCAGGTGATGGCGCACATGGTGATCCGTTACGGCGCGCCCTACTGGGTCGGGTTCGC
>JBDQKM010000287.1:0-3433 GCA_040263275.1 Acidimicrobiales bacterium
CGGTCGGTGCAACGCCTGCTGGTCGTCCGCGCCGAGCGCATGCCCGCACCGCTCTGAAGCCTCGCCCTAGGGTCAGCCCATGAACCACCCCCCGCCGCTGGCGTCATCGTCGGTCGACGAGGTCGCCGATGCACTAGTGACGCAGCTGCCGGCCGGCGCCCATCTCGTCGTGCCCATCGCCAACGGCGAGCCGGTCCACCTTCTCGACGCGCTCGAGGCTCGGGCCGATCAACTCACCGAGGTGCGGATCCACCAGATGCACGCGTTGCGCGACCGGCCGTACATCCACGGTGCCCACACGGGGCACCTGGAGCATGAGTCGTGGTTCCTGTCGCACATCACCCGACCCGCCTACCACGAGGGCGGGTGCCACTTCGCGCCGGCCAACTTCAGCGAGGTCCCGCTCTTCCTGCTCCGCAAGTCGCCCTTCGCGGTGCTGGCAGCCGCCAGCCCGATGGATCGCCACGGCTTCTTCTCGCTGGGGGTCAGCGCCGACTACGCGGCCGCGCTGATCGGGCGGGTGCCGTTCATCCTCGAGGTCAACCCGAACATGCCGTCGACCCACGGCACCAACCGGGTGCACCACAGCGAGGTACTGGCGTGGTGCCAGGCCGAGACCGATCTGGTGGAGATGCCTCCCGCTTCCATCGGCAACGACGACCGCGCCATTGCCGAGTTCATCGCCGAACGCATCCCCGATGGGGCGACCATCCAACTCGGCATCGGCTCGATTCCCGCGGCGGTGGCCGGCCTTCTCACCGACCATCGCGACCTCGGAGTGCACACCGAACTCCTCTCCGATCCGATCGCCGACCTGGCCCGGGCCGGGGTCATCACGGGCACCCGCAAGAAGACCCACCGGCGCCGGATCGTCACGACCTTCGCGCTCGGCTCGCGCGACCTCTACGACTGGTGCGACGACAACGACGCCGTCCAGTTCCTTCCGGTCGACGAGGTGAACGACCCTCGCCAGATCGGCCGCGAACCCAACTTCATCTCGGTCAACGCCACCCTCGAGGTCGACCTGTTCGGGCAGTGCGCGTCGGAGTCGCTCGGCACCCGCTACTGGTCGGGCAGCGGCGGCCAGGCCGACTTCGCCCGGGGCGCCCAGTACTCCGAGGGCGGCGACGGTTTCGTGGTCCTCTCGTCGACCGCCAAGCAGGGCACCATCAGCCGCATCGTGCCGACACTCACCCCCGGGGCGGTCGTCACGACCCAGAAGAACACGGTCGACAACGTCGTCACCGAGCACGGCGTGGCCGAACTCCAGGGCCGCACCCTTCGAGAACGGGCCCGAGCCCTGATCGGGGTCGCCGATCCCCAGCACCGTGACGCGCTCGAGCGGTCGGCGCTCGAACTCGGCATTCTGCGCGACTGACCGCGAGGGCCGACACCCTTCGCCGCTCCCCCAGCGTCGCAGTAGTGTCCGTGAGCGGAGGAAGGACCGAGGATGCAGCGAACCGAACACATGGTGAACGGCACGTTCGCCTACCGATTCGAAGGGCCCGACGCCGACCACGCGGTCATCGTCATCCACGGCATGGGCGGCCACGGCGGTATCTACGACGAGTTCTGCGCCCACCACGCCGAGAAGGGCATCGACGTCTGGTCGATCGACCTCCCCGGACACGGCCGCTCGGCGATGGCCAGCCGACAGGGCAAGTGGACCGTCGACCAGTGGGTCGACGCATGCGCCGACCTCGCCCGTCACATCCACGAACTCACCGGGCTGCCCGTATTCGCCAAGGGATCGAGCCTGGGCGTGATGCCGGCCTACGCGGTCGTCGGTGCGTCCGAACACGTCGTGGGTGCCGTCCTCATGGGCTTCGCCGTCCCGGGTACCCAGGCCGCCCTCGACTCGCCGTGGCGCACGCCAGACGGCCAGCGCATCCTCGCCGAGGTCGGCGAGACCGCCCGCTTCGACATTCGCCGCTTCATCGACCTCGACGAGGACTACGGCTACAAGGGCGCGCTCCAGCAGAAGGAGACCGACCCGCTCAACACCTGGTTCTTCGACCTCGACTCCTACGCGACGCTCTACACCTACGACCCCGTCGTGAGCCCGGCCGACAACACCAGCCCCATTCTCTTCACGGTCGGTGAGCACGACCCGATCGCGTCGCCCGACACGGTTCGGTTCGTGGCGAGCATGGTCGGAGGTCCGGTCGAAGTCCACGAACACCCCGGCGGCGTCCACCAATTGATGATGTTCCACACCCACGAGTACTCACCGGTCGTCGCCGACTGGTGCCGGAGGCAGCTGCCATGACCGTCACGCATCCCGATGGCGTCCACCACCTCGCCATCTCCACGGCCGACGTGAAGTCGCAGATCGAGTTCTTCACCCAGGTTCTCGGCGCCGAACTGGTCGCCCTCTACTGGATGCACGGCGTCGACGCCTGGCACGCGTTCGTCGAGTTGAACGACACATGCTCGGTCGCGTTCGTGGAGGCGAAGGCCAACAAGGAGATCGACCCGATCCCCGGCGTCACCCACTCGGGAACGCCGGCCGATGCCTCCGCCCCCGGCACGATGCAGCACGTCGCCTTCAACACCGGTGACTACGACGACCTCCTCCGCATGCGCGACCGCATCCGCACCGCCGGCGTCACGGTGTTCGGTCCGGTCGACCACGGCATGTGTCACTCGATCTACTTCGCCGGACCGGAGGGGCTCACCCTCGAATGCGCCACGTCGCCGGCCCCGATCCCGGCCGACAACTGGATCGACCCCGAGGTCGTCGAGCTGGCGGGGATCTCCACCGACGATCTCGCCCGCTATCGCAATCCGCCGGCGGACCCCGCCGTCGAGCCCGGCTCGGTCGCCCAACCACCGCTCGATCCGACCAAGCCGGCGATGGGTTATCCCGACGAGGTCATGGCGATCATGGCGTCGATGTCCGACGCCGACATCGCCGCCGGCATGAACTACCCCGACCCTCCCGTGCCCAACCCGTAGAACCGGTCAGGTGGCCTTGGCGCCGCCGCGGCCGGCGCCGTCGGCGAAACGGGTCGCCCCCTCGAGCGACTCCCCGCTGAAGAGCGTTTCGCGGCCCAGCTCGGTCTCGCGCCGCAGCGCCTCATCGATCGGCAGCGACCACTGGTCCTTCGACGACCGGAGGTCGTTGCGCATACAGATCGGCGGCAGGTCGGCCAGCTCGCGAGCGAGCGCCTTCGCGTCGGCCAGCGCCTGCCCGGGTTCGCTCAACCGGTTGACGAGGCCCATCCGCAACGCCTCGTCGCCGCCGACCCCCCGCCCTGTGAGGATCAGGTCGTTGGCGTGCGACGCGCCGATGAGCCGGGGAAGCCGGATGGTGCCACCGTCGACCAATGGCACACCCCAGCGGCGGCAATACACGCCGAGCGTGGCATCAGTGGCGGCGACCCGCAGGTCGCACCACACCGCCTACTCGATGCCGCCGGCGACCGCGAAC
>JBDQKM010000288.1:0-3409 GCA_040263275.1 Acidimicrobiales bacterium
CCCGCCACCCCGCGTGGGCGACCGCCACGGCACCGTCGGACGCGAGCACGACCGGCACACAGTCGGCCGTCTGCACGGCAAGCACGGCGCCGACACACGTGGTCACGCTCGCGTCGGCCTCCTCCCCCGCGCCGTCGCCGGGACGGTCCACCGGGACCACCCGCGGACCGTGGACCTGTCGTAGCCACGTCCACGGCCCGGGCGCGAACGCCTGGCGACGCGGTCCGAGCACCGCGTCGGGAAGGTCGACGTGGAAGTCGCCGTCGGCCCGCGAGCTGCAGCGCACCCTGACGTGATGGTGCGGCCCGCCCGGCAGGAGCCGCTCGATCATCGGCTACTTCAGGAAGGACGGGACGTCGAAATCGTCGTCGCCGAGGTCGAGGTCGTCGTCATCGTCGCTGGCGAAGACATCGGCGATGGGCACCTCGCCGGTGGGCTCGCCCGGATCCGACGAGGGGCCACTCGAAACGGAGGTCGACGTCCGCGGGCTGTCGTCCCAGCGGTCGAACCCTGCGGCGATCACGGTGACGCGGACGTCGTCGCCCATCTCGTCGTCGATCACGGCACCGAAGATGATGTTGGCGTCCTGATGGGCGACCGCGTGGATGATCTCGGCGGCTTCGTTGACCTCGAGCAGACCCAGGTCGGGCCCGCCACTGATGTTGAGGAGGATGCCCCGGGCATTCTCGATCGAGGCCTCGAGCAGCGGGCTCGAGATGGCAGCCCGGGCGGCAGCGATCGCGCGGCCCTCGCCGGTGCCCTGGCCGATGCCCATCAGCGCACTGCCGGCATCGGTCATGACCGTGCGGACGTCGGCGAAGTCGGTGTTGATCAGGCCCGGGGTGGTGATCAGGGTGGTGATGCCCTGCACGCCCTGGAGCAGGACCTCGTCGGCCATCTTGAACGCGTTCAGCACCGACGTGTTGTTGTCGGCGACCGTCAACAAGCGATCGTTGGGAATGACGATCAGGGTGTCGACCTTCTCCTTGAGCTTCTGGATGCCCTGTTCGGCCTGCACCGAACGGCGGCGACCCTCGAACGCGAACGGCCGGGTGACCACACCGATGGTGAGTGCGCCCTCGGACTTCGCGACCTCGGCGATCACGGGCGCGGCGCCCGTGCCGGTGCCGCCACCCTTGCCGGCGGTGATGAACACCATGTCGGCCCCACGGATCGCTTCCCGGATCTCGTCGAGGTGCTCCTCGGCGGCCTGGCGGCCCACCTCGGGATCGCTTCCCGCGCCCAGACCGCGGGTCAGGTCGCGCCCGATGTCGAGCTTCTCGTCGGCGTCGCTCATGAGCAGCGCCTGCGCGTCGGTGTTGGCCGCGATGAACTCGACGCCCTTCAAGCCTGCGTCGATCATGCGGTTGACGGCGTTGACACCACCGCCGCCCACACCGACGACCTTGATGACGGCCAAATAGTTCTGCGGATCAGACATCGGAAACGAATCCTCGTTCGGTGAGCGGTTGGGAAGCCGACCTCCGCACGACGCACGTGCGAATCAACGGACGACGGTATACGAGCGGGGGCCGAATCTGGCGGACGGGCAGCCGCGGTGGGGTGCGGTGGGGCTCACGCATCGCCGGCGGTGCCCTCTGTCGTCCCCGACTCACAGGCGGCGTCGCGGGTGACGGTCGGGAGGTCGGCGACGGCCACGTCGATCAGATCCAGGCAGGTGAGATCGATCCCGTCGAGCAGCGAGCGCACTGCGGCCAGCTTGTCGGTCACGAAGTCGGAGCCGCCGAGATGCACACGCGCCGTCCCGATCAGGTCGAGGCCGAGCGTCGAGCCGTCGAGGGTGATGGCATCGATCCACGTTCGGAGGTCGTCGGGGATCGCGATCGCGACGGCGATGGCCGGGAGCGCAGCCGTCTCGGTCTCCCCCGGTTCGACCGTCGCGGCCATCGCGATCCGAGGCAGGTCGACGTCGGCAGGGGCCGTCCGCACGATCACTCCTTCGGCATCGACGAGCATCGACGGCCCCGACGGGAGCCCGAGGACCGCGACCGGCTGACGGGTCTCGACCTCGACCCGAACGGTGCCGGGCCAGTCGCGCGAGGCCTTGGCCGATGCCACCCATGACAACGCGGCGATGTCACGCTCGACGGCACCGAGGTCGAGATCGAACATCGCCATGCCCGTGTCGAGCCCGGCTGCGTCGTCGACCTCGGCGGCATCCGCACCCGCGACGCCCTCGAAGCGAACATGGTCGAGGTCGAGCAGCGGCGATCGGGTGAGCCCCCACGCAGCGACGGCGGTGACGACCAGTCCGAGACAGACGGCGAGGAACCGCAGTCGCCGGCGCCCCTCGGCGCGTCGTACGGCGACGCGACGATCCCGAATCCGCGGATCAATCGCCATCGGCGAAGCCGATCATGTGGGTCTCGGGGTGCAGCTCGATCCCCGACGTGGCTCGGACGAGGCGCTGGACCTCGAGCATCAGGGCCCGCACGTCGGCCGCCCGGCCGTCGGGATCGGCCTGGATGAAGTTGGCGTGCTTGTCCGACACTGCGGCGGTGCCGATCCGCAGACCCTTCGCGCCGGCGGCGTCGATCAAGCGGCCGGCACTGTCCCCTTCGGGATTCGTGAAGACCGAGCCTGCGTTCTGGCCGCCGGGCTGGTTGTCGCGTCGCCATTGGACGATCTCGGCCATCTCGGCCCTCCCCGCATCGGGGTCACCGGCCGCGAGGCGGAGCCGGGCCCGCAACACCAGGTCGGTGTCCGCCACCGCCGACGTCCGGTATCCGAACGCGAGAGCGTCGTTGGTCCGCACCTCGAGGCGACCGTGGCGGAGGTCGAGCAGCTCGACGTCGACCACGCTCTCCTTCATCTCGGCCCCGTGACCGCCGGCGTTCATACGCACTGCGCCGCCGATCGTCCCGGGGACGCCGACCGCCCACTCGAAGCCGGTCAGGCCCACCTGCACCGTGGCTCGGGCGACGACTGGCAGCTTGGCTGCCGCACCGCAGGTGACGAGTGCACCCCCATCGGCCTCGGGGGCCGTCTCGACGCGGGCGATGTCGATGTCGTCGAATCCCGGCCCGAGCACCACAGCGATGCCGTCGAAGCCGTCGTCGCTCACCAGGAGGTTGCTGCCCCGCCCGATCGCGACGAGTTCGACCGAGCGACCAGCCACCGCGTCGGCCAGCGCCGCGGCGTGCTCCGGCGCGCCGAGCATCACCAGGGCGGCGGCACGACCGCCGACCCGGTAGGTCGTGAGCTTCCCGATCGGGGCGTCGATCTGCACCGCATCCGCGAGCGGCCCGGCAGCGAGCGCGTCGATGACCTCGCCGAGATCGTTCGTCATGCTGCGCGCCGACGGGCGATGACCTCGTCGGGAATGCTCGTGAGGTCGCCGGACCCGAGCGTCAGGCAGAGATCGCCCGGCTCGAGCCGGGCCCCCAAC
>JBDQKM010000289.1:0-3315 GCA_040263275.1 Acidimicrobiales bacterium
GGTGACGAGCGCATGGGTTGCCCCGGCGGCATCGATCGCCACGGCGTCGGCGGCCAGGCGACCGTCGACGGCCACGGCGAGGCCGGCCAGGTCGGCGTCGAGCGCCACCGTCGCCCGAGCGCCATCGGACGCCAGTCCGGCCCGAGCCCGGAGGTCGCCGGCGAGCAACGGCCCGAGGTAGGCCACATCGGCGACGGCGCCGCCGAGGGCCTCGGCCACGAGCGCAGCCTCCACACCCGAGGCGAGCGGCACGCCGTCGTGCCGGTCGCGCAGCTCCCGAACGCCCGTGGCGGTCAGGGCGTCCACGAGCCGGCCCCGGCGAACCTCGTCGTCGAGGTCGACCACGGTCGTCGCGGCGAGGTCCGCGGTGAGACGTCGTACCGTGTCGAACAACTCGGCCTGGTCGGCCGTCAACCGCGTGTCCATCATCCCCCTGAGCGTTGAACCCGTTCTCCTCAGACGATAATGTCATTCTCACTGGGTTTCCAGCGATGAAGTTTCCAGCGATGAACCGAGGCATCTTGTCCACGACGAACCCGGCGCCGCGCTTCGTCCCGCTCACCGTGCTCGACGTGATCGACGAGACCACCGACGCGCGATCCTTCGTGTTCGACGTCCCCGCCGACGAACGGGCGAACTTCGCCTATGCGGCCGGGCAGTACTGCACCTTCAAGGTGGAGATCGACGGCGAGCACCACCTCCGGTGCTACTCGATGTCGAGTTCGCCCGACGTCGACGAGGTCTTCCGGACCACGGTCAAGCGGGTCGACGGCGGCACCGTCTCGAACCACCTGATCGACACGGTCGGACCGGGCGCCGTCGTGCTCGCGACCCCACCCGCCGGCCGCTTCTGTCTCGATCCCGACGACGACCGACCGATCGTCGCCTTCGCCGGCGGGAGCGGCATCACCCCGGTCGCCTCGATCGCCAAATCGGCCCTGCACACCACCGGGCGATCGGTCCACCTCCTGTTCGCGAACCGCGACGCGGAATCGGTCATCCTCGGCCGGGAGCTCGCTGCGCTCGCCGCCGCCCACCCCGACCGTTTCGAACTCGTCCACCACCACGACGACGTCGCCGGGTTCCTGGGTCCCGACGACATCGGCCGCGTCCTCGACGGTCGGCGGGATGCGGCCGTCTACCTGTGCGGCCCCACGCCGTTCATGGACCTGGTCGAGTCGACGCTCGTCGATCTCGGCCACGATCCCGCCCTGCTGCGCACCGAGCGCTTCGTCAACGCCGACGCCGCCGCTGCGCCCGCACCGGCCCCCACCGAGACGGCAGCGACGATGGGTGCGCTGCGTCTGACCCTGGCGGGCGCGACCCACACCCTCGAGCATCACCCGGGTGAGACGATCCTCGAGGCCGCCCGACGGGGCGGACTCAATCCACCGTTCTCGTGCCAGGCGGGAAACTGCGCGACGTGCATCGCCGAGCTCTCCGAGGGCGAGGTGACGATGCGGGTCAACGACGTCCTGTCGGCCGACGAGGTGGCCGAGGGCTGGATCCTCACCTGCCAGTCACTGCCGACCACCCCGTCGCTCACCGTCTCCTATCCCGACTGACCGTCTCGGAGAAACGACCACCATGCTCATCGCCCAGATCACCGACACCCACGTCAGCGCCCCCGGAGTGCTCACCTGCGGCGGCACCGTCGACACCGCGACGCGGCTGGCCGAGACGATCGCCACGATCAATGCCCTCAAACCCCGGCCCGACTGCCTGGTCGTGTCGGGCGACCTCGCCGATCAGGGCCGACCCGAGGAGTACCCGCGGTTCGCGGAGGTGATCGCGACCTCGGAGATCCCGGTGATCCTCGCGATCGGCAACCACGACGACCGAGCGGTCATGGCCGACCATCTCGACCTCCCGGCGCCGCTCTCCGGTGGGTGGGTCCAGTACACGGTCGACGATCACCCCGTCCGGATCGTCGTGCTCGACTCGACCAGTCTCGAACACCACATGGCCGAGTTCTGCGACGAGCGGCTCGCCTGGCTCGAGGCCCGCCTCGCCGAGCAGCCCGACCGCGACACGGTGATCGTCGTGCACCACCCGCCCTTCGACACCGGCATCGCCCTCCTCGACGGCGAGGGTGCGGGCTGGGCCGACGGCCTACTCGCCGCAGTGGCCGACCACGCAGGGACCCGGCTGATCCTCAGCGGCCACGTCCACCGGCCCATCCAGACCGTGGTCGCCGGCGTCCCGGCGTCGGTGTGCCCCTCCACCGCCCAACAGACCACCATCGACCTCGCGCCCACCCCGTCGTCGAACTCGCTGTTCGTGCTCGAACCACCGGCGTTCCAGCTCCACTCCGTGCCGAGCGGCGGCCCGGTCGTCACCCACACGGTGCCGGTGGGCGACTTCGCAGGAATCATCAACGTCTCGGCCGAAGCACGGGCCGGGTGGGCCGACCGCGACCCGCGGGAGATCTACGCGCGGCGCGACCACCACTCCCCCAGCGCCTGAACGCCGGCCCCGTCAGAGGGTCAGCTGTTCGCGCAGCACCCTGCGCAGCACCTTCCCCGACGGCAGACGGGGGATCTCGTCGATGATGTGGAGGGCCGAGAGCTTCTTGTAGCTCGCGAGCCCGTCGGCCACCAGGGCCGACAACGCGTTCGCGTCGACCGTCGCCCCGGGACGGAGTTGCACCGCCCCGACGACCGCCTCTCCAGCGGCCTCGTCGGGCACGCCGAACACCGCACAGTCGACCACGTCGGGATGCCCGTGCAGCACGGCCTCGACCTCGGCCGGCGCGACCTGGAACCCCTTGACCTTGATCATCTCCTTCACCCGATCGGTGAGGTGCAGCCATGCCTCCGGTTCGACCCAACCGACGTCGCCGGTGCGGTACCAGCCGTCGTCGAACGCGTCGACGTTCGCCTCCTCGGGGAGGTAGCCCGCCATCATCGACGGGCTGCGCACCTGGATCTCCCCGGTGCTGCCCGCGGGCAGCTCCGCACCGGACTCGAGGTCGACGACCCGCAGGTCGAGGTCGTGGATGGGCACGCCGGCCGAATCGAGCCGCCAGGTCTCGGGATGGCGGACGTGGTTGGCGGTGATCACCGGCACCTCGCTGGCGCCGTAGGCGGGCAGGAACTCCACGCCGGTGCGCGCCGTCACCCGGCGGGCCACGCTCTCGGTGACGGGCGTGGCGCCCCACATGATGTAGCGCAGGGTGGAGAGATCGTAGCGCTCGAGGTCGGGGTGATCGGCCATGGCCAGCGCGATGGGCGCTACGGCCATCTCGAGGGTGATGCCGTCGGCCTCGATGTGGTGGAGCAGGGCCTCGAGGTCGAAGCGGGCGTGGAGGCGGAC
>JBDQKM010000290.1:0-3234 GCA_040263275.1 Acidimicrobiales bacterium
AACCAGTCCCTGCTCACATCGCGACCCTAGTGGGGACCGTGGCGCGGCCCCGGCGGCCGGCCGGGCCTGACCGCCGCCTCGTCGGCCCGGTTTCGGCCCGACAGGCGGATCAGCTCCTCGTGCAGCTCGAACCACACGGTGTGGTAGCTGTCGCGCAGCGGATGGGCGACCATCTGTGTGTCGCCGGCCTCGACTGCCCGGAGCGCCGCGTCGAGTCGAGCGACATAGCGGGAGAAGCGGGGCTCGGCGCCCGCCACGGTTTCGACGATCGGACAGATGTCGCGGTGGATCTCGTCACGCAACCGGGTGATCACCGAGGCGTCGTAGGCGACATCGGCGTGGTCGTTGGGGACCGTCTCGCCGTCGACCTCTCTCATCTGCCACGCGGTCACCACCAACTTGAACGCGTCGTTCACGGCATGGAAGTCGTGGAGGAGCGGCTCGATGACCGGGCCCAGACGCCGCGCGTCGGCGGCGAAACGCTCGTCGACGCGCGCCACGAGCGGCGGGAGTGGGCGAACCCGGCCACCGGGGAGCTCCTGTGCCTCGTCGGAGGCGACCAGGGCGGCGATCACGGTCTCGACGTCGCCGGTGGGGCAACCGAGCACGTCGGCGACCGCCTCGGCGCTCCCCATCCCCTTGAGCGCGAGCACGCGTTCGCAGGTCTCGGCGGTCGCTACTTCTCCGTCGCCGCGATCCACATCGGAATGCGAGTGGGCATCGATCTCGTCCTGCCAGCCCCGGAGCACGCGCACGGCGGCGAGTTCGCGCCGTTCCGATGCGTGGGCCCCGCGGAGGATCCGGCCGTCGTCGCCGTCGACCGTCACGATCGCACCGTTCGGGATGCGCTCGGCCCCGAGCAGGATGCCGGCCGCATCGACCTCGATGCCCTGCACACCCACGACGGCCGGTACCCCCCATCCGCGCGCGACCACCGCGGCGTGACTGACGATCCCGCCGAGGGTCGTCACGAGGCCTCGGGCGGCCGCCATCCCGGCGATGTCGGCCGGGGAGGTCTCGCGGCGGAACAGGACGATGTCGATCCCCCGCTCGCCGGCGGCCACCGCCTCGTCGATCGACGTGCAGACCGCACCCACGGCTCGACCCGGCGATGCCGCCAATCCGGTGGCCAGGACCTCGTCGTCGGACTCCGGCACCGCATCGGGGTTCGGCTCGGTCGGCGGGTTGTCGAGCAGTTCGGCCACGCGGTCGACGGCCTCCGCCCGGGTCAAGGGGAAATCAGGGTCCTCGGCCATGTCGATCGCGAGGGTCAGTGCCGCCCTCGGTGATCGTTTTCCGCGGCGGACCTGAAGCAGCCAGAACCGACCGTCCTCGACGGTGAACTCGATGTCGGCGAGGTCGGCGAGCTCGCGCTCGAGCAGGGTCGCAGCCTCGTCGAGCTGATCGGCGACCTCCGGCCACTCCGCCCTCAGCTGGGCGATCGGCTGCGTGGTGTGGGTCCCGGCGACCACGTCTTCGCCCTGGGCCCCGACGAGGAAGTCGCCGACGAGCCCGGGGGCACCCGTGGAGGGGTCACGCGAGAAGGCGACGCCGGTGCCCGAGCGGGCACCGAGATTGCCGAACGTCATGGCCTGCACGGTGGCCGCGGTGCCGAGGTCGTCGGCGATGCCCTCGACCAGGCGGTAGACCCGCGCCCGGTCGGAGTCCCACGACGCGAAGACGGCGCGGACCGCGGCCCGCACCTGTTCCTCGGGATCGGAGGGGATGTCGTAGCCGTCGGCATCGAGCTCGGCCCGGAACCCACGCACGGCGGTCGCGAGCCCGTCGGCATCGAGCGATCGGCCTTCGTCGGTCCCGACCGCCCGTTCCAGAGCCGCGCGGATCACCTCGGCGTCGGCCCCGAGCACCACCAGGGCGTAGGACTGGACGAACCGGCGATACGTGTCCCAACCGAACCGCCGGTCGCCGGCCTCCCGGCTCAGGGCCGCGGCCACGTCCTCGGTGATCCCGGCGTTGAGCACCGTGTCCATCATTCCGGGCATCGAGATCGGGGCACCCGACCGGACACTGACGAGCAGGGGCGACGAGGGGTCGCCGAGGACTCGGCCCATCGTGGATTCGAGGTCCCGCAGGCCGGCGATCAGGTCTGCGTCGAGTTCGGCGAACCAACCCCGCTGCATCACCTCGCGGCATGCAGCGGTCGTGAGGGTGAAGCCGGGCGGAACCGGCAGCCCGAGATCGGTCATCCGGGCCAGCGCAGCGCCCTTGCCGCCGACGATGTCGGCCCGCCGATCCGGCTCGATCTCCGCAGCTTCGGCGAACGAATAGCGCAGCGGCTCGGAGGCCAGGCCGCCGATTCCGCGAACGGCGGCGTGAATTCCCATCTCCGCAGCCTATGTCCGTATGGTGATGCCCATGATCGAGGTCAACAACGACGGCCGGGTCCGCATCATCACGTTGCAGCGGCCCGAAGCGAAGAATGCGATGAGCATCGCCATGTGGGACGGCGCCACAGATGCCCTGCTCGAGGCCCAGGACGACCCGTCGGTCGCGGTGGTCGTGTTCACCGGCAGCGGTGACTCGTTCTCGGCGGGCCAGGACGTGATCGAGATGGGCCGCATGGCCATGGGCGAGAAGATCGAGGCCAAGCACGGCTTCCCGGGCCTCACGAAGGCGCTCATCGACTTCCCGAAGCCACTCGTGCTCGCCGTCAACGGCATGGGCCTCGGGTTCGGCGCCACCATCCTCGGCGTGGCCGACCTGGTCTTCATGTCGTCCGAGGCCCGTCTCAAGTGCCCGTTCACCACACTCGGCGTGGCGCCCGAGCTGGCCAGCAGCGCCACGTTCCCCGCCCTGATCGGCCGCCAGAACGCCACCTGGGCGCTGATGAGCGCCGAATGGCTCTCGGCCGAGGAGTGCAAGGAGATGGGCCTCGCCTACAAGGTCTGCGAACCGGCGGAACTCATGGACGTCACCATGGAGCACGCCCGCACCCTCGCCTCCCGCCCGATCAGCTCGCTGATGGCGTGCAAGCGCACGATCGTCGACCCCATCCGCCCGCTTCTCCACGAAGCCCACGAACGAGAGAACGGCGAGTTCGCCGTCCTCATGGGCGCCCCCGCCAACATCGAGGCGATGACGGCCTTCGCCGAGAAACGCGCCCCCGACTTCACCAACATCGACTGACAGAAGATGCGGGTGCCGGTCCCCCGGGGGAGGCCCCCCCCACATCCCCGAAACCCCGACCGGAGCCCCCCCCCCCAGAACACCGCC
>JBDQKM010000291.1:0-3216 GCA_040263275.1 Acidimicrobiales bacterium
GCCATCGACCTCGCCCTCTTCGTCGGCTTGGGTCGACTCTCGCCGGCCGTCGCGAAGCTGGTCGCGTTGCTGGTCGCAGCCGGGCTGCGGGCGATCGCGCACCGGCTGGTGCTCTTCCGCGCGGTGCGTCGCGGTCAGGATCGACCCGCGCTTCGGCCGCCGGCCGACGGCACGGCCCGGCTGTCGGTGGTGGTACCCGCCCACAAGGAAGAGTCCCGTATCGCCGAGACCATTCGACGGATCCGGTCGGATCTCAGGCCGCTCGACGAGGTCGGCGACCTCGAGGTGGTCGTCGTCGACGACGGGTCACCCGACGGCACGGCCGGCGTGGCACGAGCGGCCGGTGCCGATCAGGTCATCGTGCAGCCGGAGAATCGCGGCAAGGGTGCGGCGGTGCGGGCCGGCGTGGCGGCTGCGACCGGCCGCACGATCGCGTTCACCGATGCGGACCTCGCCTATGCCCCCGACCAGCTCCTCCCGATGCTCGACGCGGTCGAGTCCGGCTGGGACGTGGTGATCGGCAACCGCCACGACAACGACTCCGAGACGCTCGTCGGCACCTCGGCCCTGCGTTCGTTCGGCAGCCGGATGGTCAACATGGCGACCCACCTGATGCTGCTCGGGAACTATCGCGACACACAGTGCGGCTGCAAGGCCTTCCGGGCCGACGTGGGCAAGGCGATGCTCGCGGTCGGCCGAGTCGACGGATTCGCGTTCGACATCGAGCTCCTCCACCTCGTCGAGCGGTATGGGTTCACGCTCAAGGAAGTGCCCGTCGAGGTGGTCAACAGCGAGACCTCCACGGTCAGGGCCGTGCGCGACGGGCTCGGCGTGGGTCTCGACATCCTGCGGATCCGTCGACTCGCCGCCCGTGGCGGGTATCCCGAGGGCATCGACTCCGACATCCCCAGCCGAAAGTAGATTCCCAGTCGTGACGACCGACTTCGATGCGATTTTCAAGGCCTACGACGTGCGCGGCACGGTGCCCGACCAGTTCGATGCCGACGGGGCGAGAGCCATCGGCGGAGCGTTCGCCCGTTTCGTCACCGGCCACGGTGCGACCTCGATCGTCGTGGGCCGCGACATGCGACCCGACGGTGAGGAGTTCGTGGCGGCCTTCTCCGACGGGGCCATGGCCCACGGCATCGACGTCGTCGATGCCGGCCTGTGCGCGACGGACATGATGTATTACGCGTCCGGTGTGCTCGAGATGCCCGGAGCCGTCTTCACCGCCTCGCACAACCCAGCCGGCTACAACGGCATCAAGATGTGTCTGGCCAAGGCCGCCCCGATCGGGTCCGAGAGCGGCCTCGATCTGATCAAGCAGATGGCGATGGCCGGTCCCGAACCGGCGGCGTCGAGAGGTACCCGCACCGAGCGCGACATGCTGGAGGGCTACGTCGCCCATGTGCACTCCTTCGTCGATGTCGGATCGCTGCAGCCGTTGAAGGTCGTGGCCGACACCGCCAACGGGATGGGTGGACTCGTGCTGCCCGCCGTCATGGCCGGTCTCCCGTTCGAGATCGACCACATGTATCCGGAGCTCGACGGCACCTTCCCGAATCATCCTGCCGACCCGATCCAGCCCGAGAACCAGCGCGACCTGATGGCTCGGGTGCTCGAGACCGGGGCCGACATCGGTCTGGCGTTCGACGGGGATGCCGACCGGGTGTTCCTCGTCGACGAGACGGCGCGGGCGATCTCCGGGTCGCTCACCACGGCGATGGTGGCCCGGTCGATCCTCGCCCGCGAGCCGGGTGCGACGGTGATCCACAACCTCATCTGTTCGAAGACGGTGCCCGAGGTCATCGCCGAGGGGGGTGGCACCGCGGTGCGGACCCGGGTCGGTCACTCGTACATCAAGCAGGTCATGGCGGAGACCGGTGCCGTCTTCGGCGGCGAACACTCCGGTCACTACTACTTCCGCGAGAACTATCGGGCCGACAGCGGCTTGATCGCCGCGCTGGTGGTCCTCGAGGCGCTCGGCAACCATCCCGCCGGACTGGCCGACCTGGTGTCGACGCTCGACCGTTATGCGGCATCCGGTGAGATCAACACCCGCGTCGACGACGCGGCCGCGGTCATCGAACGAGTGGCCGCGGCCTACGCCGGTGCCGACCAGGACCGGATGGACGGACTCACGGTCGACCTGGGTGACTGGTGGTTCAACCTGCGGGCATCGAACACCGAACCGCTCCTTCGGCTGAACCTCGAAGCCGGGACCGACGACGAGGTCGCGGCTCGGGTCGAAGAGGTCCGCGGCCACTTCGGCTGACCCGGTTGCGCCCCAGAGCTGATTGACTGTCTGTATGACCCTCGATTCCCGCCTTCTCGAGATCCTCGCGTGTCCCGTCGACAAGGGCCCGCTCCTCTACTTCGCGGACGAGGATGCGTTGTACAACCCGCGGCTGCAGAAGCGCTACCGGGTCCACGAGGGTGACATCCCGGTGATGCTCCCCGACGAGGCCGACGACGTCGACGACGACGAACACGCCCGCCTGGTCGCGAAGGCCGAGGCCGACGGAGTGGCGCCGACCTTCGAGGCATAGGCGGTTCGTCCGTGTCCGCCGAAGAACTGCTCGACGCATTGCGTCACCTGCCCGATCAGGTGCGCGACGCGGCCGTCGCCGCGTCCGACGTCGACGAGCTCCCGAATCGCGACGGCATCAACAACGTCGCCATCCTCGGGGTCGGCGGGGGCCGTGTCGCCGCCGACGTGATCGAGGCGATCGGCGAACTCCGCGGGAGCGTGCCGATCGTCGCCACCGGCGCCCGATGCCCGGGGTGGGTCGACGACTCCACGCTCGCGATCGCGCTTTCGCCCTCCGGTGAGGAAGAGGCGACGCTCGCCGGGGCCCGCCAGGCCCGCGAGGCAGGGGGCCGAGTCGTTGCCGTCACCTCCGGTGGGCCGCTGCGCGACGCGTGTCGCGAATGGGGTGTGCCCATCGTGCCCGTCGATCCCGAGGCGGGTCCGGCCGCCGGTCTCGGCGTCTCGATCGTCCCGGTGCTGGTGCTGCTCGAACGCCTCGGTCTCGCCGACGGCATGAGCCGCGCCATCAGCGGGGTCGCCACCCAGCTCGAGTCCCGCCATGCCGCGCTCGACGACGACCTCGGCGCCGTCGCGCGTTGCATCGGAGAGCCGGACACCGGTGGCCACATCGACCGGACCGGTCGGCAGACGGCGGCGAACGGCGGCCACGCCCCCGACCCGATCGA
>JBDQKM010000292.1:0-3100 GCA_040263275.1 Acidimicrobiales bacterium
GATCGTGCCCTCGCCCCGTAGGTCGAGATCGACCTCCGCCAACGCGAACCCGTCGGTGCTCGCCACCAACGCCTCGAGGCGGGCCTCGCCGTCGCCGGTGGTCGGGTCGCCCACGAGGAAGCAGCGGCTGGCGGCATCACCTCGGCCGACCCGGCCCCGCAACTGGTGCAGCTGGGCGATGCCGAACCGGTCGGCGTCGAGCACGACCATCACGGTGGCGTTCGGCACGTCGACACCGACCTCGATCACCGTGGTGGCGACCAACACGTCGATGTCGCCCGATCGGAACCGCTCCATCACCTCGGCCTTCTCGACCGACGGCATCTGCCCATGGAGGAGGGCGAGCCGGAGATCGTGCAACTCGCCCCCGCTGAGTTCCTCGTGGGTCTCGGTGGCGCTGCGCACGTCGAGCGCCTCCGACTCGCCGATCAGTGGGCAGACCACATACGCCTGGCGCCCGCCGGCGACCTCGTCGCGCACGGTCGACCACACCTCGGCGGTCTCGTCTTCGGTCCGGGCCCACGTGGTGTCGATCGGCGTGCGACCGGGCGGGAGCTCGTCGAGCACGCTCACATCGAGATCGCCGTAGACCGTCATGGCTGCGGTCCGAGGGATCGGGGTCGCCGTCATCACGAGCACGTCGGGCGCGGCGCGGACGTCGCCCTTGTCTCGGAGTGCGGCTCGTTGCTCGACACCGAAGCGGTGCTGCTCGTCGATGACGACGACGCCGAGCGACGCGTATTCGACCTTGTCCTGGATCAGGGCGTGGGTGCCGATGACGATGTCGACCTTGCCGGTGACGAGGTCGGCCAGGATCTTCCGCCGGTCGCCGGCACCGACCCGATTGGTGAGTAACTCCACCCGCAGCGGTCGGTCGCCCATCAGCGTGGACGGGTCGGGCACCATCAGATCGCCGAGCATCGACGTGACCCCGAGATGGTGCTGTTCCGCCAAGACCTCGGTCGGGGCCATGAGGGCCCCCTGGTGCCCGCCCTGCACCGCCGCCAACAACGCGGTGACGGCGACCACGGTCTTGCCGGAGCCGACGTCGCCCTGGAGGAGCCGATGCATCGGCCGTTCGAGCGCGAGGTCAGCGCCGATCTCCCGGATGGCTCGTTGCTGGGCACCGGTGAGCGGAAACGGGAGGCGCTCGTGGAATCGATCGACGAGTTCCCCGTCGACGGAGTGCGAGAGACCCGCGGTCTCCCGCTCGATCCGACGCTTGCGACGCACGAGCTCGAGCTGAACCCGCAGCAGTTCGTCGAACACGAGGCGGCGCCGCGCCTCGTCCTTCTCCGTCATCGTCTCGGGATTGTGGATGCCCTTGATCGCGGCATTGCGGGTCACGAAGTCGAACCGATCGAGCACGGCGTCCGGGAGCGGGTCGGCGAAACCGCGCACCGACGCCCGGGCCAGCGCCTCCTCGATGAACGTCTGCAGGTCGCGGGTGAGCAGTCCCGACTTCTCCGATTGCGGGTAGACGGGGATGATCCGCCCCGTCTGATTGCCGACCAGGTCGACCACCGGGCCGGTCATCTGCCGATTCCCGCGGAAGAAGTCGCACTTGCCGTGGACCATCAGGGTCATGCCGGGCTGCAGCTGCTTCTCGCGCCAGCGCTGGTTGAAGAACGTGAGGGTGAGCTGGTGGCCGCCGTCGCCGATGACGACCTCGGTGAGGGTCCGGCGGCCCCGGAGCTGACGGGTGCTGCTGCTGCGGACCTCACCGAACACGGTCGCCTCGTCGCCCTTCTGGAGATCGGCGATCTTCGCCTCCCTGGTGCGATCGAGATGGCGCCGGGGGTAGTGCTGCACGAGGTCGAGCACGGTGCGGATCCGGCCGCGGCGAGCGACTTCTCCTTCTTCTCGCCCACGCCGCGAAGCCGACTCACGGGCATCTCGGCCAGGTCCCGCAGCGTCAGCGGCGGGTCGCCCGCGGGCACGATCGGCTACTCCAGCCCGAAGTAGTACGGGTACAGGGGCTGGCCCCCGTGGTGGACCTCGACCTCGACCTCGGGGTGGTGTTCGTCGATCCAGGCCTCGATCGCCGCCGTCGCGTCGTCGTCGGCCTCGTCCCCGGCGATCACCGTGAGGAGTTCGTGCTCGTCGTCGAGGATGTGGGTGAGCAGGGCGGTCGCCGCCTCGAGCATCGTCGGTTGGACCGCCTGGATCCCGTCGCGGCAGATCCCGAGCCAGTCGCCGGTCGCGATGGGGCCGACGTCGGAGGTCGACTCGCGCACGGCCTGGGTGATCTCCCCGGCCACGACCGCGGCTGCCGCGGCGGTCATGTTGGCCGCGTTGGTGTCGGCACTGTCCTGCGGGTCGTAGGCCATCAGACACGCGAGCCCCTCGGCGACTCCCTTGGTGGGAACGACGCGCACGGTGCGACTGCTCTGGACATCGACCTGCTGGGCCACGGGGATGATGTTCTTGTTGTTGGGGAGGATGACGACCTCGGGAGCCGGCACCGACTCGACCGCGGCGACCAGCTCCGCAGTCGAGGGGTTCATCGACTGGCCACCGGCCACGACGGCGTGGACACCCATCGACCGCAGGATGGCGACCACACCCGAGCCGACCCCGACGGCCACCACCGCCGTGGGCACCGGGTCTCCGCCCGGGGCGGCGGGACCGCCCATCTCGGCCTGGACCCACTCGCGCTCCTCGAGCTCCTCGAGCAGGTCGGTGACCCGGATCTTGTGAGGGCGACCGACGGCGATGCCGCACTCGATGGCCGCACCGATGTCGTCGCAGTGGATGTGGCAGTTAAAGATTCCGTCGCCACCCACGACCACGATCGAGTCGCCCACCTCGGCCCACGCGGACTTGAACCTCTCGATCTCGGCATCGGGTGCGTCGAGGAGAAACATCACCTCGTAGCGCAGATCGGCGATCGACGGCTCGTGGTCGTCGCCCTCGGGACGCACCGGCTCGACCGGTGGAGCGACGACGCTCGGCGCGGGCATGGCACGACCGTCGACGACGGTGAGCGCGGCATCGAGGAACAGGAGGAGGCCGGCACCACCGGCGTCGACCACGCCCGCATCGGCGAGGACCTTGAGCAACGTGGGCGTGCGTTCGAGCGACTCGCCGCCCTCGGTAC
>JBDQKM010000293.1:0-3096 GCA_040263275.1 Acidimicrobiales bacterium
CAGCTCGACCATCAGCGTATGACGCTCGGGTGGGCGGAGTGGGCAGGGGAGCAGGTCACCCAGTGGCGCGATGTCGACGACCCAGGGGAATGGGTCTGGAGGGACGCCCTTCCCATCGCTCACTGATCACCTCGGGCGCCCGGTGTCGGATCGGTACCGATTGTCGACTTCGGCGACGCGATGTCGCATGGCTTTGCCTCCGCATCGGCCTCGATGCTCGAGGAACGACTCGGTGTGAACCGTTCGAGCATCTATGCCGAGTTCGGATCGAAGCAGGAGCTGTTCGAGGCCTCACTCGAGCGCTACCGCGAGACCGTCGTGGATCAGCGCTTCGGGCCGCTCGCAGAGCCAGGTGCGGGCCTCGACGCGATCTCGGCGGTCTTCGACTTCTACGGCGACGCTGCGGAAGGACCCGCGTTCGGTCGCGGTTGTCTCCTCTGCAACACCACCATCGAACCCGGGCCCGACGACCCAACCGGCAGTCAAGCCGTCCCTCGCTACCTCGAGCGGATCTCCAATGCCTTCAAGTCCGCACTCGACGACGCGGCACGGAACGGCGAGATCAGCGGCTCGACCGACACGATGCAGGAGGCTCAATTCCTCACCGCGTCAGTGCTCCGGATCTTCGTCATGCTGCGTGCCGGTGTCCCGCCAGCGGCGATCTCTGGTGTCGCTGGGGCCGCCACCCGCCACCTCGCATCGCTGGAATCTCCCTAGCGTGGCACGCCGGGCCGACCCGGCCCGGTAGGAGACGCGGCGTTCGTTGGTTGCCGTGCCGCCGGAAGGAGGGTGAGGGACCTCCGACCCTCGACGGGGTCGTGTCGCTGATGCACCGTTGAGCGGACGGAATCGGAGGGCGCGATGAGATGGTTGCTGGTTGCGCTCATCGTCGTGGCGAAATTCGGCATCCCGGTGCTGATCGTGCCGTTCCCGTTTGCGGCCGGATGGGCAAACTTCGTGCTCGACACGGTCGACGGCGATCTGTTGATCCCGCTCGGTCTCGATGACGACGCCTACCAACCCATCGACAAGGCTGCGGACTGGGCGACCTATGTCGGCATGGCGATTGCAGCGCGGCGTTGGCACATTCGGCGGGCGGTCTGGGCGCTGTTCGCGATGCGCAGCGTCGGTCAACTCCTGTTCTTCCTGACAGGTGCGGAGATCGTCTTCTTCTTCTTTCCCAACTTCCTCGAGCCGCTCTTCCTGATCTACGCGACGATCCGGCATTTCAAGAAGGAGCGGGTGGCCGAGGTCTACGTCCGCCACCGCACCGCGATCTGGGTATTCGTCGTCGCTTACAAGCTCCAGGACGAGTGGGTGACGCACGTGGGCAACATCGACCGAACCGACCTGGTCACGTCGTTGTTCACCTGAGGTCGTGGCACGCCGGGCCGGCCCGGATTGTCGTTGCGTCGGACGCCCTCCCAGGAGAAGTGGCACTATTCGGGCTGTGGAGGACCTGCGATTTCGGAACCAGATCTATCGGACGTTCGCCGAGACGGGGCTGGCGCCATCGCTGGCGATGCTCGCCGAGTGGGCCGGCGGGACGGACGCCGCCGATGCCGCGCTTCGGCGGCTCCACGACGGCCACGCACTGGTGCTCGACGAGTCGGGAGGCATCCGGATGGCGCTGCCGTTCTCGGCCGTCCCGACCGACCACCGGGTGGTCGCAGGAGGCCGCACGTGGTGGGCGAACTGCGCATGGGACGCCCTCGCGATCCCGGCTGCGCTCGGCGTCGACGCCACGATCGAGGCCCCGTGGTTCGACGCGGGTGGGGCCGTGGATTTGGCCATCCGGGATGGAAGGCCGACGACGACCGTCGGGGTCGATCTCAACCCCGGCATGTTGGCCGTGGCCGCCCGCCGGGGCGGCGACATCGACTATCGGGAGGCCGATGCGCAGGCGTTGCCGTTCCTCGACGCCGAGTTCGCGGTGGCCGTTTCGCAGTTCGGTCTGATGTTCCTTCCCGACCCGGTCGCCGGGGTGAAGGAGATGGCGAGGGTCGCGAATCGGGGCGCCGTCGCCGTGTGGGGCGACATCGGCGGGTCGGACCGCTACTTCGCCATGCGGGAACTGTTCCGCGACGAACTGGGCGAGGATGCGGCCGCATCGCTCGATGCGCCGTTCGCGATGGGAGCCGCCGGCCTGCTGGAGGAGATCGTCGCCGACGCGGGGGTCGACGCCGAGATCCTCGCCGTCACGGGAACCGGGCGCTTCGACAGCATCGAGCAGTGGGTCACGACCGAAGTGCGGGGATGGACGCTCGGTGACGATGTCTCATCCGAGCAGCTGGCCGAGCTCGTCGGCGCAGCCCAGCAGCGGCTTGCCCCGTTCGAGCGTGACGACGGATGTGTGTTCGGCATGACGGCTCGCATCGCCACCTGGTCATCGTGATCGAGTTCCGCGTTGCGGTCGACGACGACTGGGAGGCGATCTGGCCCATCTTCCGCGACGTCGTCGCGAGCGGCGACACCTACGCCTACCCGCCCGACATCGACTCGGCCGACGCCGAGGCGACATGGATGGCCGCCGGTGGCGACCGGCGGCGGACCTACGTGGCCGAGCGCGACGGTGAGGTCGTGGCGACCGCCTACGTGCGCCCGAATCAGCCGGGCCTGGGCGACCATGTGGCCAACGCGGGCTGGATGGTGGCGCCATCGGCCGCGGGCCAGGGGATCGGGCGTCGCTTCGCCGAACACGTGATCGACGACGCCCGGTCGCTCGGCTTCACCGGCATGCAGTTCAACGCCGTCGTCGCCACCAACACCGGCGCGATTCGCCTGTGGGAATCGCTCGGCTTCGAGATCGTGGGAACGGTGCCCGATGCGTTCCGTCACGCGACCGACGGCCTCGTGGCGATCCACGTCATGTATCGCGGGCTCAGCCGAGACGATCGAGGATGTTCCGGGTGATCTGCTCGACCTGCTCGTCGCGGCCGGCGAGACCGTGGGCCCAGTCGGTCGAACCCGACGTGATGACGGTGCCGCCACCCGGCGACGTGTAGGTGCCGAGCATCGCCTGTCCGTGGGCGATCCTGGCCACGGCCGCGTCGTCGCGACTGTCGAAGAGCCGCGCCGCGAGGAATTCGATCTCCG
>JBDQKM010000294.1:0-3092 GCA_040263275.1 Acidimicrobiales bacterium
GGCGTCGGAAACGACGACCGCAGACGGCATTGCCCGACGACCCCGATCGGGTCCTGGCCGGCGCCGGCGGGTGCCGACGTTCGCTGCGGCCGCCGCGGCCATGGTGATCATCGCGAGCGTTGTCGGCGGGCTCGGCGGCTCGAATTCCATACCGGCGTTGGGCGATCTCGTCGAGCGCCACGAGGCCGCGGCAGCGGTCATCGAGGGCGATGAGATGCCCGACATGATGGACGACATGGACCCGATGCCCATGGACGAGGCGTCGGATGCCGCCCTGCCGATGCCCGCCGACTACACGATGCGGCATGCGTTCGTCGACGGCCGAACGGTCCATCTCGTGTATCGCTCTTTGCGTGGCGATGCCGTCTCGGTCTTCCGGCACGAGGGTGACGTCGATGTCGACGACCTGGGTTCGGGCTCGATGGCGTCGAGTGACGAGGCCGACATGTGGTCGGCGCCGATGGACGGGGCGTATGTCGCCGTCGTCGACGGGTCGGGCTATGTCTGGATCGTCGTCAGTGGGGAGCCCCACGAGGAGATGATGGACGACATGATGTACGGCCTTCCCCGGCGCTCGCCGTCGGTGGGAGAGCGGCTCCGAGACGTGGCCGACGCCGCGGTCGATCCCTTCCGTCTCTGGGACTGAACCCTCGGAAGGACCGAGCCCTCAGACGGCGATCGCGGTCGCCGCGTCGCGTCGGGCCTTGAGGATGCGGCGGCGTTGCCGCTCGCTCGTGCCGCCCCAGACACCGTGATCGATGCGGTTGCGAAGTGCGTATTCGAGGCAGCGCTCGCCGACCGGGCAGCTGTCACAAATCCGCCGGGCGACTTCCACGCCCACACCGTCGGAAGGAAAGAACGTCTCCGGGGGGTGGGTGGCGCAATTGCCTCCTGCCATCCAGCTGGTGTCCATTCGAATCTCCTTGGGGCTGCGCTCACGCACGGTGCCCGATCGCCGATGCCCGCTGTCGGTATCGGTAGTACGCCCAGATCGTGGGGAAAGTTCCCGTAAAGCCTCAATCGACGCCCAAGCGCCACCGCCTGAAGTCATTCGTGCACGGAAAGTGTTTGTTTTGCCCGGGGGATCGCCGAAATCCCACCGGGGACAGCGGCCGATACACTGCTCGTCTCGGGGCCGAATTCGACGTCCCTGCCGCTCAGCCACCAGGAGCTGTCATGACCGACACCGCAGAAATCGAGACCGACGAGCCGCCGATCGGTCAGGCCACCATCGTCTACCTCGGTCCCACCGCCCCTCACTGGGAGATCCGCGCCGTCTACGGCGAGCGCGAGGTCATGGACGGCTTCCGCGACCGCGTCAACGCCCGCCTGCTGCTCCTTCCTCCCCACGACCCGCAGTTCCGTCGCAACCGTGAGCGGGTCAACCGTGACGGTGAGCGCGAGCGCATCGTCGTCGAGTGGGACCTCGGCTACCCGGAGGACGGCGAGGGTTCTTCGTGAACTCGACTCCCTGATGGTCGCGGTCGGAGTCGATCTCGGCGGAACCAAGATCATGGCCGCCCTCGTCGAGGACGGCCGAGTGGTGGGCAAGGCCAAGAAGTCCACACCGCGCGTGGGCACGCCCGACGACGTGCTCGATGCGGTCGCGGCCGTCGTGCGCAAGGCCGATCCCGACGGCCGAGCCGACCTGATCGGCATCGGCGTGCCCGGTCCGGTCCGTCCCGGCACCGGCGTGTTGCCGGTGGCTCGCAACCTGCCCGGATGGGACCACGAGGTCGACGTGGCCGCGGGGCTGAGCCGACGCTGCGACGGTCGCCGGGTCGTCGTCGACAACGACGTCAACGTGGGCACGCTCGCGGAGGTCCGTCTCGGCGCCGGCGTGGGGTGCGACAACGTGCTCGGCGTGTTCATGGGCACCGGCGTCGGTGCCGGACTCGTGCTCGACGGGGTGTTGCGGCAGGGGCCGCGCGGTCTCGCCGGTGAGCTCGGTCATGCCTATGTGTCGTTTCGCGACCACGACGCCGGAGAGGTCGGCCGTGGCGAACTCGAGGACTACGCGGGCCGGCGAATGATGGAGCACCGGGCTCGAACCCGCCACGAGGCGGGCGAGCCGACCGCGCTCGTCGACCTCGTGGGCGACGGCCGCATGAAGTCGTCCACGTGGGCCAAGGCGCTCGCCAAAGACGACGCCGTGGCGCGGTCGATCATCGACGAGGCGACCGACGCGATGGCTGCGGCGATCGCGAGTGCGATCGCCCTCGTCGATCTCGAACTGATCGTGCTGGGCGGAGGGATGGCCGAACGGCTCGGCGACGACTTCCGGCTGGCGCTCGAGGCGCGCATCGCCGACCGGGCGTTCGCCGGTGGCGACGCACCGGTGCGTGCCGCGGCCCTCGGTGAGGTCGGCGGCGCGATCGGTGCTGCGCTGCGGGCCACCGAAACCGCTTCCGATGGTGGCGCGCCGTGAACGTCGGTACGCCCTCGCCGACCGTGGGTGGCTGGGACGACAACGACACTCCCTTCCTCAATCGCGAACTGAGCTGGCTTGCGTTCAACGCCCGCGTGCTCGAGCTCGCCGTCGACGACGACGTTCCGCTGCTCGAACAGCTCGCCTTCCTGGCGATCTACGCCAGCAACCTCGACGAGTTCTTCCAGGTGAGGGTCTCGGGTCTCTACGATCAGGTCGCCGGCGGCGTGCAGGCGACCAGCCCCGACGGACGCACCCCACGCGAACAGGTGCGGGCAGTCCGCGAGGTCGTCACCGATCTCGGCGCCCGCCACGAGCAGATCATCCTCAAGCGGATGCTGCCGGGCCTCCGCGAGGCCGGGATCGAGCTGCTCGACCACGCCGATCTCTCGGCCGCCGAGGTCGACTCGATGGCGGAGCACTTCCGGAGCCGCATCTTCCCGGTGCTGACGCCCCTGGCCGTCGATCCGGGCCACCCGTTCCCCTACATCTCCGATCTCTCGCTCAACCTGGCTGTAGTGGTTCGCGACCTCGTCGACGGTCGCGACCGGTTCGCTCGGGTGAAGGTCCCCAACACCCTTCCCCGCTGGATCCGGCTCGGCGAGACCGACCGATACGTGGCGCTCGAAACGGTGATCGCCGCCCACGTCGACCAGCTGTTCCC
>JBDQKM010000295.1:0-3070 GCA_040263275.1 Acidimicrobiales bacterium
GACCCCGCCGGGATCGGTGCCGTCCCGCAGCAGGTCACGAGCGCAGGTCTGATCCGTCGGACCCCGAAGCAGGTCGACGTCCCCGAGGACTCGAAGTACGCGCCGGGGGTCACCGCCAGTGCCGCAGCGCCGGCCGCGGCCAGCGCCCCGACCGCCAACCGTTCGCCCGAGGAGGTCCGACAGATGCTGTCCCGGTATCGCGCCGGCCTCCGCAAGGGACGCACGCCCGAGTCGGGCACCGATCAACCGAACCGACGGAGCTGAGGAGCCCCGATATGAGCAACATGAGCACTGCAGCGTCCAACGTCAATTGGCTGGTCGCCAACTTCGTCGAACGAGTCCCGGGCGTCAGCGAGGCGGTCGTCGTCTCGTCCGACGGCCTGCCCATGGCCCTGTCCGGCGGCCTCGACCGCGATGCGGCCGACCGATTCGCCGCCGTCGCCTCCGGGCTGATCGGCCTCGCCTATGGCGCGGCCGGCCGCTTCGGCGGCGGGCGGGTCAACGAGATCATCATCGAGATGGAGAACGCCTTCCTCTTCGTGACCGGCGTCAGTGACGGATCGTGTCTCGCCGTCGTGTCCGATTCGGACTGCGACGTCGGACTCGTCGGTTACGAGATGGCGGTCCTCGTCGAGAAGACCGGTCCGTTCCTCACTCCCGAACTGCGTGCCGAACTCCAGAGCGCGCTTCCCCGATGACCGACCACCCCCGCGACCACCGGCTGCGTGTACGCCCGTACGCGCTGACCGGGGGACGAGTCCGGTCGTCGACCGAGCTCGCGCTCGAGACGATCGTGCGCGTCACGCCGCAGGGCGAAGCCGGCGCAACCGATCTCCCGACTGAGAAACGGGAGATTCTGCGGACCTGCGCAGATCCCACATCCATTGCCGAGGTGTCTGCGCACCTCAGCCTTCCCCTGGGGGTCGCCCGCGTGCTCGTGGGCGACCTGGTCACCGAGGGGTTCCTCGATTCCCACGTCAACCCGGCGTCGGACAGCGAGGGCTCCCGTCCCGACCTCCGACTCCTCGAAAGGGTCCTCGATGGTCTTCAAGCGCTCTGACAAGAACGACGCTCCCGCCAGCAGCGGCAGCGTTCCCCTTCCCGTCAAGATCGTCGTGGCCGGCGGCTACGCGGTCGGCAAGACGACGTTCGTGGGATCGATCTCCGAGATCGAGCCACTGACGACCGAGGCCTCGTTGACGTCGCACAGCCAGGGGGTCGACATCGCCGGCGAGGCCGCCAAGAAGTCGACGACCGTGGCCATGGACTTCGGACGTATCAGCCTCGGCGACGACCTGATCCTCTACCTGTTCGGTACGCCGGGCCAGGACCGCTTCCACTTCATGTGGGACGATCTCGTGCGCGGTGCCATCGGCGCCGTGGTCGTGGTCGACACCTCCCGCCTCGAGGACTGCTTCGCCGCGGTCGACTACTTCGAGTCGGCCGGCATTCCCTTCGTGGTCGCCGTCAACGCCTTCTTCGGCCGGATCCATCACTCGATGGAGGACGTGCGCGAGGCGTTGGCCATCCCGGCCGATGTGCCGATGATGGTCACCGATGCACGTGACCGGGCCTCCACCAAGGGTGTGCTGCTCGAACTCGTGCAGCACGCGCTCACCAAGGCCGGCGCCGGCGTCTAGTCCCGTTCGGGACGTACCACCGACACGAGATAGTCGGTGGCCAGGAGCATCAGGGCGACCACCCCCCACACGTGGAGGTCGGCGAACTGTTGCGGCCAACCGAAGTCCGGGGGATACCGGAACCGGCGTTGCGCGATCATGATCGCGACCGAGGTGAGGCCGAGGACGAACGCGGCCATCGTCGCGGGACGAAGCCATCCGATCCTCAGCCTGAGAACGAGCACGACCGCGACGGCGATCGCGACCGCCAGCCCCGGCAGACGGGGGAGGTTGAGCCATGACGCGCCGGCTGCGACCGCTGCGGTGAACGCCACGGCGCTCCAACGTGCCGGTGGGCGCCGGACGACCCGATCAAGGACCGGCAGCGGGCGCAGGCCGGGATGCTCGGGCCCGTCGCTGCGGCGCGGCACGAGTGCCGCCTCGGCTCTGCGACCTCGCCAGGCGAGGAGCAGCACCACGATCACGGCCACGATCGAGAAGCCGAGGCCGGCGCGGACGAGTCGTTGGGGGCTCCAGTCCAGGATCACCGTCACCTCACCGCCGGCGGGCACCAGCCAGCCGTTGGCGAAACCGTCGATGAGGCGGGGCTCGCCGAGGGACGTGCCGTCGATGCGGGCTTCCCAGCCGAGGTTGTGGCTCTGGCCGAGTACGAGCCAACGGTCGACCGGTGAGGCGGGAACCCGCAGCTCGTAGTGGGTGTCGTGGTTGGTGACGACCTCCACCGGTCCCGGAGCCACGACGGTGGGCGCAGCGGCCGACGCGCTCGTGAAGACCAACTGATCCACGTCGATTCCGTAGTCGCGACCGGCGGTGACGACCCGGAACTCGCCCTCGGTCCGGATCGGCCCGTCACAACCCCGCAGGATGAGCTCGCGGCGGTTGATCGCGTCCTCGGCCGTGCCGGTGACCGCGGCGGTGACGGCCACGCCCTCGACGGTCAGGAGCTCGACACAGCCGGTGTCGACCGGCGTGGGTGGCCCGAACAGCGGCGAGCCATCGAAGCCGATCTCCGCGATCGAGACCGGCATCGCCACGAAGAGGTTGGCGTACCAGTCGCGGGTCGGACGTTCGTCGACCGCCGTGAACCGGAGCCGAACCGTACGGGCTGTCCCCGAGACGGGTAGCTCGAGCGTCGCGACCGAACCCCTCGCTCCGTCGTCGACCGCAAGGCCGGTCGAATACCGGCCGGCCACCTCACCATCGAGTTCGACCTCGATTTCGGTGGGAACGGAGTGCAGCCCATCGACCACGACCGCGACGGCCAGGGACCCGAACACCATCGGCTCGTCGGTCACGAACTCGAGCCATTGGCCCGCCTGGGGACCGAACACGCCGGTCCAGGCCGTGGTGGTGTCGCCGTCGGACGCGAACGACGCAATGCTGCGGATGTCACCGGGCAGCGAGTCGGACGATCGGGCGGTGACCCCGAC
>JBDQKM010000296.1:0-3031 GCA_040263275.1 Acidimicrobiales bacterium
CGGCCCGCCGAGACGCCCGCGTCCGCCTCTACGTCCGCGAAGAGGTCAACCGCCTCCTGGGCCAACGGTCGCGCTCCGGCGCCGTGCCGGCGATCGGCAACCTCGGCAAGCTCGCCATGAGCGAGATCGCGCGCATGAAGCGTGAGGCCGGCAACCAGTCGATCGGCGCGCTCGGCATGCTCACCGGCGACGATGCCGCCGACGGCCCCGGCAACGGCGAGATCCAGGCCGCCACCCTGCACTCCCCCGCCCCGTCGATCTACGGCGGCACCGACCAGGTCCAGCGCAACATCCTCGGCGAGCGCTTCCTCGGACTCCCCAAGGAGCCCGGCCCCGCAAAGACGACCCCCTTCCGCGACCTCCCCAAGAACTGACCCGTCACACCGGTGTCAGACACTCGTCACGCCGCGTGCAGAAGGCGCGTTGGCCGGGTCGCTGCTCTGGACGGGTGTCTGCGTGTCAGCGGGCCCGCAGGTCAGCGAGACCGATCGTCGACCCGCGCCGTCAGGGGGGACACGGCGGCGGCGCGGGCCGAGATCGTTTGGAGCGCAACGACGGAAAGCACTGCGAACGTGGCGGCCACCACAACGCCGGCGAGGACGTAGAGGCAGGCGAACACCACCGCAGCCACGAGTGAGGGGAAACTCGCGATCAGGTCCCGGGGGGAGGGCATGGTCACAGCCTTTCTCGTCGTTGCACTTGCTCACCACTACGGAACGGGCCGCGGGTTTGGATGCACGGCACTCGGTCGACAAGGCTGGACCCATGGCCGCCACCGAGACCCGCACCGACCACTACACCGTGATCTCCGCAGACACGCACGCCGGTGGCAGCCACGCCGCCTACCGCGAGTACCTGAGCGAGGAGTTCCGCGCCGAATTCGACGACTGGCGGGGTGAGTACAAGAACCCCTACAAGGACCTGGGCGACAACCGTCGGCTGCGCAACTGGGACAACGACATGCGCAACCAGGCCCAACTCGACGAGGAGGGCGTGGTCGGCGAGGTCGTGTTCCCCAACACGGTGCCCCCGTTCTTCCCCAGCTTCGTGCTGTTCGCCCAACCGCCCACCGCCGAGCAGTACCGCCAGCGCCGCGCCGGCATCCAGGCCCACAATCGCTGGCTCAAGGACTTCTGCGACGAGTTCCCGGAGCGCCGCGCCGGCGTCGGCCAGATCTTCCTGAACGACGTCGACGACGCGATCGAGGACCTCACCTGGATCAAGGAGAACGGCCTGCGGGGCGGCATCCTGCTGCCCAACATCGCTCCCGACGTGAAGTGGGTGAAGCCGCTCTACGACCCCTACTACGAGCCGCTGTGGGACGCGATCGAAGACCTCGACGTGCCCGTCAACTGCCATTCCGGCACGGGCAACCCCGACTACGGCAAGTACCCGATCTCGATGCTGCTCTACATCAACGAGGTCGGCTTCTACACGCAACGCCCGCTGGTCCACATGATCCTCGGGGCCGTGTTCGAGCGTCACCCGAAGCTGAAGTTCGTGCTGACGGAGATCGGTGCCTCCTGGATTCCGCCGCTGCTCGAGCAGCTCGACGGCACGATCTCGCGCATCCGCGACACCGGCGAGACCGGTGAGATCAAGTACGACCGCGGCGTCCTCCCCTCCATGCTGGCGACCGAGCAGTGGGCCCAGTGCGGCTACGTCGGCGTGTCGGGCCCCAGCGCGGCCGACATCGACGCCCGCTACGACGTCGGGATCGACCGGTTCATGTGGGGCAGCGACTACCCGCACGACGAGGGAACCCACCCGCACACGAAGGAGCACCTGCGTCGCCGCTTCGCGGGGCTCGACCACGACGAGTGCGTGAAGATGCTGTCGGGCAACGCCGCGAAGCTCTACGACTTCGACCTCGACAAGCTCGCCCCGCTCGCGCAGCAGTACGGCCTCACCCACGAAGAGCTCCACACGCCGGTCGACGGTCCCGACGAAGCCGACTACATCGGCATCGGCGACGACATGGACACCGACGCCCTCTAGTTGTCGCAGGCTCAGTTCGGTTTGGCCCGACCTCGGGTCACGGTGGTCGGCGAGTCGTCGACCACGGTCCAGACCGTGTCGGGCTCGACACCCCTCGCGGCGGCCGAGGCCGACCAGCCGGGAAGCGCCTCGATCGATCCCGACTCGGGGTCGATCAGGAAGGCGCTTCCGTCGATCGCCAGTGCGAGGATCCCCGCGTCGACCTCGATCAGGTCGCGGGTTCGGGTCCCGACATCGATCGTCATCTCGACGGCGCCGTCCGACGTCCCCACCACGTGGATGCGCGAGTCCTGGCCCCGGATCCAGGCGTGCTCATCGACCACTATCGAGGACGCGAGCGGGATACCGAGGTCGGCAACCTTCACGCCACCGCCGCGGACGTTGGCGACGAACACCTCGCCGTTGTTGGGCCCCGTGACGACGGCGAGGTCATCGCCCGCCCCGACGAAGAGCGGCGAACCGAGCAGTCCCCCCGTGTAGCCGCCATCGTCGCCCGAGTAGGTGAAGGAACCGGCGCCGTCGATGAACCAGACGCCGGAATCGCTCGCAGCGAGACCTCCATCGCCTTCGGTCGTGGTCTCAATCGGATGGTGAGACCCGTTCGGGGAGATCTCCACCACCGTCGGAGGAATCGCCATCCATCCGGCCGTACGCACCCACACCGACGATGAACTGAATGCGACGTGGGTCGGCTGGCCGGTGACCCGGATGTCGTCCAGCACCTGGCCCGTCGACGGGTCGATCCGCAGGACATGGCCGAGTCCACCGGATTCCTCCGTGTCGATCTCGCCGCCCACAACCCACAGGCTGCCGAAGGCCTCACCGAGGCCTTTCACCGGGAAGGGGACCTCGATGCTGCCGAGATCCTGGATCGAGTCGACCGCCGGTGTATCCGTGAGTGGGCCCGTTGGCGGATCCGTTGGAGACGGAGACGGCTCGGTGGTCGCTGGTCCGGCCACGTCGACCGTCGCGTCGTCGCTCGGCCATGCCAGCACGAGACTGGCCACCAGCAGTGCGCCCACGAGCCCCACGC
>JBDQKM010000297.1:0-2972 GCA_040263275.1 Acidimicrobiales bacterium
CCCCCACGGAATCCCCTGGTGACGGGCCAGACGTGACCGGCGACCGCCGCGACCCACACGGCGTGGGCTTCGGGCATGCCGGCGACCAGCAGCGCGATTCCGGCGGGTATCGCGCCCTTGAGCATGTCGATCACGCCGACGATCACCCCGGCCCGACGACCACCCAGTCGGTAGACGTTGCTCGCACCCGGGTTGCCCGAACCCTCCGCGGTCGGGTTCACGCCCATGCGGCGGCCGACGAGGTGCGCGGTCGGGAACATCCCGACCAGATACGCACCGACCACCAGGAGAACCGCGACGACCACGGGTCCATCGTAGGCGAGGCCGACCGCGCGGCCGCGAGGTGGCCCCCTCGCGGCCGGTCGCTATCCTCCATTCCCGTGCCGACCTACGACTATCGATGTGAACGCACCGGCGAGATGTTCGAGCTGTGGCAGTCGTTCTCCGACGATGCCCTCACCGAGTGCCCCCAGACACACGAGGGCGAGACCGAGCCCTGCGGCGCCTCCGTGAAGAAGGTGTTCAGCAAGGTGGGCATCTCGTTCAAGGGCGACGGGTTCTACAAGAACGACCACGGCAGCTCGTCGAAACCGTCTTCCGAGGGCTCGTCGTCCACCTCGACGACCGACTCGTCGTCGAGTGACAGCAGCAGCGGAACGGGCACCGACTCCTCGTCGAGTTCATCGACGTCGTCGACCACCCCGGCCGACTGACCTCGCGGCTCGACTGCCGCGCTTCCCCGATCACGACTTCCCCGTTTCCTTCTCGAACGAGGACGGGTGTCCATGGACCGACGATCGATTCCACGCCGACCTTCGCGGCGACCCTCGGCATCACCGGGCGCGCTGTGGCGGCGGCTGCGCCACGACCGCCGCAGCCGACCCGTCCTCGCACTGGCGCTGATCACGGTTGCGCTCATGGGCGTTCAGGCCGAGCGGCAGCGCGCCGATGCGGTCCGTGGCGCGTGGTCGCCCACCACCACGGTGTGGGTGTCCGACCGCGAGCTCGACGCCGGCCATCTCCTCTCCGAGGGCGACGTCGAACTGCGGGCGCTCCCCCCTGCCGCGATTCCCGTCGATGCCGCCATCGAGCCTCCCTGGGGACGCCGACTCGTGGTCTCGATCGGTCGGGGTGAGATCCTGCGAGAGGCCCGCCTCGACGCGACCGGATCGTCGGCCGCCGGATCCCGGGTCGGTCCCCGACGCGGGGCAGTGAGCCTGACCGCACCGGCACCGCACCTCGAGCCGGGCGACCGGGTCGACCTCTACCGCCTGCTCGACGGCCGGGTCGTCGCCTCCGGTGCGGAGGTGATCGCCGTCGTCGACGAACGGCCGCTGGTGGCCGTCGGGCGCGCCGAGCTGGGCGCCGTCGTCGAGGCATTCACGACGGGTGATGTGGTACCCGTACTGGTCTCGTGAGTCAGCGCTGGTGAGTCAGCGCCAGCTGGTGGCGAGGATGGCGAGGACCGCGAGACCGGCCCCCACGCGATAGATCACGAACGGGCGGAACGTGTGGGACCGCACGAGACGGAGGGTTCCCCACACCGCAACCCAGCCCGTCACGGCCGAGGCCGCCATCCCCCAGAGGAAGGGAGGCCAGAAGTCGCTGGGGATGTCGGCATCGGCGAGGGAGAAGACGCCGGCGCCGGCGATGATCGGCAAGCTCATCAGGAACACCAGTCGGGCACCGGCGTCGCGGCCGAACCCGACGAACCGCGACACCGTGAGGGTCGCGCCCGACCGCGAGACGCCGGGCTGCAGGGCGAGGGCCTGACCGACGCCCATCAGCAGCGCGTCGCGGAGCGTGAACTCGTCGAGCGTTCGCCGTTCGGGAAGACGGTCGGCCACGAGGAGCAGGAGGCCGAAGACGATGAGCATGATGGCGATCATCGCGATGCTGTCGAGATCGGAGATCTGGTCCTTCAGCAGCACGCCGGTGATGCCCGCCGGCACCGCCGACGCGACGAGGAACCATGCGATGCGACCATCGGTGCCGAGTGGCCGGCCCCGAAGCGGACCGAAACCGGCGAGGAGATACCGAACGACGTCGGCCCGCAAGTAGGCGATGGCGCCGAGGAGCGTGCCCATGTGGACCGCGACGTCGAACGACGTCTCGAGCTCGGGCGACAGGTCGTCCCAGCCGAACAGCCAACGGGTGAGCTCGAGATGCCCGCTCGACGAGATCGGCAGGAACTCCGACAGGCCCTGGACGATGCCGAGGACGATCGCGTGCAGGATCTCCACGGCTCAGCCTCCTCCGCCCAGGGTCATCCCTTCGACCATCAGCGACGGCACCAGCGCGCCGCCCGGCTGCCGCTCGAGATCGGCGCCCACCGCCGAGATGTCGAGCAGGAGGCGTGGAATCGCACCGGCCAGCGTGCCCTCCCGGATCGGTTCGGCCAGCGCTCCGTTGCGGATGCGGACGCCCTCCACACCGACCGAGAAGTCGCCGCTCACGGCGTTGACCCCCGAGTGCAACCCCTGGAGCGACGCCACGAGGAGACCATCGTCGATTCCGGCGACGAACTCGTCGAGGCCGCCACGGTCGGGGTCCACGTGCAGGGAGCGGTGGCCGGGCGAGGGACCCCCGCGGACACTGCGCTGCGCCGAGCCGGTCGACGTCGTACCGAGGCCCTTGGCGCTGCGGGTGTCGTGGAGGAACCCGTCGAGCACGCCGGCGGCGATCAGCGGCACGCGACGGCAGGCCAGTCCTTCGCCGTCGTAGGCCGCCGCGGCGAGCGAGGCGGCATCGGTCGGATCGTCGTACATGGTGAGCACGTCGGCAGAAATCTGCTCGCCGACACGGTTGGCGAACGGGCTTCTGCCCTTGACCACCCGTTCGCCCGAGAGCATCCCGGCCACGAGGCCCAGCAGCGTCGCCGCGAACCGGGGTTCGAAGACGACGGTCGGGCGGCCCGTGGCAGGAGCGACCGCGCCCAGCAGCTGGAGCCCACGCGCCACGGCGAGATCGGC
>JBDQKM010000298.1:0-2954 GCA_040263275.1 Acidimicrobiales bacterium
CGGAGACCGCGCGACCGATCGCGAACCGGTCCGCCGATACCAACGAGACCGGCCCGGCGAGCTCGTGCACGTCGACATCAAGAAGCTCTCCGGGATCCCCGACGGCGGCGGCTGGCGCATTCATGGCCGCGGTCAAGCCCCGCACTCGAAACGCTCCACCGTCGGCTACCGCTTCATCCACACCGCCATCGATGACCGCACCCGCATCGCCTACTCCGAGATCCTCAACGACGAACAAGCCGTCACCGCCGCCGCGTTCTGGCTACGCGCCGCGGCCTGGTTCGCCGCGATCGGCATCAACTGCGAACGAGTCATCACCGACAACGGCTCCTGCTACCGCTCCCGGCTCTGGCACCAGGCCTGCGAACACACCGCCACAACACCGAAAACGACCCGCCCATACCGGCCCCAAACCAACGGCAAAGTGGAGCGCTTCCACCGGATCCTGCTCGAGGAATGGGCCTACATCCGAGACTGGACCTCAGACGACCAACGACGAGCCGCCTACGACGGCTTCATCCACTTCTACAATCACCACCGATCCCACGGAGCACTCGGCTGGGCAACCCCCGCCTCAACACTCAGGGACAACCTCCCCGAAGAGCACACCTAGTCGACCGACGGCGCGAGGCTCACGACGAACTCGGCGCCTCCACCGGTGGCCCGACGGGCGGTCACCGAGCCGCCCATGCCTTCGGCGAGTTCACGCACGATGGCGAGCCCGAGGCCACTGCCGCTCTCACGGATCTGCGGACTGTGCTGGGCCACATAGAGCCGCTCGAAGACGTGGGGCAGGTCGGCGTCGCTGATCCCGGGACCGTCGTCGCCCACGGCGAGGTGGATGCGGTCCTCCGCGTGCCAGAGCGTCACCTGCACCTCGGAATCGGCGAAGCGGATCGCGTTGTCGACGAGGTTGGCGACGATCTGACCGAAACGATCGACGTCGACGCGGGCTCGGGTCGGGCCGTCCGGGCGGCGGACCTCGACGGTCACGCCCCGTTCGGCCGCTTCCTGGCGAAGACCGGCGACGGCGTCGTCGACGACCCCGCCGAGGTCGTGGTCGGCCAGGTCGTAGGCGAACCCGGTTCCCTCGAGTCGGGCCAACAGCAGGAGGTCGCCGACGAGGCGCTCGAGGCGGCGTGACTCGGTCTCGAGGATCCGGCCGACGGCCACGGGATCGTCGACCGCGCCGTCGGTGAGGGCCTCGGCGTACCCGCGGATGTTGGTGAGCGGGGTACGCAGGTCGTGGCTGACCGACAGCAGGAACTGGCGCTCGAGCGCTCGGCTCCGCTCGAGGTTGCCGGCCATCGCGTTGACCGATCCGACCAGATCGGCGAGTTCGCCGCCCATCTCGGCGTAGCGGTCGTCGACCCGAGCGGTCATGTCGCCGTCGGCGATGCGCTGCGCGGCGCCGCTCGTCTGCACGATCGGATCGATCAGCCGCCGGCTCAACCGGACCGTGACGAGGACGGCAACGAGGATCGTGGCGAGACCGGCGACGAGGAACCAGCGAAAGGCCGGTTGGACGATCGGGTCGGGCTCGCGGGTGAGCACCAGCAGGGTCTGCCCGCCGGCCCGGTTGTTGGTCCCTCCGGCCGCGAAGATGAGTCCGTCCTTCTGGCCGCTGTCGATCTCGCCGGTGCGGACCAGGTCGAGGTCGAGATCTTCGATCTGGATGCCGTCGGGGAGGGTGCCCACCGTTTGCCCCGTCTGGGTCACCAGCACGATGCCGATGCCTTCGAGGCTCATGGTGCGGCTCAGCCGGGTCACCTGCTGCACCCGGGTCTCCGAGGAGTTCTGGGCATCGACGAGGGTCACCTCGGCCAGCAGGTCGCGGAGGGCATCGGTCTGTTCGCGCAGCTCCTCCTCGTCGCTTTGCCGGTCGGTCACGCCCGCCAGGAAGATCGCGCCGAGGCCGGCGAGCAGGAGAGAGGCGGCCACGAGGCCGATCAGGGCGATGCCGATCCGTCGACGCATCAGTCGAGCCGGTATCCCACGCCCCACACCGTTTCCAGCTGGAGGTCGTCGCCGAGCTTCTTGCGGAGCTGGCGGACGTGCACGTCGACGGTGCGGTCATCGCCGATCCAGTCGGCACCCCACACGCCATCGAGCAGCTGTCGACGGGAAAGGGCGAGCCCCCGCCGCTCCGCCAGATGATGCAGAAGATCGAATTCTCTCGTCGCGAGGGCGACGGCCTCGCCGCGGACGGTCACTTCCCTTCGGCCGACGTCGACCACGACGTGTTCGCCGAGATCGATGACCGGGGGACGGTCACGGCCGTTGGCGGCCTCGGCTCGACGCAGGATCGCCTTGACCCGGGCAACCACCTCCCGGGGGGAGAACGGCTTGGTCACGTAGTCGTCGGCGCCGAGTTCGAGTCCGAGCACGCGGTCGATCTCGTCGTCGCGGGCGGTGAGGAAGATGATCGGCACGTCGGACTCGGCTCGCACCAGACGACAGACGTCGATGCCGTCGAGTTCCCCGGGCAGGCCGATGTCGAGCAGGACGAGCTTCGGTCGGCGCTCCGCGATGACTTCCAGCGCCCGTTCGCCGGTCGGGGCCTGGTAGGGGCGGAAGCCGTCGCGGCGCAGGTAGAGCTCGACGAGGTCGGCGATGTTCGGGTCGTCCTCGACGATCACCACCACGGACTCTTCGCTCACACTCGCTCGTTTCGGTCGGTCGCAGACACCTTGCCCGCTGTTCTTCACTACGGATGCTGGATCACAACTGTGAGGAAAGCATGATGCGTTCTGCGGTGCTCCGGGCATCTAACCTCCCACGGTGGCCAAGGACCGGGCAGCGCACTACGAGATTCTCGGGGTCGATCCGTCCGCGTCCATGACCGAGATTCGCCGCTCCTATCTGCGCCTCGCCCGCGACGCCCATCCGGACTTCCACAACGGGAGCGATCGCGAGCGGCGCGCCGCGGAGGAACGGATGCGGGGAATAAACGC
>JBDQKM010000299.1:0-2944 GCA_040263275.1 Acidimicrobiales bacterium
CGACGACGACGAAGACGAGGGCAAGCCGCCCAAGCCGACGCCGACGCCACCGGGAGAGGCGGAGCCGGTCCTCGCGCGCCGCGACAACGAGTTCTCCTGTCCCAACTGCTTCCTGCTCGTCAACAGCGCCGCCGTGGTCGACGGCGAGTGCCCGCACTGCGGAGGGCCGGTCGAGCTCCCGTGAGCGACGAGGAACGGCTCGCGGATCAGGTCCTCGACATCTTCGTCTACGCCCCGATCGGTCTGGCCCTCGAAGCGCGGGAGTTGATCCCGAAGCTCGCCGACCGCGGACGCGGCCAGGTCGCGCTGACCCGACTGGCCGGCAAGGTCGCCGGCCAGCAGGGCCAGGGAGAGGCCCGCAAGTTCCTGGATCAGGCCATCGAGGTCGTCAGCACGGTGCTGTCCGGCGAAGCCGGCGACCCACCGATCCACGACGAGGAGATCCTCGATCTGACCGGCGACGGCGAGTTGCCCATCGCCGACTACGACGACATGACCGCGCCCGAGCTGCTGCCGTTCCTCACGCCGCTCAGCGGCGACGATCTCGCGACGGTGCTCCGCTACGAACAGACCCACCGCAGCCGGGCGACGGTGATCAATCGCATCCGCCAACTCCAGGGCTGAGCATGGAGATCGCCGTCCGCGAGGCCCGGTCCGACGAGATCGAGCTGGTCGCCGCGCTCAACAGAGAAGCGATCGCGGAACTCCGCCCGCATCGGGGCGGTGAGATCTGGAGCCAGTGGGAAGCACGACCGGAGCCGCTGGAGGGCAGCCTCGCGGCGCTGGCCGCCGACACCTCTGCATCGCTGCTGGTGGGCACGATCGACGGGGTCGTCGTCGGCTATGCCGCGATCGCGGCCCACGCCCTGCACGACGGTCGCCGGATCGGCCACCTCACCGACCTCTACGTCCTCCCCGATGCCCGCGGCGTCGGGGTGGGGGAGACGGTCATGCAACGCCTCACCGAGTGGTGCGGCGAGCAGGGTTGTGTCGGCATCGACTCGATCGCATTGCCCGGCGACCGGGAGACCAAGAACTTCTTCGAGACGTTCGGGTTGGTCGCACGCGCCCTCCGCGTGCACCGCGCCCTCTGACTCAGCGCCCCGTCCAGTTGGGCTCGCGCTTCTCGATGAACGCACGCGGCCCTTCGGCGAAATCGTCGGTGGTGCTGAGTTCCGCAAGCGCTCGACCGGCTGCCTTCATTCCCTCACGGTCCGGCTGACCGGGCGCGTCGAGGACCAGCTGGCGGCTCATCCGCACGGCGAGGGGCGCGTTGGCGGTCACCCGAGCGGCCAGCGCGTGGGCTGCGTCGACCACGGCTCCCGGCTCACACACCTCGTTGATCATCCCGAAGTGGTGGGCCCGTTCGGCATCGAGCGTGTCGCCGGTGATGGCGAGTTCCATTGCGATCGCCGGCGGCAGCACGCGGGGGAGTCGAACCAGACCACCCGCAGCGGCAACCAGCGAGCGCTTCACTTCGGGGATGCCGAATTTCGACCCTCGCGACGCGACGCGAAGGTCGCAGGCGAGGGCGATCTCGGTACCGCCGGCGACCGCATGGCCGTCGACCGCAGCGATCAGGGGCTTTGTGCGTTCGCGAGCCACGATCCCGGCGAAGCCGCCGCGTGCCGTCGCCAGCCCACCGGCGTTGCCGGCGGCGATCTCCTTCAGGTCGGCGCCCGCGCAGAACACCGGACCTTCGTGGGTGAGGATTCCCACCCAGAGATCGTCGTCGCCCTCCAGCCGGTCGATCGCTCCCTCGATGGCCTCCGCCATGGCGCCGTTGATGGCGTTGCGGGCCTCGACCCGATCGAGGCTGATGACGGCGACGTGGCCGTCGACCTCGAACCTGATCACTCTTCTTCTTCCGATGCGACGACCGGAACGGTCTGCTCGACCGGCTCCACCGGTTCGATCGGTTCGATGGGTTCGCCCGGTGCGGAAACCGGCGCAGCGGCTTCGGGCTCGGCGGTCGGCGGCGCGGGAATGGCGGCCGGCTTGGGCGGGGGAGGAGGCGTGCGTCGCCCGCCCTTCTTACGAGGCGCCGCTGCCTCCACACCGAACAACGACGCAATCGCCGGGACCTTGCCGGCGTGCTTGCGCACCGCGGCCAGAAGCTGATCGTTGGGCGTGGCCGGCAGGCCTTCGGGGACGACCAGGCCCTTGACGGGGGAGAACGCAACCGCGTCGAGCACCGTCGCCCAACGGTCCTGCGTGGTCTCGCTGGTGAGCGAGGCGGACGCCGCCGCGGCGAGACGCTCCGCCATGTCGGGCGGCAGCGGGGCACCGGCCTTGGGCGGCCGCGAGCTGTGGCGCAGGGCGCGGACGGTGCGGCCTTCCTGGATGTTCTCGGCGAGCTCGTCGAGCCACTTGCGATGCTCGGCATCGACCCGTGCGGTCAGCCCCTCGCGCAGCTGATCGGCGAGGGCGCGGGATTCTTCGTCGCGGGCGCCCGAGTCGGCGGCCACCACGACGCTACGGATGTCCTTGATGTCGATGTCGTTGATCCCGGCCAACGCAGCTTCGGCCCGGTCGCGCCATTCCGCCGCCTTGAGCGACGGGGCGAGCTTCTCGGCCAAGGCGACGAGCGGCTCGGTCTTGATCTTCGGCATGCCCTCGGCTGCGGCCTTGTCGTTCATGCGGTCGACCGCCTGGCGGACGCCGGGCACCCCGCCCTTGAGGACTTCCTCGGCGAGTTGCTGCTGCAGCTGGGGCAGCGCCTTCAGCGCGGCCTGACGGTGTGTACGGGCGGGACGCAGACGCGGCGCCTTCGGTCGGGCCGGGGCCTGCGGGCGTTCACGGCGTTCGCCACGGCCGCCCTCGCCACGACCGCCGTCGCGGCCACCACGTCCACGGCCACCGTCGCGGCCGCCCCGTCCTCCGTCGCGACCGCGACCGCGGCCACGGTCGCCGTCTCGGCCTCGCCCGCCACGGTCACCGTCGC
>JBDQKM010000300.1:0-2846 GCA_040263275.1 Acidimicrobiales bacterium
ACCCCGAGTCCTGCGAGGCGTGCGACTGATGGCGCTGGCAGACGACCTCAACCTCGCCGTAGAGCCGGCTGCTCCCGAGTCCCCGGGCGATCGCCACGGGCACTACGCGACGCCGGGCGGCGCGAAGTCCAACATCCTCGATCCCGGGTTCGACCTGACGCTCCGGCCGATGCGCTACCCGCAGTTCTTCGACATGTACAAGGACGCGATCAAAAACACCTGGACGGTCGAGGAGATCGACTTCTCCGACGACCTGACCGACCTCGACCGCAAGCTCATGCCGGCCGAGAAGCACATGATCAGCCGACTCGTGGCGTTCTTCGCCACGGGCGATTCGATCGTGGCCAACAATCTCGTCCTCAACCTCTACGAACACATCAATGCGCCCGAAGCGCGGATGTACCTGAGCCGTCAGCTCTACGAAGAGGCGCTCCACGTCCAGTTCTATTTGAACCTGCTCGACAACTACATCCCCGATGCCGACGAGCGGGCCGAGGCCTTCGCCGCCATCGAGAACATCCCGTCGATCCGGGCCAAGGGCGAGTTCTGCTTCAAATGGATGGAGTCGGTCGGCAAGGGTCCGCTGGAAACGCCCGAGGATCGCAAGCGGTTCCTGATGAACCTGATCTGCTTCGCGACCTGCATCGAAGGGCTGTTCTTCTTCGCGGCGTTCGCCTACGTCTACTTCCTGCGTTCGAAGGGCCTGCTCAACGGCCTGGCCGCCGGCACCAACTGGGTGTTCCGCGACGAGTCGATGCACATGAACTTCGCCCTCGAGGTGATCAACACGGTGCGGGCCGAGGAGCCCGAACTGTTCGACGCCGATCTCGGCGAACGGATCACCGAGATGATCGAAGAGGCCGTCGACGCCGAGTTCCAGTTTGCCGAGGACCTCCTCGGTGAGGGCGTGCCCGGCATGTCGACCGGCGACACCCGCACCTACCTCGAGTTCGTGGCCGATCAGCGCCTCGGGCAGCTCGGTCTGCCCAAGCGGTTCGGCGCCGAGAACCCGTTCTCGTTCATGGAGCTCCAGGACGTGCAGGAGCTCTCGAACTTCTTCGAACGGACCGTGTCGGCCTACCAGGTCGGGGTCGAGGGCGATGTCGCCTTCGACGAGGACTTCTAGCTCGCCGCACTTCCCCAATGCGACCGGCGCCTCGGCGTCGGGCCACCACCAGCCACCCCAGAGGTGGCCCCCGTCATGCGAGGACGGGAAACCCCCCTGACGGCCGGTCGTCTGCCTGCAACGGCAGCGGCCGGCCGTCCTGCGTCGGGGCTACCAGTCGACGAGGTCGGCGTGGAGCCCTTCCGCCCGGATCGCGGCGAGCACCCGGTCGGCGTGCTCGGCGTCGAGGGTGTCGATCCGCAGTTCCAGCACCGTGCTGCGGGCGCCGCTGGAGCCCAGCCCGTCGTGGCCGACCTCGACCACGTTGGCGGCCTCGCGGGCGATGACGTCGGACACCCGCGCCAGCCCGCCCGGACTGTCGTCGAGCTCGACGCGGATGCGGTTGAGGCGCCCCTGGACGGCCAGACCACGCAACGCCACCACCGACAGCGTGCGGGGATCGATGTTGCCGCCGCACAGGACAAGACCGACCTTCTTGCCGGCGAACCGTTCCGGATAGGTCATCACCGCGGCCAGGCCCGCCGCGCCCGCGCCCTCGACCACGGTCTTCTCGATCTCGAGCAGCATGGCGATGGCCTGTTCGATGGCTGCCTCGGGCACGACCAGCACGTCGACACCGTGGGCCTCGAGCAGGGGCGCGGTGAGGGTTCCGGGTTCGGTCACGGCGATGCCGTCGGCCACCGTCGACCCGGCTCGCGCCGTCGAGGTCCGACCGGCCAACCGGTCGGCCATTGACGGGAAACGCTCGGTCTGCACCCCGACGATCTCGACCGGGCGAGCATGCCCGGCCGCGGCCACGGCGAGCCCGGCGGCGAGACCACCGCCGCCGACCGCGGCCACGATCACGTCGAGTTCGGGCTCCTGGGCGAGCATCTCGAGCGCGATCGTGCCCTGACCCGCGATCACCGCCGGGTCGTCGAACGGGTGGATGAACTCGAGATCGTGGGCGGCGGCCAACTCCCGAGCCCGGGTGGCCGACTCCATCACGTCGGCGCCGGCCAACACCACCTCGGCGCCGAGGTCGCGGGTGCGGGCGACCTTGACGAACGGCGTGTTCTCGGGCATGACGATCGTCGTCGGGAGACCGAGCAGGGCACCATGGTGGGCGACGCCCTGGGCATGGTTGCCGGCTGACATCGCGACGACGCCGCGACCGGGCTCGACGGCCAGGAGACGGTTGCGAGCACCACGTCCCTTGAAGGACCCGGTGTATTGGAGGTTCTCGAACTTCAGGTGCACTTCGACACCTGTGATGTCGCTCAGCGTGTGCGACACCGTGAGCGGTGTGTGTTCCACCGCCCCTGCGATCGCCTCTGCCGCCCGGTGGATGTCGTCGAGGGTGACGGCGGCGGCCGACGGCGGTTCGGGAGGAGACATCACCCGAGGGTACCCACGGCCATTCCGGTGGGGGGAGGTGGAACCGTGTCGTTACCTTGTCGACACTGCCGATCTTCTCGAGAAAGGCCGGGCCCGTGAACCTCAACCCACCGACCGAGCACCAGCTCCTCGTCTTCTGGGTCGCACTTCTCGTCATCCTGGTGGCGGCACGGACCCTCGGGGCCCTCATGCAGAAGGTGGGTCAGCCGGCGGTGGTCGGCGAGCTGGCCGCCGGCCTCGTGCTCGGGCCGTCGTTGCTCGGCAACCTCGCGCCGGACGTCACCGACTGGCTGTTTCCGGCCGACGACGCGCAGACGGCGATGCTCTTCACCGTCGGCTGGCT
>JBDQKM010000301.1:0-2784 GCA_040263275.1 Acidimicrobiales bacterium
CCGACGACGAGTGAACCTCGATCGCCGGGGTCAACGCCGGGAGCTACCACCCTCCATGAAGATGGCCTGTACCGACTCGTAGTGCTCGATGACACGGCCGGCGCCGTAGGCCACGGCCTCGAGCGGCGAATCGACCAGCCGTACTTGCACTTCGGCTTCGCGCGACAGCCGGGAGTCCATGCCCTTCAGCATCCCGCCACCACCGACGAGATGGATGCCTTGCACGATGAGGTCCTGCGCGAGCTCGGGAGGCGCCTGGGCCAGGCAGGACAGGACCGAGTCGACCATGGCCGTCACGGGCTCATCGATCGCTTCACGGATCTCCCCCGGCGTGAGCACGACCGTCTTCGGGAGACCACTCATCAGCTCTCGACCACGGACCTCGGCGTTGACCTCGTCGTTGGTCGGGTCGGCCGAACCGAGCACGATCTTGATCTCCTCGGCGGTGCGCTCGCCGACGGCGATGCCGTACTCGCGGCGAACGTAGCCCTGGATCGCGTTGTCGATGTCGAACGACCCGACCCGCACGGCCTCGAGGGCGACGACGCCGCCGAGCGAGATGAGCGCGGTCTCGGTGGTACCGCCACCGATGTCGATCACCATGTTGCCGATCGGCTCGTTGATCGGGAGGTCGGCCCCGATCGCCGCGGCGACCGGCTGCTCGATGAGCCGAGCGTCGGCGGCGCCGGCCCGCTTGGCCGCCTCGGTCACGGCGCGGCGCTCGACCGCGGTGATCGCCGACGGCACACAGATCACAACCCGCGGCCGGTTCAACCGACTCACGCCGACGCGCTGCAGCAGGAGCCGGATCATCCGCTGGGTGACGTCGAAGTCGGTGATCGCCCCCTTGCGAAGCGGCCGCACGGCGACGATGTAGCTCGGCGTCCGCCCGATCATCTGCCAGGCCTCGTGACCCATCGCCAGCACTTCGCCATTGCGACTGTTGAGCGCGATCACGGAAGGCTCGTTCAAGACGATGCCCTCACCCCGGGCGTAGACGAGCGTGTTCGCCGTACCCAGATCGATCGCTAGGTCTCGTGCCAGGGTTCAGCGCTCCTCATCGGGGCCGGGCTCCAAGGGCACGATACCGCTCGGCTGCTCCGCCGTCCGCTTCGCGTGGGGCGGCGCGAGGGCCCGCAGCTGCTCCTGGAAGTCGGGCGGACGGGGCTGACGCACACGATGCCCGAAGTAGAGGAGCATCGAACCGCCCACGGCCGCGAGGGCGGCGACGATCAAGAAGACGGCTGCGGTGTTCATCGGAGGGCCTCACCGTCGCGATCGACCGCCCCGTCGACGTCGGCGATGTGCTGGGCCTCGAGGCCCCACGACTCCCCGTCCTTCCACCGTTCTCGCTTCCAGATGGGCACCGTCGACTTCAGGGTGTCGATCCCGAACCGGGCCGCGGCGAAGGCTTCGGGTCGATGCGGTGACGAGGCGACGACGACCACCGACGACTCTCCCACCGGCACCGTGCCGATCCGGTGGAGGAGCACGATCCGGCCCAGGGTGGGCCACTCCGCGCGCATGCGCGACGCGATGTCGGCCAGGCGTGGGACGACGTGCTCCTCGTAGGCCTCGTACTCGAGTTGCTCCACCCCGTCGCGACCCGGTGCGTGGTCGCGCGCAGTCCCGCTGAAGAGCACCATCGCGCCACAGTTGGGCAGCACCGCCCAGTCGGCGGCCTGGCCCACCGGCAGCGGGCCGTCGGTGAGGCCGAGCCAGTCGGGGCGATCGTCGGGCGGGGTGAGCACGCCGCCATGGTAGGCGTCGGAGCGACCAGGCCAACCTTCGACCGTGGGGGCGCGACCACCAGGCGAGAGGTCATCGGTACGCTCTCGTACCGTGGGAGACGGGGAGCGTGACGCCGAGGAGCCGGCCGGCCGCCGACCCCTGCCGCCCGAAGACAGGGTCTGGCGCCACCCCGCCGAGGTCGCGATGGACGCAAGGCGGGCGCTGGCTCGTCGCCGAACCCGACGACGTCGGGCAGGCGTGGTGCTGCTCGGCAGCGCGGCGATCGTGTCCGGCATGGTGTGGGTCAGCCGCGCCGGCCCGGCCGACATCACGGTCACCGACACCCCGGTACGTCTCGGAACGACAGCCGACGTCGAGACGACGACAAGCAACGGCTCGGCCGACCAGTCACCCGAACTGCTGTTCTCCTTCGCCCCGCCGGCGTCGAGCGAGGCGGCCGACGACGTGATGGTGGTGCGCACCAACGACGGTGAGACCCTCGCCGGCGCGCTGCTCGTGCGCGACGGCTATGTCGTCACGAGCGGCACCGCCCTGGCCGGTGCCGACGAGGTCGAGATCAGCTGGGGAGACTCCAGCCTGCCCGGCACCGTCATCGGGCGAGACCCGGTCACCGACATCACCGTCATCCGGGTCGACGGTGCCACCCCCGGTCTCGGCAAGGACGATGCCCTCGCCCGGGAAGGTGAAGAGGTGAACATGCCGACCGAGGACGGTTCCCGCTCGACCCAGCGGGTCGTGGCAGAGCAATCCACCTCGGCGATGGTCAACGGCGATCCGGTCGTGGGGGTGGTCGAGCTCGACGGCCGACTCGGCGACGTCCCGCCCGGCAGTCCGGCCTACGACCGCAACGGCGACGTCGTCGGCATCACGACCGCCACGGCCGACGCCGCACCGGCGGCGCTCGTTCCAACTTGGAGGGCCTCGAGGCCGACTGCTCGGATGTCTCCGTCATGAATCTCTCCTCCTTGATTGGTGGGGGATCAGGGCACGGTATGCAGACTGCTGAAGGGGTCGCCCGTCACGGCCTTGTAC
>JBDQKM010000302.1:0-2775 GCA_040263275.1 Acidimicrobiales bacterium
GTCGGGAGAGGTCAGCCGCGGCGTCTGTGCGGTGGAGGGCGATCGGCTGACATCGCTCGTCGAGACCCACGGCATCGGCCGCCGCGCCGACGGCACCATCACCGCCACCGACCCGGCCGGTCCGCTGGCCGACGACACCGTTTCGTCGATGAACTTCTGGGCTTTCCCCCACCGGCTCTTCGCCGATCTCGAGCGGGGTTTCGCTGCGGTCCTCGCCGATCACGAGAACGAGCCCAAGGCCGAATACCTCCTGCCCTCCGTGGTCCACGAGCTGATGGCGTCGGGCGAGATGACGGTGGGCGTCGTCCCCACCGACGAGGCCTGGGTCGGCGTCACCAACCCCGACGATCTCGACATCGCCAGAGCCCAGATCGCCCAGATCCGAGCATGAGCGGCGATCGGGCGTGACGAGTGTCTGACACCGGCAACGCGAAGCGTTGCTGGAGTTCGGCTCCGCCGAACTCCCGGTGTGACGGGTGGGGAACTGGAAGGGGGGTGAATGTCGTCAGAGATGACATGAAGACGCGATCGCTTTCCGTCCTGCTCGCCGGCGCCCTGTTGTTCGCCTCGTGCGGGGACACCTCCGACGACGCCGCCGACCCGGGCGGCGACACCGGCACGACCTTCCCGGCCGGAGACCGCGGGTGGCTCGAGGGCGACGATCTCGACTGGACGGGTGGCGGTGACGCCTTCGGCGCCGAAGGCGACCTCGACATGGCGGCCGAAACGGCGTACTCCGACGACGGCGCCCCCCGGTCGACGACGACCGTCGCGGCCGGCGACGTCAGCGACATCGGTCCGATCGAACCGCCGATCGAGCCGCCCATCGACGATACGCCGCTGCGGGCCGGATCGATCGACGACGGCGAGGATGTCGAGGCGTACCTCGACTATCGAGAGGTCGTGCTCGACTCGGGCGTGGAGGTCCGTCCCCTCGACGTGCGCGACTCGACCGTGATCACCGTCACGGGCGACAACGGCCTTCCGGTGCTCGACGCCATCGTCGAAATCGTGGCCGACGGCGGTGCGGTCACCCTGCGCACCACGGCCGACGGTTCGGTTCGGTTCTCGCCGGCGGCGATGAACCTCGCCGGCGACACGTTCTCCGCCACCGTCACGGTCGGCGAGGCCTCGCAGTCCGTCGAGTTCGCGCCGGCCACGCCGTCGGTCGGCGTGACCGTCGAGGCTCCGGGTGGCGTCGACGGCTCGGTGCCGCTCGATGTCCTCTTCGTGCTCGACGCAACCGGTTCGATGGGCGACGAGATCGCCCGCCTGCGCGAGAACATGACGTCGGTGGCCACCCAGATCGCGGCGCTGCCGAGCGCCCCCGACGTGCGCTTCGGCATGACCGTGTACCGCGACGAAGGCGATCTCTTCGTCACCCGGACCTTCGACCTCACCGGCGACCTCGATGCCTTCCTCGCCGCCCTCGCCGACGTGCAGGCCGATGGCGGCGGCGACTATCCCGAGGCGCTCGACGAGGCGCTGGCCGATGCGCTCGAGAAGCCCGAGTGGCGCCGCGACGGCGCCGTCGAGCTGATGTTCGTCGTCGCCGACGCCCCGCCCCAGGTCGGACGCAACGTCCAGCAGCCCTACACCGCGACCGCGATCGCGGCCGCCGAGCGGGGTGTGAAGATCTTCCCCGTCTCGGCCAGCGGCACCGACGACCAGGCCGAATACGTGATGCGAGAGCTGGCGTTCGTCACCGGCGGTCGGTTCGTGTTCCTGTCCTACGGGGCGGGCGGCTCGACGGCCACCGGCGACGTCACCGACATCACCGCCGACGACTACGACGAACTGCCGCTCGATGCCCTGGTCGTGCGCCTGGTGCAGGACGAGCTCTCGGCCCTCACCGGGGTCGAGGCGCAGCCGGTGCCGACCACCAGCGCGCCGATCACGACGACCACCTACGAGCAGTAGATCAGGAGAACTTGGTGACGACGGGCTCGATCGGCTCGCCGTCGATCTCGAGCTCGACCTTCTCGTTGTAGAAGCACATCAGCCCCTTCACGGGCGCCGATTCCGGCAGCGGATCGTCGTAGCCCCACACGAGGTCGGGATACTCGGTGCCGTCGACCGTGAGCGTCCAGTAGCGGGCGAACCCCTTGTAGGGGCAGCCCGTCGAGGTGCCGGTCGGAGTGAGGAGGTCGACCCGCACGTCATCGGGTGGGAGGTAGTAGCGGGGCGGCAGACCCGTCTCGTAGAGGATCGTCGGCTTGTGGGAATCGGCGACGACGGTGCCGTCGACCCGCACCACCACGTGACGCGAGGAGGGGAGCGCGTCGACGCGGCGATACGGGTCGCGGGGATGGATGAAGACCTCCTCGTCCTCCTCGAACCAGCGCTCGACGGCCGACCACTCGACCTTGACGTGTTCGGGGAGCTCGGCGATCTCGGTGGTGGGCAACGAGGAGTCGTGGACGTCGTCGGTGGGGACGTACCACCACGGGTAGTACTCGTGCTCCCACACGAGCTGCGCCCGCCGGGTGTCGACCACGGTGCGATCGCCGACCGTTCCGCGGATCCACTTCGGGATCGGTTCGATGCGAACGATGTCCATGAGCGCGTCAACTCGGGCCGCGGGCCGTTGATTCCCGGCATGGCAGACTCGGCGAGTGCTCGATCCCTCCGTCACCCGTCATGCCCGAAATGGGATGGTCTCCACGATCGACCATCTCGCCACCGCTGCCGGGGTCGACCTCCTCCGGCGCGGGGGGAGTGCCGTCGATGCCGCGATCGGGGCCAACGCGGTGCTCTCGGTCACCTCGTCGCACA
>JBDQKM010000303.1:0-2772 GCA_040263275.1 Acidimicrobiales bacterium
CCGCTGGTGCGGAGTGATCCGTCCTCGCGCTCGCCGGTCACTCCGAACGCCGGAGCAGCCAGCACCTCAGGGAGCAGTTCGTACGGCGAGTCGAGGCGCACGACCAGCGTCGAGTCGTCGGTAGCGGAGAGGCCGGCCACTCCCCCGGCATCACCGGCCATCAGGTCGGCCCACCCGGCGATGGCCGTCAGCGCGGTGGCGGCCTGATCGGCCGGGCCGCGGCGGGCCACCCGCTCCAGCGACGCCTTCACGTCGCGAGCGGTGATCGGCTCACCGGCGCCGTCGACGAGCCCGGCGGACAGCACGAACGTCCAGAGAAGACGATCGTCGCTGACGAACCAGCGGTCGGCCAGGGCGGGCTGGGGCCGACTGTCGTCGTCGAGACTGGTGAGCCCCTCGTAGAGCAGGTCCGATACGACGCGATTCGTGAGCGACGCGGCCCCCGCGTCCGCCGGATCGAGGGAGGTGTCCGCAGGGACGGCGAGTCGAAGGGAGACGGGTTCTGCCGCAATCGTCTCGGCCGAAGCCGGATCGGTGGTGTCGATCCGGTCGACCTCGCGAGCAGCGCTGTCATCGAGAGCGGGCGGCCCCCCGGCACACGCCGAGGTCAGCAGCAGGAACGCGAGAAACGCGAGGAGGAAACGGCGCATCTCCCCCTATCGGCCGCGGGGGCTGCGGCTACAGCACTCGTGACGAGTGTCTGACACCGGTGTGACGGGTTAGAAGATGAGGGCGTAGGCGACGGAGCTGAAGGCGAAGACGACTGCAGCCACGACAGTGATGCGGTCGAGGTTCTTCTCGACGACCGTCGAGCCGGCTGCGGCCGCGCCGGCGCCGCCACCGAACATGTCGGACAGGCCGCCGCCCTTGCCGCTGTGCAGCAGGACGAGGAAGATCAGGCCCAGCGCGGAGACGAGCCACAGGGGTGCAACGATCCAGATCACGGGTCGAGGATACCGGCTCAGGCCTGGTAGAGGCGGAAGTTGACGATACGGGCGAAGTCGTCGGGGTCGAGCGAGGCTCCGCCCACGAGCGCGCCGTCGATGTCGGGCTGGGCCATCAGCTCCGGCGCGTTGCCCGGCTTGACGGATCCGCCGTACTGAATGCGCACCGAGGCCGCAGCAGCATCGCCCCACTGGTCCTTGATCAGCGAGCGGATGTGGGCGCACATCTGCTGGGCGTCATCGGACGACGCCGTCTCGCCGGTCCCGATCGCCCAGATCGGCTCGTAGGCGACCACCAGCTCACCAACGACCTCGGCGGTGAGGTTGGCCAGCGAACCGGCGATCTGTGCGGCCACCTTCGACTCGGCCTGCCCGGCCTGACGCTCCTCGAGCGTCTCGCCACAGCAGACGATGGGGGTCATGTTCTCCTTCAGTGCCGCGATCGCCTTCGCGTTGACGATCTCGTCGGTCTCCCCGAAGAGCTCACGGCGCTCGGAGTGGCCCACGATCACGTAGGTGACGTCGAGCTTGGCCAGCATGCCGGCAGCGACCTCACCGGTGAACGCGCCCATCTCCTCCTGGTGCACGTTCTGGGCGCCGAGCGCGATCGGCACGTCGTCGGCCTGCAGCACCGTCTGCACCGACCGCAGGTCGGTGAAGGGCGGGTGCACCGACACGTCGACCTCGTCGTAGTCGTCGGCCGTCAACGCGTAGGCCAGCTTCTGGACGGTCTGGATCGCCTCGAAGTGATTGTGGTGCATCTTCCAGTTGCCGGAGATGAGTGGCTTGCGGTCAGACGTTGCTTGACTAGCCATTGTTGGGCGCTCCTCGTAGGGCCTCCAGCCCCGGCAGGTCGCCCTTCTCGATCAACTCGAGCGAGGCACCCCCACCGGTGGAGACGTGGTCCATGTCCTTCTCTACACCGAATTGCTTCGCCGCGGCAGCGCTGTCGCCGCCGCCGACGACGGTGAACGCCTTCGTATCGGCCATCGCCTGGGCCACCGCGCCGGTGCCACCACCGAAACGCGGATCTTCGAACACGCCCATCGGACCGTTCCACAGCACCGTGCCGGCCTCGTGGATGACGTCGCCGAACTGGGCGGCGGATCCCGGGCCGATGTCGACACCCATCCAGCCGTCGGGAAGGTTGGCACCCATCTGGCGCACCTCTCCCCCGGCCTCGGGCTCGAACAGCTTCCCGCCCGGGCCCAACGCCGTGATGTCGCAGGGCAGATGGATGGGCTTCGGTTGGTCGAGGAGCCTGGCGCAGGTCTCGACCATGTCGTCCTCGCACAACGAGGCGCCGATCGAGTGCCCCTGCGCCTTCAGGAACGTGAAGCACATCCCGCCGCCCACGATCAGCGAGTCGACGGATTCCAGCAGCGCCTCGATCACAGCGAGCTTGTCGCTCACCTTCGAGCCGCCCATGATCCCGACGAACGGCTTGCGCGGGTTGTCGCGCAACCCACCGAGCACCTCGACCTCCCGGTGCAACAACCGGCCCGCCGCCGACGGGAGGTGCTGGGGCGGCCCCACGATCGAGGCGTGGGCGCGGTGCGACGCGCCGAACGCGTCGTTCACGTAGGCGTCGTGGCCTTCGATCAGCCGGGCGACGAAGTCCGGATCGTTCGCCGTCTCCCCCGGGTCGAAACGCAGGTTGTCGAGCAGCTCGACCCCCGGCACGAGTTCGGCGAGCCGAGCGCGCACCGGCTCGACCGAATACGCCGGGTCGGGCGCACCCTTCGGTCGGCCGAGATGCGTGCACGCCGTGACCGACGCACCCTGCTCCAGCAGCCACCTGATGGTGGGCAACGCGGCACGAATGCGC
>JBDQKM010000304.1:0-2765 GCA_040263275.1 Acidimicrobiales bacterium
GGGTGAACTCGGCGTCGGACGGCTTGGGCTTCGCCTTCGAGATCTTGCCGGTCCACGCCTGGATGCCGCCGTCGAGCACGGCCACTTCGCGGCCGAGCACGTCGAGCATCCACCAGAGCCGCGCGGCGATCACCCCGCCGGCGTCGTCGTAGACGATCACCCGGGTGCGGTCTCCGATGCCGAGTCGACCCATCGCCTCGGCGAACCGGATCGGGGTGGGCAAAGGGTGCCGACCCGCGGCCTCGGACGCCGTCCCCGAGAGGTCGACGTCGAGATCGGCGAAGACCGCGCCGGGGATGTGCCCGGCGTCGAACGCGTCGCGACCGGGTCCACCGGTCACCGACCAGCGGAGGTCGACGATCACGTGGTCGTCGTCGAAGTGAGCGGCGAGCCACTCGGGGCTCACGATCGGGCCGAAGGTCATCGAGCGGCGATCAGTAGGGACGATCGCCGATGACGGTGACGCGTTCCATGATGCGGTGGGCGGGCAGGAAGTCGGTGGTGGCGGCGTGTTGCACGGCGCGGTTGTCCCACATCACGAAGGTGTTCGGTCGCCAGCGCACGCGGATCTGCACACTCGGGTCCATGATCTGGCGTTCGAGCCGCCGCAGGGTCCGTGTCGAGTCCTCCTCGGTCATGTCCTCGATGTGGGAGGTGAAGCCGACGTTCGTGTAGATCCCGCGGGCCCCGGTCTCGGGATGGGTCCGGATCACCGGGTGGCGCTGGGGCGGGTACTTGGCCCGGATCTCCTCCTGCTCGTCGGGGGCCACCCGCGACGCGAAGACCCGGGCGTAGTCGTGGATCGCGTAGGCGTCGTCGACGAGGTCCTTGAGGTCCTGCGGCATCCGTTCGTAGGCGGCCGTCGCATCGGCGAAACACGTGTCGCCTCCCACCTCCGGCACCACGCGACCGCGCAGGATCGATCCCATCGACGGCTCGGCCCGCCAGGTCACGTCGGAATGCCAGCCGGCCGCGACGAAGGTCTTCCCGCTGTCGCCTCCCGCCTCGAGCTTCACGATCTCGGGATAGCCGTCGATCCCCTCGGTGAAGGGATGGATCTCGAGTTCGCCGAACAGTCGCCCGAAGGCGATGTGTTCCTCGATCGACACGCGTTGATCACGCAACACGAGCACCTTGTGGTCGAGCCACGCCTTGCGCAGCTCGTCGCGGGTCGAGTCGTCGACGTCGGCCATGTCGAAACCCGAGACCTCGGCACCGAAGTAGCCGTTGAGCGGTGTGATCTCCAGAGTCATGTCATCTCCTCAGTACGGTCGGTCGCCACAGATCGTCACCCGTTCCACATGACGGGTCTCCGGCCAGAAATCGTCGGACGCGTGATGGTGAACGGCTCGGTTGTCCCACATCACGAACGTGTCGGGCTCCCAACGAATCCGGCATTGCACACTCGGATTCATGATCGCACGGTCGAACGCATCCATGAGGCGCTCGAACTCGACCGGGTCGTCGACGCCCTCGATCGAGCGGACGAAGTTGCGGCTCGTGTAGAGCGACTTCTCGCCGGTCTCCGGGTGGGTGCGCACGATCGGGTGACGAGCCGGCGGGTACTTCTCCTGCTGCTCGGCCCGTTCCTCGGCGCTCATCCCCTGCCCGAACGTCATCGAGAAGTCGTGGATGGCGAACCGGCCGTCGATGAACGCCTTCACCTCGTCGGACAGCCGTTCGTAGGCCAGGGCACTGTTGGCGAACGACGTGTCACCGCCGACCGGAGGGATCACCACCCCGCGCAGGATCGAACCCATCGAGGGTTCGTGCCGCCAGGTGACGTCGGTGTGCCAGCTCGATGCGGCGTACTGGAACTTCTCGTTCGACTTGATCCGGACGATCTCGGGATAGTCATTGTGGTTCGAGGCGAAGGGGTGGATCTCGAGTTCACCGAAACGGCGGCCGAAGGCGATGTGTTGGTCGCGGGTGATCGGCTGATCACGGATCACGAGCACCTTGTGGTCGAGCCACGCCTTGCGCAATTCGTCGATGAGCGAGTCGTCGACGCGGGCCAGATCGATGCCCGCGACCTCGGCGCCGAGCGCACGCGTGATCGGTCGACACTCGATTCCCACGGATTCCCCTCCCCTTTCGCTCTCCAGAGTGACACGATCAGGGGGTGAGCGCACCACTGTTGCGAACCCAACGCACGATCCTGATGCCGTTGAGCGCGGCCGACCTCGACGAGGTCGGGGCCCTCTACGGCGACGAGGCCGTCATCGAGTTCGTCGACGGCGGCGCCCGAACCCGCGACCAGACCAAGTCGGCCCTCGCCGCGGCCGAGCGGTGCTGGCGGGCCGAGGGATGGGGCCTCTGGGCCATCCGTGACGCCACCACCGGTGGGTTGATCGGTGAAGCAGGACTGCAGCACCTGTTCGACGTCGACGGGGCCACGGTCGACTTCGGCTTCACGATCGCCCGCCGCTTCTGGAACGAGGGCTACGCCACCGAAGCCGGACACGTCATCTTGACCGACACCTGGGAGCGCTACCCCGGCGACCTGATCCACGCCGTGACCCACCCCGACAACCGGGCCAGCGAGGCGACCCTGCACAAGCTGGGCTTCCGCCTGATCGAAGATCGACTGATCCACGGCGAGACGCTGCACCTCTGGGAGATCCAGCGCACCCGCTGATCCGCTCACAGGTTCCTCGTCGCTGCCGAGAAGACCGGCACGGCCGCGGCGAGGGCGCTGCGCGACGCGCTCGACGATCTCGCCTGAACCCGACCCGGGGTTCAGCCGAGTCCGAGCCGCCGCACCC
>JBDQKM010000305.1:0-2743 GCA_040263275.1 Acidimicrobiales bacterium
ACCCGCCGAGCGACTCGGCGGTGGTGCCCACCCGGATGCCTTCGTCGTCGCGGAGCACCACCGGGTCGCCCTTGCGCTGGGGGATCTCCACCGGCACGATCTCGTCCTCGAAGAGGCCGTCCTTCTGGGCGCGGGCAGCACGATCGTGGGAAGCGGCCGAGACGGCGTCCATCGCCTCGCGGGTGATTCCGGCTTGGGCCGAGTGGCGCTCGGTGCCGGCCCCCATCAGCTCCTGCTCGAACGAGCAGTAGAGACCGTCGTAGGTGAGAGCGTCGGGCAGGGTGGCGTTGCCGTAGCCGTAGCCCTTGCGGCCGTCGATCAGGAGATAGGGGGCCTGGGTCATCGACTCCATTCCGCCCGCGATCACGATCTCGGCTTCGCCCAGCGCGATCATGCGGTGGGCCTGCTGGATGGCGTTGAGGCCCGACGGGCAGGCCTTGTTGAGACCGGTCGACGGCACCGTCATCGGCACACCGCCGGCGAACGCCGCCTGGCGCGCCGGCACCTGCCCGGCGCCGGCCTGGACGACCTGGCCCATGTAGACGTAGTCGACCTGTTCGCCCTGGAGTCCGGCCCGACGGAGGGCTTCGGCGATCGCCAGGCCGCCGAGTGCGGTGCCGCTGAAGCCCGACAGCCCGCCGTTGAACTTGCCGATCGGGGTGCGGGCACCGGTGAGGATGACGGTCTCGGTCACGATGAACTCCTGGCGGTCGAGCGTTGGCCCCGAGGGTATCCGCCGATGGTGGTGACACGAAGAAGCCCACCCGTGGGGTGGGCTTCTTCGGAGAGAGACGGGCGGATGCCCTCGGGTTGCTCAGGCTGCGGTCGGGACCCGCAGGAGGAGCTTCATGATGTCGTTGGCGAAGTCGGAGGCCCGGTGGTCGGACGGGAGGTCGAACTGGACGACCGACCAGTCGGCGAAGGTGAACCGCAGCTTGGCCAGCGCGATGCGGGCGGGGACGATGTCGACCTGGTGGACGGCACCGAGCGAGTCGGATCCGCCGATGGCGATTTCGTGGCCCATGCGGCCCTTCTGGCACCAGAGGACGCGACGATCGGTCACGACCACGAGGTTGGTGCGGTTGGGCATTGCACCCTCACCGGTCATCGCTCCCTGGGCGGCCCGGCTGAACACCGACGGCCCGAGCATCGCCAGCGTGGTCTCGTAGGCCCGATCCTCGACCTTGCCTCCGGACACGACGGGGCGGAATGCCTCGACCCGTTCCCCCGGTTCGAGCTCGCTCCCCAGTGCCTCTTCGATCTGCTCGCGAGTGCTCATCGTCGTCTCCTCTCGTCGTTCCGGTCCCCCGTGGACCTGTGGGTGGGGTTTCGGCGGAAGTGACGGGAGGCTTCACGAGATGGGGCCGTTCGCGCTATCACATTGGATCACCCGGCCCACTCGGCCGGTTGTGGGACCATGCCGGGGTGCGGATCAACTGCTGGCACGAGGTCGGGCGCAAGAACGCCAAGAAAGACGTGGTCCGGCTCCGTCAGGTCCCTGCCGCCCGGCAGAGGGAGCTGCGGGCCGCCATCGCCGCAGCCCGGTCGGGTGATGCCGCGGGCGTGCTGTTCGAACTCGAGCGCGGCTAGTCCGATCGTGGTCGAGCGCTGGCCCGCCTCGCCGTCGGGCTCGGTGTCGTCGCCCTGATGGGTTCGGCGGTGGCTGCGTTCGTGCTGCCGGGCACCGCAGCACCGATCTTCGGCTTCGGCATCGTGCCGGCCGCAATGGTGGCCGGGCTGACCGCGTGGTTCAGCTTCACGCACGACACCGGTGTGCGGGTGGAGGGGCGTGGTGTCCTTCGGGCCGAGGGCTGGGGCGGGATCACCGAACTCGACCTGCGCTCTTATGCCCGGGTCACCGTTGCCGACGAGCCCGGCAACGACATCATGTGGATCGAACCGTGAATCAGCCGCCGGCGCCGGGGCTCGGCGGGTCGGCGATGGATGCCCATTCGAGGCGGCGGGCGTAGAGCCTCACTGCAGCTTGACGGGCGATGATCTCCAGGGCGCGGCGCTCGTCGGAGAACAGGGTCCGAGGCCGAGTGTCGAGCACACACAACGTGCCGATGCGCAGGCCCTCGTCGAGCGAGATGGGCACCCCCGCGTAGAAGCGGACCTCTGGGTCGTCGACCACGAACGGGTTGTCGCGGAACCGCAGGTCGAGGGAGGTGTCGGTGATGACGAGGGTCTCATCGCCGGCGATGGTGTGCGCACAGAACGAGACGTCTCTCGGTGTCTCGGTGACGCCGATGCCGGACTCGGCCTTGAACCACTGGCGCGATCGGTCGACGAGGGTGATGGCCGCCATCGGGGCGTGGCACGTCCACGCGGCGAGTTCGTCGAGCTCGTCGAACTCGGGCTCGGGAGGCGTGTCGAGGATGTGGACCGATCGCAATGACGCGAGCCGGGCGGATTCGTCCTCGATGACAGGCGGCGACATCATTTCCACTCGGGTCGGTCGATCAGCGATCGAATTGAGGGCGGTCGGTGACCCACGTCACCAACCGCGGGCGGCCCACTCGTCGAGTGACGGCGCCTCGGCCCCGATCGTCGTGTCGTTGCCGTGGCCGGGCAGCACGACCGTGTCGCCGTCGAACACACGGAACATCCGCTCCTCGATGCTCCGGAGGATGGTGGGGAAGTCGCCGCCCTCGAACCCTGTGGCCCCCGGCCCGCCGGGAAACAGCGTGTCGCCGGTGAACAGCAGCGGGGTGCCCTCGACACTGAACGACATCGACCCGGG
>JBDQKM010000306.1:0-2711 GCA_040263275.1 Acidimicrobiales bacterium
ACATCGACGTGGTCGACGGCACCGGCGCCCGCGTCCCCCCGGGCACACGCGGCGAACTGGTCTGCCGCAACGCGTTCCCGTCGATGCCACTCGGCTTCCACGCCGACCCCGACGGCGCTCGCTACCGCGCCGCGTACTTCGAACGGATGCCCGGCATGTGGCACCAGGGAGACTTCGCCGAGTGGACCGACGCCGGCGGCCTCGTGATCCACGGTCGCAGTGATGCCACCCTCAACCCGGGCGGCGTGCGCATCGGCACCGCGGAGATCTACCGCCAGGTCGACAAGGTGCCCGAAGTCGTCGAGTCGATCGTGATCGGGCAACAGCAGGCCGACGGCGACACGCGCGTGGTGCTGTTCGTCGTCCTCCGCGACGGGGTCGACCTCGACGACGAGTTGGCCGCGCGGATCCGTTCCGAGGTGAGGGCCGGGGCGACACCTCGGCACGTGCCCGCGGTCATCGGTCAGGTCGCGGAGATCCCGCGGACCCGCAGCGGCAAGATCGTGGAGCTGGCGGTGCGGGCCGTGGTCCACGGCGAGCACGTCGCGAACACCGAGGCGCTGGCCAACCCGGAGGCCCTCGAGCACTTCCGCGACCATCCCGCCCTCTGACCGGCCGCCGTACGCTCAGACCATGGCCCGCATCGACGTCTCCACCGGAACGACGCCGTTCGTGGATCGCTTCGTGGACGCCGGCCGTCGGGCGACCGCGTCGGGCTGAGCGGTCTGCGAGTCAGGTCAGGTGATCGCGGAGCCAGGCGTGGACGTCGCCGAGCAACGACAGTCGACCGGCGCAGACGTCGGCGAACTCGGCTGAACCGACCGACGGTGGCGTGGGTTCGGGCCATCGGACCTGGAACATCTTGTGGAGGAGGAGATCCGCCCGCGGGTGGTCGTCGGGCCATGGCTTCGGCACCTTCTTCAAAGCCTGGCCGGCGACGTCGATGTCGAACCGGTCGCCGAGCGTCGAGAGCGCGGCGGCCAACGCGGCGCCGTCGGAGGCCCGCCAGCGATCCACGTCACCGAGGGCGATGCCCGACGCGAACCCGACCTGCTCCTCCGAGAGGCGTACCCAGAGGGTCGGTGCCGTCTTCTTGTCGCCGCCCTCCCACCACTTCAACAACATGTGGTCCTTGTAGGGCGCGGCGTCGGGGTTGAACCGCAGGTCGTTGTTGATCGGGGCGATCGACCCGTTGGTCTTTGGTTGGCCGACCACGAGCGGCGACACGTGGTCCTGGAGCAGGGCCGACATCGCGTCGACGAAATCCTTCGCCGGCTGGGCGACCTCCGTGCCGTATTGCTCCTTGTGCGCCTGGAACCAGTCACGATCCTGCTCGCCGAGGGCGGTCAGGAACGACAGCCCACTCGCGGAGAATCCGGTGAATGCCATGCGCGAATCGTAGAGTCTCCCGAATGGCCGAGTCTCCGAAACCCGTCACCCCCGAGATCGTCGACGACCCCGCCGACGTCACCGCCCACTGGCTCAACACCGTGCTCGAACGGCGAGGCCACGACGTCGTCATCGGTTCGATCCACCGAGAGGCGGTCGGGACCGGCCAGATGGCCCACAACGAGCGCTATCGCTTCACCTTCGAGGGCGACCGGGGTGATGCGCCGGAGTCGGTCGTGATCAAGTTCCCGTCACCGAGCGAGGAGAGTCGGGCCGCCGGCGCAGCCGGCGGCTATCGCAACGAGGTGCGGTTCTACACCGACCTCGCCGACGGGCTCTCGGTGGTCGTGCCGGAATGCCTCTACGGCACCGTGTCCGACGACTCCACCTCGTTCACCCTGGTGCTCGAAGATCTCGCGCCGGCGAAGCAGGGTGACCAGATCGAGGGCGCGACCGACGACCAGATCGTGCTGGCCGTCGAGAACCTGGCTGGGCTCCACGCGCCCCGGTGGGGCGACCCGAGCCTGCTCGACATCGACTGGCTCCAGTCGAGTGGCGGGGAAGCGGTGGCGTACGTCGAACTCTTCACGCCGATGTTCATCGACCGCTACCAGCACCGACTCAGCGACCGGGCGCGCACGGTCTTCGAGGAGTTCGGCGCGAAGTCGGCCGCCTGGATCGAGCGCGAGCCGGCCACCCGCACCCTCGTGCACGGCGACTACCGCCTCGACAACCTGATGTTCGCCAGCACCTACGGAGGCGCCCCCGTCAGCGCCGTCGACTGGCAGACGATCGGCGTCGGCTGCGGCCTACGCGACGTGGCCTACCTGCTCGGCAACTCCGCCGAACCCGACGACCGTCGGCGCCACGAGGACGAAGCGCTCGACCGCTACCGCACCGCCATGGCGGGGCTCGGTGTCGACCTCTCCCTCGACGAGCTGATGGGGATGTACCGCCACGGGACGTTCCAGGGTCCGTTCATCACCATGCTGGGATCGATCGCCGTGGGTCAGACCGACCGCGGCGACGACATGTTCATGGCCATGGCGGAACGCTCCGCGGCCCAGATCGTGGACCACGACGCGCTCGACCTGATCAGCTGACCGCGAGCCGCTTGGCCGCCGACCGGGCGATGCGGAGCTGGTCGGCGACGAACACGCCGAGCGCCATCCAGATGATCACGAAGCCGACCGCCTGCCCACCGCTCCACGGTTCGTTCCACACCACGGCACCCAGCACGAACTGCAGCGTCGGCGCGATGAACTGCAACATGCCGACCAGCCAGAGCTCGATGCGTCGGGCGGCGGTGGCGAAGAGGAGCA
>JBDQKM010000307.1:0-2693 GCA_040263275.1 Acidimicrobiales bacterium
CCGCCCGTGAATTGGCGGGCCCGACCGAGATCGACCACGACACCGGCCGCGTCGACCACGACTCGGCGGAGTCTGTCGACGAAGACCGAGGCGAAGGCCTCGGACGGCTCCAGGGCCACGCCGTCGAGCGTGCGGCACACCGACGTCGTCGGGTCGAGCGGTCCCGGGGGCCCGCCACCGAACCGGCGGGCGAGTTCGGTGATCGTGTCGGCGTCCCACACGATGTTGTGCACGATGTCGGGACACGCCGAGGCGGGGTTGGCGGCTGCGTCCTGGAAGACCTGCCACACCGCGTCGGCCCGGCGCTGCGCCTCGGTGCGGGGAAGGTCGCTCGCCGTGGCGGTCTCGCCGAGCTCAGCCCGGGCCTTCTCCCAGTCGGCGAGGCGCTCGGCCGAGACATAGTGCTCGAGGATCTCCGACATCTGGGCGCCCTGCATCGCACCGCAGCCTCCGGCCCACTGCCATCCGAGGTCGACCGGGTCCTGCGCGAGCCGGACGTCTCTGTTTTCGTGGTTGCGCGAGTTGGGGGGCTCGGGTCCGTCGTCGTCGGCGAGGCGTTCCCACGTGCGGACCTCGGTCTCGAAGTTCCGATACGACAGGCGGGCCGCAATCCGGAGGAACCAGCCCTGTGCGTCGGCCATGTGGTCGCGCACGCGGGGATTGGCCCAGACCCGAGCGAGGAGATCGAAGTAGTCGATGCCCAACACGCCCCGCCCGAGCGCGTCGCCGACCTCGGGCAGGGCTTGCGCCATCCTCGCCCCGCGTTCCCGGCCGGCCGCGGCCGCGGGCGAGAGCCGGGCGCAGTGGCGGGTCATCACCTTGGCCGACGCGTGCGCATCCGCGGCGTAGACGCCCGATGCGTCGATCTCTGACTGCACGCGCAGCTGGGCTGCCCGAAGACGGCTGCTACACGACTCGAGCGACCGAAGCAGGCCCGCCGCCTCCCGTGCAGAACCCAGCGAAACCGGCTCGCGCAGCATCTCGTCGAGCGCCGCCTGTATGGTATCGAGAGGGTCTTCTGAAGCGAACATGTGTTCGTATCATGGCAGTCGGGTGTGACAGCCGGTCACACGAGCTGCAGCCACGAGCGGATCGACTGTGTCCGCAGCAGTTGACCCAGCTGCGGACAGTGGCGCCGGACGTTCTACACTCCAGTCCATGACTGCTGTTGTGTGGCACTTCTGGATCGCGGTTCCGTTGGCGGCGAGCGCCGTGCTCGTGACGATCATGTTGATCGCGGGCTACGTGGGCACCGTCAGCCGGGCCCGCTACCCGCGGGACTGAGGCGGACCCTTTGGCGGCAGACCCCGTCGACTGGGAGGTTGCCCGAAAGGTCGCGCGGCGCGTGGCCGGCCGGGAACCCTTCACCGGTGCGCAACACCGCGACGGCCTCGAAGAGGACTTCGATCGCTACACGGCGATGGCCGAAGATCTGGTCGCGGCCGAGACCGGTTTGCGTTCGCTGAGCGGCAACGCTCGTGGCCGCGTCACCGACCGCAACGGTTGGATCGACGCGAACCTGGCGTCCTTCGCCCGGCTCCTGCGCCCGATCACCGAGAAGCTCGGTGAGAAGCTGCACGAGGGTTCGGGGCCCAACCTCGGGGGCAAGGTCGCCGGCGCCGAGCTCGGGATGATGCTCGGTTGGATGTCGACCCGGGTGCTCGGTCAATACGACCTGCTGGTGATCGAGGACGAAAAGCCCGACGAGCAGGACATCGTCTACTACGTCGCTCCCAACGTCTTGGCGCTGGAGCGGCGCTATGCGTTTCCCAAGCAGGAGTTCCGCCTCTGGCTGGCGCTCCACGAGGTGACCCACCGGGCCCAGTTCACCGGGGTGCCGTGGATGCGCGAGCACTTCCTCGGCCTGGTCAACTCCACGATGGAGTCGGTCGATCCCGATCCGCAGCGGTTCCTGGCCGCCCTGCAACGGCTCATGGAGGCCCGCAAGCGGGGCGAGGACCCGATGGACCAGGGCGGCATGATGGCCCTGTTCGCGTCCGAAGAGCAGCTGGCCGTGATCAACGAGGTCGCCGGCCTGATGAGTCTGCTCGAGGGCCACGGCGACGTCACGATGGACCGAGCCGGCAAGGGCCTTGTGCCCTCGCAGGAGCGCTTCGCGCGAGTCCTGCGCCAGCGGCGGCAGAACGCGAGCGGGTTCACCAAGGTGTTCCAACGCCTCGCCGGTCTCGAAGCGAAGATCAAGCAATACGCCGAGGGCGAACACTTCATCTCCGTGGTCGAGGATCACGGCGGCGCCGCCCTGCTCGACAAGGCGTGGGCCGAGCCGGCCAATGTGCCGTCGATCGGTGAGATCCGTGAGCCCGAGCTCTGGATCGCCCGCGTGGGCGCCGACGTCGCTGTCTGAGGATGGATCCGGTCGACCTGCTCGACCGGTGTTCGTTCCCCGCGTGTCCGGAAGCGCTGCCGCTGGCGGTCAGCGGTGGGGCCGACAGCGTGGCCATGGCGCTCCTGGCCCGCGACGCCGGTCGAGACATCACCATCTGGCACGTCGATCACGGTTTGCGCGGCGAGAGCGGCGACGACGCCCGGTTCGTCGAGGAGCTCGCGGTCCGACTGGGCGTTCCCTTCGAGTTGCGGACCGTCGAGCTCGCCCCCGGGGGTGATCTCGAAGCGCGGGCCCGCGACGCCCGGTATGCCGCGCTGCCCGCCGAGGTCTGTGTCGGGCACACGGC
>JBDQKM010000308.1:0-2683 GCA_040263275.1 Acidimicrobiales bacterium
CGGCCGGACGGTTCGGCCGGCCAGGAACCAGGCCACCAGACCGGCGCCGACGATCGCCGACAGGCCGATGACCAGCGTCCGGACCCTCAGCGACGCCAGCACCGAATCGACCTCCTCGAGCGATCGGGCGTACTGCACGAAGCCCAGGTTGGGCAATGACGTGGTGACGACGCGCACATCACCGCCGGCCGAGGTGCCGTCGGTCAACACCGGACCTACCCGAGCGCGGGCCAACAGGTCGGCATCGGTCGCCGCCTCGAACTCGGCATCGAGCACCCGGCGGATCGCACCCGACTCGTCGAGCACCCGGGCCAACACGTCGAACCCCACCGTCTGCCCGAACGGATCGGTCCGGCCGCCTCGGAGGCGCTCGCCCAGCAGCGGCGCCACCCCCTCGAACTGCTGCAGACGCTCGAGATCCGCGTCGGAGATCGGCCGACCCGGCACACGGTCGGGACGAAGCGCCTCGGCCCGCTCCACGAGGTCGGCATCGATCTCGCCCACCAACGACGACTCGGTGCTGCGATGCACCAGCACTCCCACCACCAGCACCACAGCCGCCACCACCACCGCCACAACGGCGACGATGCGCACCCGCAAGGTCACTGCTCGCCCTCCCGGGCGACCCGGCTCATTGCTCGCCCTCCCGGGCGACGTAGCCGAGGCCGCGGACGGTGTGGACGAGACGCGACCCACCCTCGGCCTCCAACTTCTTGCGCAGATAGCCCACGTACACGTCGAGCGTCTTCGACTCGATGTCGAGCTCACCGCCCCACACCCGCTCGTAGAGCACGTCGCGGCCGAGGACGACACCGGCGTTGAGCACGAGCACCTCGAGCAGATCGAACTCGGTGCGACTCAACTCGAGCATCCGACCCCCGCGATCGACCCGCCGCCCCTCGAGATCCATGACGAGGTCGCCGAGGGTGAGGCTGCCATCGTCGACCACCGCCGTGCGCAGGCGCGCCCGCACCCGGGCCAGGAGCTCCTCGAGGGCGAAGGGCTTGACCAGATAGTCGTCGGCCCCGGCATCGAGCCCGGCGACCCGATCGTCGATCTCGTGGCGGGCCGTGAGCATCAGGATCGGGGTGTCATCACCGCGGGACCTGATGGTCCGACACACCGTCAGCCCATCGACGTTGGGCATCGACACGTCGAGCAGGAGCAGATCGACCTGCTGATCTCGATGCAGCTCGAGGGCCCTGGCACCGTCGTTGGCCGTCACGACGTCGTACCCCTCGAGCTGAAGGGCCCGGTCGAGGCTCTCGCGGACCCGACGGTCGTCCTCGGCGATCAGGATGGTGGACACGGACCAAGCGTCGCACACGATGGTGAGAGAACGGTGAGACGTGCACTTCGCGGGACTCGTACACCGTGCCGACGCCGTGGCGTAGCCCGCCCGTCAACGGGCCGTCACGCACCCCCGATAGGGTCGACGCGTGCGCATACTGGTCACCAACGACGACGGCATCGACTCGATCGGCCTCCACGTACTCGCCCGAGCCATGAAGCCCCTGGGCGACGTGGTGATCGTCGCCCCCGACGAGGAGTACTCGGGCTACGGCGCCGCGATCGGTTCGATCTGGCTCATGAAGCCCGAGGTGCACAAGGCCCACGTCGACGGCATCGACGAGGCCTGGGCCGTCACCGGCCCGCCCGCCCTGTGCGCGATGTTCGCCCGTCTCGGGGCCTTCGGCGACATCGACATCGTCGTCTCCGGGATCAACCCCGGCGCCAACGTCGGACGCAGCGTCTACCACTCGGGCACGGTCGGAGCCTGCCTGACCGCTCGCAACGGCGGTATCAGCGGGGTCGCCGTCAGCCAGTCGGTCGACTCCTGGGGCGTCGAGGGTCAGGCGATGGAAGAGGTACTCGGCAACCAGCAGTGGCAGGGCGCGGCCGACGTGGCCGCCATGGTCGTCGGCGAACTCCTCGCCGACCTCCCCGAGTCGCCGGTGGTGGTCAACATCAACGTCCCCAACCGCCCGGCAGCCGAGATGGAGGGGTGGCGCCGAACCGACGTCGGTGCCGCGCCGCCACGGTCGATGGCCCGGGCCACGCTCACCCCCAAGACCGGCCACGACGGCGCGTTCCACGTCGACTGGTCGTGGGGCGACGCCCTTCAGACCCCCTCGAGCGACGACACGGGTGCCGTGATGGACGGCTACGCGTCGATCACCTGGCTCGGCGCGCTCGAGGCGCTCGATCCGGGGCCCGACGTGGCAGATCGCGCCGAAGGCGCGCTCGACGACTTCTTCGGCTGAACACCGGTGCTGACCGCCAGCGGAATCTCGCGCTCGTACGGGCCCCGGACCCTGTTCGAGGACGTCACCCTGCAACTCAGCGCGGGCCGACGCATCGCGCTCGTCGGCGGCAACGGCACCGGCAAGACCTCGCTCATCGAGATCCTGGTCGGTGATGCCGATCCCGACACCGGCTCGATCACCCGACCCCGCGACATGGTGCTCGGGTATCTCCCGCAGGACCTCGTCGACACCGCGACCGGCACCGTCATGGAGGAAGTGCTCGCCGGCGCCGGCGAGCTCACCGCACTGTCCGACCGCCTCCGGGAACTCGAGACGCTCATGGGCGACCCCGAAGCCGACCAGGACGTGGTGCTGGCCGAATACGGCGAGACCCAGGGCCGCTTCGAGGCGATGGGCGGCTACGCGCTCGAGGCCGA
>JBDQKM010000309.1:0-2666 GCA_040263275.1 Acidimicrobiales bacterium
CCGAGTCCGCCATCGACCACCGTGGCCACGACGACGTCGCTCACGACCACGACGTCGTCGTGGCCACGGTGGTCGATGGCGGACTCGGGTCGTCGCTCGCGCAGGCCCCGGCAGCCAGGAGCGCCGACAGACACAGCACGGCGACACGCCGGCGGGTGCTGGTCACGCGGCCGGGTCCGTATGGGGCGACATGAGCGCGATCGGCACCGAGATGTCGAGGGCACGGGTTCGCAGGGTGGCGATCTCGCGGCCGGCCTGCACTGCCGGCTTGACCGCGCCGAGGTGGTCGCCTAGCAGGGTGGCCGCCGCGTGCAGATCCGCGCACGTCACGGCAAGTCCCCACAGCAGGGCCGGCCCGTCGCCGTGGGCGTCGTGGTCGCCGACCAGTTCCAGGATCACGTCGCCCAGCCAGAAGAACGCCTGACGTCGGGTGCTCCCGCCCGCGTCGAACGTGCGGGTGCGACGGTGCTCGAGCCCTGCCGTGGTGAGCGCGGCAGTCGTCCGGTCCATGTCGGGGCTCATGGCCACGAGGTGGTCCAGGTGCGTCGCCCCGTTGTCGTGCTCGTCGGCACCGACCGGCGCCGATGTCGCCGACGGCGCGAACCGCAGTCCGTCGATCGCGCCGACGAGCCCCTCGACCTCGGCGGCCAGGATGCCGCGTCCCTCTTCGTCGCCGACCAGCGAGATCGAGGTGCTCCCGAGCCGTGTGACGCCGCCGTCGACCGAGAATCCGGCAGCGGTCCAGGCCGACGGTTCGTCGCCGATGATCAGCCTGCGGAGTGGAAAGGGACGGGTGATCACCGGACGATCGTGGCACGTGGCGAGCAGCGGCGGCACCGCGGCTGGGTAGGGTCGGCACTCGTGAGCAGCGACGTCACCAGTTTCGCCGGTTTGTTCGAGATGGCCGAGCACGGCCCCGACGTCTGGGTGGGTGGCAGCGCCCGCTACCCCTGGGGGCGGGTCTACGGCGGGCAGGTGGCTGCACAGGGCCTCTGGGCGGCCGCCCAGACGGTGGCCGAGGGGTATGTGCCGCACTCGCTGCATGCCTATTTCATCCGTGGGGGCGACGCCGATCAGCCGATCCGATTCGAGGTCGACCGCATCCGTGACGGTCGGTCCTTCGTGACCCGCCGGGTGGTGGCCCGCCAGTCGAGCGGGGCCATTCTCAACCTCTCTGCCTCGTTCCACGTCCACGAGGACGCGGCCGATGCCACCTCGATCGGTATGCCCGACCCGGTCGAGTATCCGGACGAGCTCAGCGAGTCGAACTGGTCGCCGCTGCTCGAACGGCGTCCGGTCCCGTACGAACAGAACCGGGCGCGGGCCTGGGTGCGGGTGCCGGACGTGGGCGACGATCCGCTCATGCACGTGCTCGGCCACGCCTTCGCCAGCGACGACGTGGCGACCGATGCGGTGGAGATCGTGCATCCCGTCGGGCGCCCCCGATTCGACATGAGCGACGACTACCAACACCCCTACATGGGTGCGAGCCTCGACCACACCGTCTGGTTCCATCGACCGGCACGGGCCGACGAGTGGTGCCTCCACGACTTCCGCTCTTCGGGGGTCTACGGCTCGCGGGGTATCTCCTTCGGCGAGATCTGGACGGCCGACGGCCTCCATGTCGCATCGGTGGCCCAGGAGGTTCTCCTCCGAGAGGTCGCCCCGAAGGGATAGGTTGCCTCGAATGTCGTTCAGCTTTCGTCGTCCCTGTGCCCGCACGGTGCTCCTCGATCGCGAGGGACGGATCTTCCTGATCCGAGCGGAGGACCCCGTCGACCCCTACAAGCCGGAATGGTGGGAGATCCCCGGCGGTGGCATGGGCCGTGGTGAGGAGTCGGGCCATGCTGCGCTCCGCGAACTCCACGAGGAGACCGGCATCCCCAACGTCGAGATGGGGCCGTGCGTCTGGACGCAGCAGACGGAATACACCTTCGCTGGATACCACTTCGAGTCCGACGACTTCATCCATGTCGCCTGGTGCGACGGTGGTGAGTACGACCCTCGTGGCTTGGAAGCACTGGAAGCGGCTGCCTTCCAGGGTGCGCAATGGTGGACGCTCGACGACCTGCTCGCCAACGACGAGCCCACGGTGCCCTACCGGCTTCGGGAGTTCCTGCCCGCTCTCGTGGGTGGCGAGATCCCGGAGCGTCCGATCGACATCACCCCGTCGCCCGAACACGGCGGTCGCATCACCGCGTGATGCGGCTCGGTCAGGGCCGCCGGCCCCGGAGCCCGAACCAGGCCAGGTCGGCCACGCGGGCGGCCAACTCGGCGACGGCGCCCTGTTGGCCGGCCGCGATCCAGTGGCGCCCGGTCGCCTCGGCCATGCCGAGGATCCCGTGGGCGAGGACCAGCCGGTCGGCCTCGCGGAGGTCCTCGCTGTCGATGAGCGCGGCGATGAATCGGGCCAGCTGACTCTCGACATCGGCGACGGCTCGGGCGAACTCGACGTCGGTGCGGACGCCTTCGCCGAACAGCAGGCGGCAGTCGTCGGGGTGATCGGACACGACACGGAAGGAGGCGGCGAACCCGTCGACCACCTTCCCGCGTCCGCTGGGCGCGGCCGTGGTCGCCTCGCCGACCGTGAGCGCCAGGCGATCGCCCACGTCGCGCAGGAGCTCGAGGAAGAGCTCCCGCTTGGAGGAGAAGTGCTGGTACAGCCC
>JBDQKM010000310.1:0-2664 GCA_040263275.1 Acidimicrobiales bacterium
CATCCGAGCTCCTCCAGGTCGAAAGCGTCGGGAAGCAGGTCACCGAGGCGCCGGGGTGCCGGCTCGGCGTCGATCAGCATCTCGGGGCCTCCGTGTTCGAGCAGGACCTGGCGGCACCGTCCGCACGGCGTCAGCGTCCGGCCGTCCGTGTCCACCACCGCCACGGCGACCAGCATGTCATTCCCACTCCGGCGCAGGGCCGACACCAGACCGCACTCGGCGCACAGCGTCAGACCGAACGATTCGTTCTCGACATTGCAGCCGCTCAGGACGGTGCCGTCGGCCGTCGACCCCGCCGCGCCGACATGCAGGCCGCTGTAGGGCGCGTGGGCCGTGGCCGCGGCCTCGAGTGCGGCAGAACGGAGCATGGGCCAGTCGATCGTCACGAAGGCCAGTCAGCCGGATTCCCGCGGGGTCGGCATGAGGCGAAGGTCCCCCGTCACACACGCGCCCCCATATGTTGCAGTTGTGTTACGGTCGCTGCGGGGCGGTCCTCCTCGGAAGGCCACCAAGATGCACGAGTTGCCGATCGTCATAGCGCAGGGACTGGCCGTGCTCGTCGGCGTGCTCGTCGTACTGAAGCTCGTTCGGCGCGCCGTCGGGCGGGTCGACGACGACCGCACTCGCGATCAGCTGCTGTTCTTCCTCCCCAAAGCCGCCGCCGCGGTGTCCACCGTCTTCGGACTCGCTGCGATCGGTATCGACGTGTCGGGCATGGCAGCGGTGATGGCGACCGTGGGCTTCACCGGCGCCGTCGTGTTCACCCCCGTCGGCCAGAACCTCGTCGCCGGCACGATGATCCGCATCGACAACGTCTACGACGTCGGCGAAGTCGTCACCGTCGAAGAGCTCCACGGAAGAGTGGTCTATCGCTCGCTGCTCCGCACCGAGCTCGCCCTCCCCGACGGATCGACGGCCTGGGTCCCGAACTCCGCGTTCCAGGAGGGACGGGTCCTCAACCACAGCCGGATGGGTGGCTGGCGCATCTGCGTGCAGGTACCGCTCGACTGCGCGTCCGATCGGGCACTCGCGCGCATGGTGATGGATGCGGCGATCGCCGAGCTGGACTGGAACTGCCCCGACAAACAGGCCTTCATCGCCTTCGACCACGTCGGTTCGGAGGCGATGTTCTTCTCGGCCTACGCCTGGATCGCGGACCGCACCGAGGAGCCGTGGTTCCGGGGGTTGCTGCTGAGCACCCTCGTCGACGCGCTCGAGGCCGCGGGAGTGTCGGTCGGACAGACCACGAACCTGTCGATCGGCGCCAGCCGCCGCGACGCCGGCGTCGTCAACCCAGGTTGACGACGCTTCGGCAGTGATCGCCACCGTTCTCGCCAACGACTACACATGAGCGATGGAACACGTCGACGTGATCGTCATCGGGGCCGGCGTGATGGGCGCGTCGATCGCCCTCGACCTCAGCCGAGCCGGACGCCAGGTGCTCGTGCTCGACAAGGGCGATGCCGTGGGCGGGGCGTCCACGAGCGCGAGTTCATCGGTCGTGCGCACCAACTACTCGACGCTCGACGGAGTGACCGCTTCCTGGGAGGCAACCCACGCCTGGCGCGACTTCGCCGGCCACATCGGCGAGATCGACGGCCCCGTCGCCCGGCTGGTCACCACCGGCAAGTTGATGTTCGAACCCGCCGGCTACGACCGATCGGCCACGCTCGGCCACTTCGACACCGTCGGGGTCCCCTACGAGGTCATACCCGCCGGCGAGATCCCGGCCCGGTTCCCGTTCATCGACAACGGCCGCTTCTGGCCACCCCGCACCGCCGCCGACCCGGCCTTCTTCGATCCGGCCGACGGCCTCCTCGATGCCCTCTGGATGCCCGAAGGGGGCTTCGTCGACGACCCCCAGTTGGCCGCGGCCAACCTGATGGACGCAGCCCGGAGGGAGGGAGCCGAGGTCCGACTCGGCATCGAGGTCACCGCGATCGAGACGACGGCCAATGCCGTCGCTCGGGTCGTCACGGCAGGGGGCACCGCCATCGACACCCCCTGCGTGGTGAACGCGGCCGGGCCCTGGAGCGCGCGGGTCAACCGGTTCATCGACACCGACCCCGGACTTCGGGTCGACACCCGGGCCATGCGCCAGGAGGTGCACTCACTGAAGGCCCCACCCGGCTTCGACCCCGGCGCAGGCGGCACCGTCGTCGGCGACATGGACCTGGGCACCTACTTCCGACCCCACTTCGGTGGCACGATCATCGTGGGCGGAGTGGAGGCCGAATGCGATCCGCTCGACTGGGTCGACGATGCCGACGACGTGGACCCGACCCCCACGAGCGAACTGTTCGAGAGCCAGACCTATCGGGTGGCCCGACGGGTTCCCGGCGCCGAGGTACCCCTGCGGCCGATGGGGCTCGGAGCGGCCTACGACGTCACCCCCGACTGGGTTCCGATCTACGACCGCACCGACGTCGACGGCTACTACGTGGCGATCGGGACGTCGGGCAACCAGTTCAAGAACGCCCCCATCGTCGGCGGCATCATGACGACGATCATCGATGCCTGCGAAGGCGGCCGAGACCACGATGCCGACCCGACGCCGTTCGAGTGCCGGCGCATCGGACGGACACTCGACCTGGGGCACTACTCCCGCCGACGCACACTCAACGCCACGTCGGGCACGGTGCTCGGCTGACGGCTAACTGGGGC
>JBDQKM010000311.1:0-2662 GCA_040263275.1 Acidimicrobiales bacterium
GGCTCGGCCGGCAGGGCGGCGACGATGTCGCCGGGCTCGACGGCGGGACGCACCGGGCGCGCCTCGACATCGGCTCGCCGGTCGGCGATCCAGTCGACGAGTTCGTGGGCGGCGGCCCGGAACTCCTCCGGGGTCATGGTCGCGCCTCGGTCACGAGGCGGAGGCTAGTCCTCGCGTTCGACCGCGCCGCCGAAGCCGTCGGTGCCCGACGCGCCGGCCGCGGAGCCGAGACGGTCGAGGGGCATCGTGTTGGTCGAGGGCGACGGGGTGAACGCCACCGGCACCGTCTTGACCCCGCCGATGAAGTTCGACCGGAGGTACTCGACCTCGCCGGTGAGATGGATGTCGGGCAGGCGCTCGGCGATGCCCTTGAACATCAGCGCGATCTCCATCTTCGCCAGGTTCGACCCGAGACAGAAGTGGGGCCCACCACCGCCGAATCCGATGTGGTCGTTGGGGCTGCGCGTGATGTCGAACGTCCAGGGATCGTCGAAGGCACGGGGATCACGGTTGGCGGCGATGTGCCACATCACCACCTTGTCGTCCTCCTTGATCTTCACGCCGCCGATCTCGTAGTCCCGCATCGCCTGACGGCGGAAGTTGAGCACCGGCGTGGCCCAGCGCACGACCTCGTCGACCATCGTGTCGGCGTACTTGTCGGGGTCGCTCTTGTAGAGCTCCCACTGGTCGGGAAACTCGAAGAACGCGAGCATGCCGCGGGTGATCGAGTTGCGGGTGGTTTCGTTGCCGGCCACACAGAGCAGCAGGAAGAACATGTCGAACTCGATCTCGTCGAGCGCCTCACCGTCGATGTCGGCCGACAGCAGGGTCGTGATGATGTCGTCGGCGGGCTTGCCGCGCCGGTCGTTCTGCAGGGCGTTGGAGTAGGCGAACAGCTCGGCGAAGGCCGCCATGACCTCTTCCTCGCTCTTGGCGAAGTCGGGGTCATCGGCGCCGATCATCGAGTTCGTCCAATCGAAGATCTTCCTGCGGTCGTCGAACGGGATGCCGACCATCTCGGCGATCGCCTGCAGCGGAAGCTCGGCGGAGAGCTCTTCGACGAACTCCGCAGTGCCGCGCTCACACACCCGGTCGATGATCATCTGCGTCCGGTTGTGGAGATAGTCCTCGAGCAGGTTGATCATGCGCGGCGTGAAGCCGCGGCTGACGATGCGGCGGTAGCGGGTGTGCTTCGGCGGGTCCATCGACAGCATCAGCGAGTCGTTCTGGAAGTCGTCGAGGCCCTCGGCTCGCTGCCGTTCCTGCATCTGGGTCCCGCCCTTGTTGGACGAGAAGATGTCGGCCTGCCGGTTGACCTCCTTGAGATGCTCGAGCCGGGTGATCGCCCAGAAGCCCGGGCCCATGTCGCCCTCGTCGATCCAGTGGATCCCCGGCTCGGTCTCCCGGAGTTGCTCGAGCATCGCGTGGTGTTCCTGACGCTGGAACGCGTCCATGTCCCACAGATCCACACCCTCGAACTGGTTCTCGACCGCGGTCATATCTCACCCATCTCGTAGAAAGCTTCCCTGGAAGGTAACCCTAGATCGGCGAGTTCGACCAGGGAAGTCAGCCCGGCACCGTCACCACCGGCTCCGGGCCGACATAGCGGGCGCTGGGGCGCACGATCTTGCCGACGCCGTGCTGCTCGATCACGTGGGCCGACCAACCGATGGCGCGGCTCACCGAGAAGGTCGGCGTGAACATCGCTCGGGGCAGGCCAGCCAGCTCCAGCACGACCGACGCCCAGAACTCGACGTTGGTGACGATGCGTTGCTCGGGCTTCCATTCGGCCAACACGGCGAGGATCTCCTCCTCGATCCCGGCCGCCCGGTCGACGAGATCGCCACCGAGCCGTTCCGCCGCCTCCCGCAGGACCACGCCCCGTGGGTCTTCGGCCCGGTAGACGGCGTGGCCGAAGCCCATGATCTTCTCGCCCTCGTCGAGCTGCCGGCGCACCCAGTCGGCAGCATGGTCGGGCGTGCCGATCTCGTCGATCATCTGGATGCAGCGGCTGGGCGCCCCGCCGTGCAGCGGCCCGGTGAGCGCACCCACCGCGGCGACGAGCGCACCGGCCATGTCGGCCCCGGTGCTCGCCACCACCCGGGCGGTGAACGTCGAGGCGTTGAAGCCGTGATCCACGGTCGCGACCAGGTACTGCTCCACCGCTCGCGCCGCGACCGGGTCGGGCAGCCGGTCGGTGGCCATCCGCAGGTAGTCGGCGGCGTGGCCGAGGGCGGGATCCGGAGCGATCGGTGATTCGCCCTGCCTCACCCGATGGTGGCGGGCGAGGATCGTGGGCACCACGGCGACCAGTCGCCGCGCGTCGTCGTGCAACTCGTCGAGCGAGCGGTCGAGCATCGAGCCGCGGCCCTCGTGGTCGCCCAGGGCCAGGAGGCCCGTCCGCAGCGTGACCATCGGATCGGCCACCCGCTGGGCAGTCGCGTCGACGATTTCGGCGACCAGGGGCGGAAGGGCGCGATGGTCGCCGGCCTCCACCACCGCTGCTTCGGGCGGCAACGCCCCCCGGAGCTGGAGCGTCCACACATCCTCGAGGGTGTGGTTGCGGGCCAGTTCGGCGGCGTCGTACTGGCGATAGTGGAAGAAGCCCTCCTGCCCCCGCACGTCGCCGAGCACGGTGTCGGCCACGGCGAGGCCCTTCAGA
>JBDQKM010000312.1:0-2657 GCA_040263275.1 Acidimicrobiales bacterium
CCCGGTGATAGTCGGCGATCGAGGTGGCGGCGGCCTCGAGCGCAGCGAGCACGTCGGCCGGCACCCGACCCTTGGCCGCTTCGATCTCCGCCGCGTCGACGCGGGTCGACCGCATCTCGACCCCGTCGAAGCGCTTCGTGAACTCGGCCAAGGCGTCGTCGCCGCGGGCTTTCACCTCGGCCAGGATCTCGCGTACGGCATCGACCGGGCCGTCGGCCGGCAGGGCCGGGCGCGGCAACCGTTCGGCGACGTCGCCGCTGAAACCCCTCAGGTCGATCCGGGTGAGCACCCGCACACGCTACCGGCCCCGATGAAGGCCTCCCGCCGTATTCCGCGCCAGACTGCGCCCATGGACTCCGATGCCGCCGAGCTCTCCTCGCTGACCACCGTCGTCGCCGACGTGGCCGCCCGCATCGGACGCCTGGCCGAGCGGCGGTCAACCGATCCCGACGACCCGCTGGTCGGCCGACTCCACGAGATCGAGCGGGCCCTGATCACCGCCGAGCGACGGCTGCGCTCCACCGCCCGCGACCTCGACTGACCGACGAACCGGTCGATACTGGCGCCATGCACACCGCGGCGCCGACGCCGACCAACCCGCCGGTCACTCCGACCGGCACGCACGACCGACGCCGCGACCGAACCCTTCGGAGCCAGTTCCTGCTGCTCGGACCGCTCCTGTTCGTGTGGATCGCGACCGCCTCCCTCCTGTGGACCTTCGCCGTACAGGACGAGGTACCCACCGACCGGCTCTTCCTCGACCCGGCGACCCTGAGCGGGCAGCCCTGGTACACGGGCCTACTGCACGAGGTCGGGATCCTGGCCTGGGCCGGCGCAGCCGTGGCCGCGGCCGGCGGTGCCTGGGTCTCGGCCCAGACCAACCGCCGGGGACCGGCGCGACTCCTCGCCTCCGGCGCTGCGCTCACCCTGGTACTGCTCACCGACGAAGTCACGAGCTTCCATGCCGATCTCGGCCCCCGCATCGGCTTGCCGAAGCTCGTCGCGATCGGTGCGATCGCGGTCTCCGCGGCCATGTGGTTCGCGATCAACTGGCGGGAGATCCGGCGAACCCGATGGTTGATTCTCGTGTCCAGTCTCGCAGCCCTCGCCGCGTCGATCGTGCTCGACTACGAGCGCCGTAGCGTCGACCTCCACGTGTTCTTCGAGGACGCTCCCAAACTCCTCGGCACCGTCGGTTGGGCGACCTACTTCGCGATCACGACCATCGACATCACGCGGTCGGCGGTCACGTTCAGACCCCCCGAGGCAGCGAACCCCGCGCCCGTCGAGCCCGCCTGAGGACGACGAACCCGACCAGCGCCACCACGGCGGGCAACCGCACCCAGCGGTTTCCGAGCAGGTCGACGAGCCCGCCACCGAGGGTCGTGGCCAGCACGATCCCGGGGATGATGCCCAGGGCCGTGCCGATCAGGAAGACCCGCAGCCGCACCGTGCTGACGCCGAGGAGCCAGGCGGCCGGTGTGAACTGGCCGGTCACGACCCGCAGCAGGAAGACCTGCCACAGGCCTCCGTCGGCCAGACGCTCGTCCCACCCGTGGAGCCGGGTCGGCATGTGGTTCTGCGCCCAGTCGCGGGCGAGGTAACGCGCCATGGCGAACGCGATCGTCGAGGCGCCCATGTTGCCCACCCACGACAACGCCATCGCGGTCGGCAGTGGCCAGACCACGGCCGCCGGCACCATGAACACGAGACCGGGCACGCCGGCCGGCTGCAGCGCCCACATCGCAAGGATGAAGACGATCGGCCCGAGGGCACCTCGCTCGGTGAAGAACTCCTCGACGCGGTCACCGTCGCTCACGAAGTCCCAGCCGCCGAGCACCACGAAGAGTGCAGCGCCCATCACGACGAGAGCAAGAACGAGCCATCGACCACGCACGGCGAGCAGTGTGGCACGGCCGGCCGAAAAAGGCAGCGGCCGCTTCCGTGCACGGAAGCGGCCGCCAGACGACACAGGGCGGCGGATCCCTCATGTCGTCGATCTGATCCGAGCGTTCGACGCTCGAAGTCGTCCAAGGAGCGTAGCCGGACATATCGCGATCGCGCCGAATCGCTCCGGACAATCCCGGTCCCGCCAGGTGAGTGACCCGACGATTGCCGGTCAGACTCGGCTCGACGGACAGAAGTCGTTCAGCACACAGTCCTCGCACTGGGGCCGGCGGGCGATACACACCCGGCGACCGTGCAGGATCATTCGCAGGCTGAACTCGCCTCGCTCCATCGCCGGGACCATCGGGTTGAGTTCGTGCTCGATCTTGACGGCATCGGTTTCGGTCGTGATCGCGAGCAGGTTCGAGAGCCTGATCACGTGGGTGTCGACCGGAAGGCCGGGCTTGCCCAGGGCGACACTGCGCACGACGTTGGCCGTCTTTCGCCCGACCCCCGGCAGCCGCACGAGGTCCTTCATCGCGCTCGGCACCTCGCCGTCGTAGTCCTCCACGAGCATGCGGGCCATGCCCACCAGGCTCTTCGACTTCTGGCGGAACAGCCCGATCGTGTCGACATAGGGCTCGACCTGCTCCGGCTCGACAGCGGTAACGTCCTCATGGCGCTGAATCCCGTCCCCCAGGGTAACCGGCTACAACTCAGCCTTTGGCTGTCAACGGACGACGCCGAGACCTGGACGGTGTTGCGCGACG
>JBDQKM010000313.1:0-2632 GCA_040263275.1 Acidimicrobiales bacterium
GAGTGATTCAGTAGCCGGAGATGTAGTTGGTCAGCTGCCGGGTCTCGGTCTCGAGATTGCGGACACGGGCGTTCACCACATCGCCGATGCTGACGATCCCGACCAGCCGACCGTCCTCGGTCACCGGGACGTGGCGGAAGCGACGCTCGGTCATCTCGGTCATCAGCTGTTCGATCGTGGCCGTCTCGCTGCACGTGACCACCTCGGTGGTCATGACGTCGGCCGCGGTCTCGTCGACGGCGTCTCGGCCTCGGGCCGCGACGGCGCGGACGACGTCACGCTCCGAGATGATCCCGTCGACCGTCTGTCCATCGGCCGAGACCACCAGCGCGCCGACGCTGAACTGGGCGAGCGCCTCGACGACCTCGGCGATGGTGGACGTGGGCGTCACGGTGGCCACCGCGTTCCCCTGCCGTCGCAACACTTCACCGATCAACATGCCCACAGTGCGACACACGTCACGCCGCTTGTCGTCGGGGTCACACCGAACCAGCCGCGGCGCGCTCAGCCGACGGTCGACCGGAACTTGCGCATGAGCCACGGACCAGCCTCCACCGGCGGGTGACGGGGGGCCTCGCCTTCGGCGACGGATCCGGGCAGCGCCTCGATGCGGGCGTCCCAGTTCGCCATGTGGAAGAACGCCATCGACTGGCGTGGCTCCGGCCGAGGCACGACCCGGTGCACCGTGGAAGGCCACCGATCGTTCGTCCACTGGGCGATCGAGTCGCCGAGGTTCACGACGAACATCGACGGATCGGGATCGACGTCGACCCACCGCCCGTCGCGATCGCGGATCTGCAACCCGCCCACGGTGTCGGTGCGCAGGATGGTGAGGGTGCCGTAGTCGGCGTGGGCACCGGCCCGCAGCGCTCGATCCTCGGTCGACGCGGCCGGGTAGTGGATCGCCCTCATCGAGGTGATGGGCCGGTCGATCAGCCGTTCGAAGTGGTCAGCCGGCAGTTCGAGGGCCCTCGCCATCACCGACATGAGGCGCTCGGCGACGCCGCTCAACGCCCGGTAGTAGGCGGTCCACACCGGTCGCAGTTCGGGCAGCGAGGTCGGCCACAGGCTCGGCGAGCGGATCCACTGCTGGTCCGGCGAGACACCGTCGACGGGCGGGCCGCAGTCCGGGCCAACGGACAGCGACTCCTTCAGATCCGGGAGCGCACCATCGACATCCGCGAGGGAGCCGTCGTCGAGCGAGCGTGCGAGGGTCTCGAAGCGATAAGGCGAGTAGCCGTAGGGATATCCGGGTTCGGGGAACTCGAGCTCGCGCTTGAGCTCGTCGGACAGGGCGAAGAAGGCCTCGGCGGTGCGCCAGGCCCCGTCGAGCACATCACCCGGCACCACCGAGCACGGGACGCGGAAGAACCCGAGTGCCTCGCACGCCGCAGACATCGCCTCGACCTGGGCATCGAGCGATGCATCGAGGTCGACGACCCCGAGTTCCATCAGCTGACGGCGGCTTCCATCTCGGCCTTCACCTCGTCGGTGAGCAGCGGGATCACGGCGAGGGCACCGAAGTTCTGCTCCACCTGTTCGACCTTCGACGCGCCCGTGATGACGGTCGAGACCGCGGGGTTGAGGGTGCACCACGCCAGGGCCAGCTGCGCCATCGTGCAGCCGAGTCGGTCGGCGATGGGTCGGAGCTTCTCGACCCGGGCCACTGCCTCGGCCGCGGTGAGACGACCCGCCAACCACTCGTAGCCCTCGAGCGCCGCCCGGGAGTCTTCGGGGATGCCGTCGCGGTACTTCCCGGTGAGCAGACCCGACGCGAGGGGACTCCAGATGGTGTTGCCGTAGCCGTGGTCGTCGACGAGGCGGCGGTAGTTCTTCTCGAGGTTCTTGCGTTCGAGCAGGTTGTACTGGCTCTGCTCGGTGACCGGCTTGTGGAGGTGATGACGCTCGGCGATGTCGATGGCGGCCTGGATCTCGTCGGCCCGCCACTCGCTGGTCCCCCAGTAGTGGGCCTTGCCCGCGGTGATGATGTCGCTCATCGCCCAGACCGTCTCCTCGATCGGCGTGTCCGGGTCGGCGCGATGGCAGTAGAGCACGTCGACGAAGTCGGTCTGCAACCGCTCGAGCGACGCGTCGATCGCCTGCATCAGGTACTTGCGGTTGAGCGTCATCTGCATGTTGGGGACGGCACCGTGGATGCCCATGAACACCTTGGTCGTGAGCACGTAGGACCAGCGGGGCCACCCGAGCTCCTGGAGGACCCGACCCATGATCGCCTCGCTCTCGCCGCGGGCGTAGGCCTCGGCGTTGTCGAAGAAGTTGCAGCCCGCCTCACCGGCCGCGGCCATGCAGTCGAAGGCGAGTCGATCGTCGAGTTGGGTGTCGAAGGTGACCCAACTCCCGAAGGACAGCACGCTGACCTTGAGGCCGGTGCGTCCCAGCCGGCGGTATTCCATGTCGGGATTGACGTTCGGTGTGGCGAGGTCGGTTGCGCTCATGGCGGCGACCGTAGCCGGGCTGCTACGAATGGCGGGGCGCAAGGAGGCCACGGTGGACGAACCGGTCAGACTGACGACACTCGACATGGCGCGGTTCGTGGCCGACGGCTACCTCCGGTTCGACGCGGTCGTGCCCGACGAGCTGAACCGCGGTGTGCTCGAAGAACTGTCGGCGC
>JBDQKM010000314.1:0-2631 GCA_040263275.1 Acidimicrobiales bacterium
GGGCGTGGCCGGTGACGCCCTTGGTGGAGGTGACCGCCGGGCCCGGCGTGCCGAAGACCTTGGCGACGGCGGCAGCCTCAGCGGCATCGTTCTTGTCGGTGGACGTGCCGTGGGCGTTGATGTGGACGACGTCGGCGGCGGTGATACCGGCGTCCTCCATTGCCAACTGCATGCAGTTGACCGCACCGGTTCCGCCTGGTGCCGGCGCGGTGATGTGGTGGGCATCCGCGGTCGAGGCCGAACCGAGGATCTCTCCGAGGATCGTGGCGCCGCGAGCGACGGCTCGGTCCCACTCCTCGAGCACGAGCACGCCGGCGCCTTCGGCCATCACGAAGCCGTCGCGGTCGACGTCGAACGGACGGCTGACGCCGGAGTTGCTGAGGGCGGTCATGTTGCCGAAGCCGGCAACCGCCGTTGGGGTGAAGGGTGCTTCGCTGCCGCCGGCCAGGACGGCGTCGCAGCGGCCGTCGGCGATCATGCGGGCCCCGTTGCCGATGGCGTGGGTCCCGGCGGCACAGGCGGTCACGGTGTTCTCACACGGACCCTGCCAGCCATAGCGCATCGACAGCGTCGCTGCCGCCGCGTTGGCCATCATCATCGGCACGAGGAAGGGCGAGACCCGTCGTTCGCCCTTCTCGATCCGCACCTGGATCTGGGCCTCGAGCGTCTGGATCCCGCCGACGCCGGTGCCGATGAACGTGCCCCGGCGGGCCGGATCGGCATCGAGTTCCCCTGCCTGGTCGAGCGCCTCCTCGGCGGCCGCCAGGGCGAACTGGGAGAACCGGTCGCTGCGCCGGGCTTCCTTGGGATTGTCGAAGTACGGCGTCGGGTCGAAGTCGTCGAGCGTGCGCGGGCCCACGGGCGCGGGCGAGCACAGGCCCTCGAAGAACGCATCGACGCCGACCCCGCACGGGGCCACCACGCCGATGCCGGTGACGGCGACGCGACGGCCTTTCATGTCAGAGCTTCGACTCGACGAGGGCGAACGCGCCCTGGATGGTGGTCACGCCCTCGAGCTCTTCTTCCTCGACGTTGACGTCGAACTCTTCTTCGAGCGCCATGACGAGCTCGACGAGGTCGAGACTGTCGGCATCGAGGCTCTCGAAGGTGGCTTCGGGGACGATCTGACCTTCATCGACGGAAAGCACGTCGACTGCGCACTTCTTGAAGCGCTCGAAGTTGTCACTCACTGGATTTCTCCCTGCTTGGGTTGTGGGTCGAGGCTAGTCAGCGGGGGCTGATCAGCCCATGGAAAGGCCGCCATCGACGGGGAGCACGGTACCCGTGATGTATCCCGCGTCGTCGGATGCGAGGAACGCGATCGCCGCCGCGATCTCGTCGGGGGCGCCGAGCCGTCCCGCCGGCACCATGGCCAGCATGGCTTCGCGCTGGTCGTCGGTGAGCGCCGCGAGCATGTCGGTCTCGATCGGGCCGGGGGCCACGACGTTGGCGGTGATGTTGCGGCTGGCGAACTCCTTGGCGAGGGAGCGGGCCAGCCCGATGAGTCCGGCCTTCGACGCCGCATAGTTGGCCTGGCCGGCCTGGCCGCCGAGCCCGACCACCGACGAGACGAACACCATGCGACCCCAGCGGGCTCGCATCATGCCCTTGACCACGCGTTTCGCGACGCGGAAGCCGCCGGTGAGGTTGGCGTCGAGTACGTCGGTGAAGTCGTCGTCGCCCATGCGCAGGACGAGCCCGTCCTTGGTGATGCCGGCGTTGCTCACGAGCACCTCGACGGTGCCGAGCGTGTCTTCGATCTCGCTGATCGCCGTGTCGACCGATCCGCTGTCGGTCACGTCGCAGCGCACGACGGTCAGCCCCTCGGCATCGTCGGCCTGGCCACTGCGGGCCGTGATCGCGACCTTGTGCCCGGCTGCCCGGAAGCGCTTGGCAGTGGCCAGCCCGATGCCGCGGTTGCCGCCCGTCACGAGGACGACGCGGCTGGTGGTGTCAGTCATGAATGCTCTCTCGTTCCCAGACGGCTTACCACCGTAGGACCGCCGAACCCCAGGCCATGCCGGCGCCGAAGCCCGACATCAGCACGATCGCGCCCGGTTTCAGCACACCGTCGGCCTCGGCTTGCGCCATCGCCAGGGGGATGGAGGCGCCGGACGTGTTGCCGGTCGTCTCCAGCACGTTGTGGGTCTTGCTCATCGGGATTCCGATGCGTTGGCACACGGCCTCGATGATCCGGATGTTGGCTTGGTGGGGGAGGACGACGTCGACGTCGTCGGGGGAGATCCCGGCCTTGGCCAGGACCTTCTCGACCGACTGAGCGACGGCTCGCACCGCCTTCTTGAACACCTCACGGCCCTCCATCTGGATGAACCCGTCGTGGTCGCAGTAGAGGATCGGTTGCAGATTGCCGTCGGCCCCCAGGTCGAAGGCCAACAGTTCGCCCTGCTCGTGCTTCTCCATGACGACGGCGGCGGCGCCGTCGCCGAAGAGGATGGCCGTGCCGCGATCGGTCCAGTCGGTGATGGTCGACATGGCGTCGCTGCCGATGAGCAGGACGCGACCGGGGCCGGTCGGCGCCTGCATGATCCCGTAGGCGCTCACGTAGCCGTAGGTGAAGCCGGCGCACACGGCGTTGACGTCGAACGCTCCACAGGTGAGGCCGAGCCCCGA
>JBDQKM010000315.1:0-2610 GCA_040263275.1 Acidimicrobiales bacterium
ACCCCCCCCGGCCCGACCTGCGCCCAGCGGACCGAGTACGTCGATGTCAACGAGGTCGTGGTCACCGACCGACTCGCTGTTTGGTGGGGTCCGACCGGCGGCGATCTTAACGACGTCGCCGATCTGGTGATCGAAGACAAGGAGGCGGCGTGGATCGTCGCAACGGGAACGCTCGGCTTCGACCCCCCCCAGGGCTATCCCGAGTACTGCACCAACATCTATCTGATCGATACAGGTGGGGTGACAAACGACCTCCAAGCCGGATTCGGTGAGGACATCAACGGTGTGCCGTATGTGAACCTCCCGGTTGACATCGCTTCGGAATTTCTCTTCACGCCGCCCGGGCCCGACTCCCAGAGCCACTACACCACCCACGAGATGATGCACATCTTCCAGATCGGCGCACCCTTCACCGGAGGCGGGGACGCGGCCTGGTACTGGGAAGCGGCCGCAGAATGGTTCGTCGACCAGGTGCATCCGACCGACACCCTCGGCAAGCAGACGATCGGTGAGTACTTGCTCAACCCCCAGCTCCCGTTGTGGGGATCCCAGGGCAACCAGGGAACACCGGTCAGCCAGCTCAGCGCGAGCCGGCGGTTCCATGCGTTCGGCGCCCAGGCGTTCCTCACGTGGCTCTCCGATGAACTGGGCGCCACAGGAACGATCGTCGGGTCGTGGAGTGCGGCGCCGGACGGCAGGCTTCCTCAGGAATGGCTCTTCGATGAGCTGGCCGAGGGCGAAGACGACATGGCTGCGGCGTTCGTGGACTTCGCTGCCCATGCTGCGACAGTCGACTTTCCGCGCAACGCCGGAGCAATCAGGACCCACAGAGACGCCGCCGCAGCCTCGGTGCTCAACGAGGGCGACGTCCACTTCGAGACAGCGATGGTGAGCGACGGCGGTATCGGCTGGACCGCGGCACCGACCGCGCTCGAGCCGGCGGCCTGGGCGTACAACGCGATCAAGCTCACGGCCACCTCCGCGGGCACGCACACGGTGGAGATCGATGCAGCCGCGACGGGTTCGGCCGGAACCGTGTCCGACCTTCGCGGCGTGGCGGTGCTCCGGCGTGGCGACGCCCGCACCTACGTCCCGCTCGGAGGCAACGACAGCGCGTCGCTCGATGTGCTTGCCGGCGACGAGTTGTGGCTCGTGGTGGTGAGCGTGCCGGACCTCTTCAGCGGCTTCGAGACCTTCGGCTACGACTATCGCTTCGTGAAGTCCTGATCCCGCTGCGCCGGTTCAGATCCCCGATGGCCGCACGCGTGCGGGGAGAATTGGGAACTGTTCCACTTCGATCATGAGCCGCCCGGCATTTCAAAACGGGGCCAGCGTGACTTCGGTGCCTGCCTGCCTGCACGCGCGAAGACGGTCGGCGCGGTCGGGAGATCGCGGGATCCGAGGCGGCCGGGGTCTCCGCGCTCGGGACGCGCCGGTATGGTCGATCGGCGCTTCGAAAGGAACCCATGAGCAACGAGCTCGATCAACCATCCGACCTCGGCGACTATCTGGCCGCCCGCGACGAGGGGACGGCGGGTGACATCGACGACTCGCTTCTCGACATCGGAGCCCGGATCGCTGAAGCGCGCCGGCTGGCCGGGACGTCGCAGGCCGAGCTCGGTGCCCATCTCGGCGTCACCGACGCCACGGTCGCCGGATGGGAAGAGGGGCGCCTCGCGACCCGGAGCAATGTCCTCGAACGGGTGGCCGGCCTGCTCGGTGTCAGCCTCAGTTGGCTGGTCATGGGCCACGGTGTCAGTCCCGCCGACGACGATCCGCCGGAATTGCGTGAACTCCAGCAGACCCTCCTCGACGTGCGTGCCCAGCTGACCTCGCTCGCCGACGACCTGGGGCGCGTCGCTGCTGGGCTTGCCGACGCGGCCCGATGAACCCTGACCACGTCGTTGGTCGGCTCGATCCGGAGCTCACCGTTACTGTCGTGCCGTGACCCCAGGCTCGGTCTCGCTTCGCGCTGACCCCAACATCCCGTACTACGCCGTCACCGCGGTGCTCACGATGGGCTACGGCTCCGTGTTCACCCTGCTGGCCGAGTTTCGCAACGAGTTCGGATTCAGCGAGAGCGAGCTCGGGTTGATCGCCTCGGCCGGGTTCTTCGCCGGATTCGTGGCCCAGGTCGGCCTCGCTCCGCTCGCCGACCGGGGTCGCACGCCACAGATGATCCGCTTCGGCGTGGGTCTGGCCGCGATCGGGATGGCCGGGATGATCGTGGCGGACGAGCTCTGGATGTTCGTGGCGTCGCGTGTGGTGTTCGGCCTCAGCACCGGGGCCGTGGCCCCGGCCATGCGCCGGCTCCTGATCACCCGCGATCCCGACGCGGTCGGTACGACCCTCGGCCGCCTGACGGCGTTCGACATCACCGGGTTCGTGCTCGGGCCGACCCACGCCAGGAGCAAGAGGTTGGCCGCGACGAGCACGATGAACGGCAGCCGGATTCCCCCGATCTCGACCATCACCGCGGCGAGGGCCGGCCCGAGCACGAACCCGGTGATGTCGAACGCCGTCAGGCGGCCGACGCTGCCGCTCCTGCGGATCCCGAGAATCCAATCGGCGCTCCTCGCCGGCATCGCCTTCTTCCTCACGGTGGCGTAC
>JBDQKM010000316.1:0-2608 GCA_040263275.1 Acidimicrobiales bacterium
ACGCAGCAGACGGAATACACCTTCGCTGGATACCACTTCGAGTCCGACGACTTCATCCATGTCGCCTGGTGCGACGGTGGTGAGTACGACCCTCGTGGCCTGGAAGCACTCGAAGCGGCTGCGTTCCAGGGTGCGCAATGGTGGACGCTCGACGACCTGCTCGCCAACGACGAGCCCACGGTGCCCTACCGGCTCCGGGAGTTCCTGCCCGCGCTCGTGGGTGGCGAGATTCCGGAGCGTCCGATCGACATCACCCCGGCGCCCGAACACGGCGGTCGCATCACCGCGTGATGCGGCTCGGTCAGGGCCGCCGGCCCCGGAGCCCGAACCAGGCCAGGTCGGCCACGCGGGCGGCCAACTCGTCGACGTCGCCCTGTTGGCCGGCCGCGATCCAGTGGCGCCCGGTCGCCTCGGCCATGCCGAGGATCCCGTGGGCGAGGACCAGCCGGTCGGCCTCGCGGAGGTCCTCGATGTCGATGAGCGCGGCGATGAATCGGGCCAGCTGACTCTCGACGTCGGCGACGGCTCTGGCGAACTCGACGTCGGTGCGGACGCCTTCGCCGAACAGCAGGCGGAAGTCGTCGGGGTGCTCGGCCACGAAACGGAAGTAGGCGGCGAACCCGTCGACCACCTTCCCGCGTCCGCTGGGCGCGGCCGTGGCCGCTTCGCCGACCGTGAGCGCCAGGCGATCGCCCACGTCGCGCAGGAGCTCGAGGAAGAGCTCCCGCTTGGAGGAGAAGTGCTGGTACAGCACCGGCTTGGTGATCCCGGCCTCGCTGGCGACCGTCTCCATCGTGGCGTTCTGGAACCCTTCGACCGCGAACACGGAGCGGGCGGCGTGGAGGAGCTGCACTCGTCGCTCGGCCGCAGGAAGACGGAGGGTCACGGCGGCACCATATCGAGAATCGTCGGAGTCAGCCGATGTCCCTGCCGTGTTCGAGATCGTCCCGGACCGCCGCTTTCACCATGTAGGCGCCCAGGATCGAGGGCGCCAGGACCACCGATCCCGCCACCACACCGAAGGTCACGATCGTGGCGACGGTGCTGTTGAAATCGGTGAGCAGACCCACCAGGAACACCACGATGGCCACGCCGTACAGCAGATAGCCGAGTCGCTGTCCGAGGTTCACCAGCCGTTGGACCTTGGCCCGCTGCACGAGGATCGGGTCGGATTCGGTGGCCACGCGATCACTGTACGGGGGTTGAGCCCCGGCCCGGGTCGAGGAAGCCGGGTTCGGCGAGCAACGCGGCGATCTCGTCTCGCATCGCGTCGAGCGACAGGCGCTCGACCGCGATCCGGCGGTTGCGTTCGAGGCGATCCTCATCGGGATGGGCGATCGCCTGGCGTAGGGGTTCCGGGTCGTCCGACGGATACCACTCGAGGCCCATGGCCCGCAGCTCCTCGGCGACCGGGTACGGGCCGACCGCACACGGCACGCGGTGAATGGCGGCCTCGACCGGAGGGTTGCCGAACCCTTCCCACGTGCTCGGGAAGAGCACGGCGTCGCAGGCCCCGTAGAGATCGACCGCCGACTCCCCGCTGGTGCCTCTGACGACCGGGCACGTGGCCGATCCGAGGATTCGGGCCAGCTCGTCGTCGTAGCCGTCCTCGGCCGGACCCCACAGCCAGTAGGTCCCGCCGAGCTGTTCGGCCAGCCGGACCGCGGTGGGGATGTCCTTGCGCGGGATCGCCCGCACGGGATGGGCGAGCAGCAGGGTGTCGTCGTCGACCCCGAGTCGGCTGCGCACACCGGTACGGTCGGCGCCGCCGGTGGCCACCGGGAACCCGTTGTAGATGCACCGCGCGTCGTAGCCCCGGTCGGCCATCTCTCGACGGGTCAGCTCGTTGATGGTGACATGACGCCAGGCCGGATCGCGGGGCGGGAGCTCGGTCACGTGCGCCCACTTCTCGCGTTGCCACGGCGGGTCGTGGTGGTGCATGACGGCCGGGCGGCCGGCCAGGACCCCGGCGACCACGCGGGCGGCCGGGAGATTCAGCGGGATGGTGCACAGGTTCTCGACGACCACCACGTCGACGTCGCCGATCGCGTCGGCCACGTCGACAGCGGTCGGTGGATCCGTGGCGTCGATCGCGAGGCCCGGTACGGTCCGGTCGACCGGTCCGTCGCCGGCAACGGTGTGGACCGCGTAGCCCAGCTGCTCGAACGCCCGTTGCCAGTTGCGGGCCACGACCGAGACGCCGTCGTTGACCCCGAGTCGGAACGAGACGAACGCAGCAGTGCCCATGTACGACACCTTGCCGGGAGATCCGCCGGACCGCACCCCGAATCTGCGCCGTTCCGTTCGCGAGGCCCTCGAGGCCGCGTGGGTGGCCGGCGAGGGATACACCGCGCCCAACACCGACGTCTACCCGTGGCTGTGGCTCTGGGACAGCTGCTTCCACTCGCTGGTGTGGGCCGAACTGGACGAACCGGACCGGGCCCGGGCCGAACTCGCCGCGGCCCTCTCGACGATCGACGAGTCCGGATTCGTGGCCCACATGGGCTATCAGCTCGACCCCGAACGGCCGGTGGAGCTCTGGGGCCGAGTCGGCGCGTCGTCGATCACCCAGCCGCCGATGTTCGGCCACACGATCGCCCGACTGGCC
>JBDQKM010000317.1:0-2605 GCA_040263275.1 Acidimicrobiales bacterium
ACTCGCGGAGATGCGGTTGGGGGCCGGACGGTTGGGCGGTTCGACCGCCACCATGCCCCGCCACGAGAGGAACTTGCCGTAGCTGATCGGCGCGCCGGCCGCGGCCTGCGCCGCGACCGGGGCCGACGGGCGGAAGTCGGAAATCGCGTCGGTGGCTCGAAGCACGAGCACCTCGACCCCGTCGGCCAGCATCACGACGGCGATCAGCTGGCCGGGTTCCGCCTGCTCGAGCGTGGACGTGAGCAGCAGCGCCGGATGGGCGGTTCCGGTGTTGCCGACCGCCCCGCTCAGGTCGTCGACCAGATTCTCGGTGGCTGCGCCGAAGGCCTTGCCGCCGCGCTTGATCGCCCGGGCGTGCATGCCGGCGACGGCGAGGTGGTCGATGTCGCCGGCCTCGATGCCCGCGTCGGCGAGCGCGGCCTGGAAGGCCGCGGCCATGAGGGGTGCGTAGGTGACCTCACCGAAGCGCTCCTCCCAGACCCGGGAGCGCTCCGCGCCGGGCACCCGCCAACGCTCGAGGAACTCGTCGGTGGCGATGCCGGCCCCCACGTACTCGGCGATCACGGGTCCGGCCTGCTCGTCGCCCACGACGAGCGCCGCCGCACCGTCGCCGCCGCCCGCCTCGTCGGCCGAGGTGGCCATGCCGTCACGGATGTCGGCGCTGACCACGAGCGTGGTGCCGGTCCCCTGAAGGGCCGTGCGCAGCGTGCCGATGCCAGAACGCAGAGCGCCGCCCATGTCGAGCGCACCCACCGAAGGCGCCAGACGCAGGGCCGCGTGGATGGCCGCGGCGTTGGTCTTCTCGAGGTACGCAGGCGTGGAGGTCGAGAACCACAAGCTGTCGACGGTCACGTCGCCGGCGTCGCGTAGCGCGTTGCGCGCGGCCTCGGCTCCCATCGTGGTGGTGTCTTCGTCGAACCCGGCGACGGCTCGGGTCCCCCGTCCTCCGCCCTTGCCGAAGAAGCCGGTGATCTCGGCTCGATCGAGTCGACGGTGAGGGATGTAGGCCCCGCTGGCGATGATGCCGCGCATGAAACTCCTGAGATCTGACGAACCGTCAGCACCATACCGGCGGCGTCGTCGGTCACCGAAGACGGGCCGACGGACCGTCTCACGCGACACCGAGCGAGGGGATCTCGCAGGTCATCAGCGCACTCTTCGCGTTCGGCCTGCCGTTGCTCGACGAGGTGACGGTCAACGACTGGATGCTGAAGTACGCGCTGTCCGACGCGGCCCGGCGCCGGCGACTCGACCTCCTCGAGGTCGGGCAACGCGCGACCGGGATCAGTAGCCGCCCGCCGCGCCCGTCAGCGCCCGCGGATCGGCGGCGCCGGCCAGCGATCCGTGCTCGGTCACCTCGATGAGATGGGCATGGCCGAAGTCGCTCGAGTGCGCCACCCGGACCTGGTGGCCTCGGGCGGCCAGACCGTCGACGATCTCGGCGTGCATGTGTTCCTCCACCCGCACCTCACGGCCGTGGCCCGGTCGCCAGGTGTCGAACCCGCCGCCGTCGTCGTCCGCCGCGATCTTCCAACGGGCCTGCCCGAGCACGCGCCCCGCGTCGCGGCCGTGCCGGAGCGAGGCCGCGAGCATCTGCAGCACGTACTGGGGTTGCGTGTCGCCACCCATCGAACCCAGCACAGTGCGGAGGCGGCCGTCGGGGCGGGTCACCAGCGCGGGCGAGAGCGTGTGAGGTGGCCGACGACCGGGCCCGTATTCGGCGGGATGGCCGGACTCGAGGGAGAAGCCGAGGCCGCGGTCGTGCAGGAAGATCCCGCTCGACCCGGCGATCAGGTGGGCTCCGAAGCCGCTGGCGTTGGAGTTGATGAGCGACACGCCCATGCCATCGCCGTCGATCGCGCAGAGATAGGTCGTGTCGCCGTGCCACTCCGGCACGGCGACGTGGCCGGCCCGGTCGGGATCGATGGCGGCCCGCCGTTCGGCGATCCGCTCGGCGGCGAGGAGCCGAGCGGGGTCGGCACCCTCGAACAGCTCGCGAGGTCGGTCGTGCGCGGCCTGGGCGGCCGCCTCGATCAGCAGGTGCGTGCCGGCGGCATCCCGTCCGCCGTCGAGACCATCGGCGATCGCCGCGCCGAGAAGTGTCAGATACCCCTGGCTCGTGGGCGGAGGCGACCAGATCCGGTGTCCGAAGGCATCGACGGAGAGCGGCTCGACCCAGCGGGCCTGATCCTGGTCGAGGTCGCTCGGCGCGAACTCATCGGGCCCCGCGGCGAGGAGTCCCTCGCCGAACTCGCCGCCGTAGAAGCCGGCTCGGCCTCGAGCGGCGATGGCCCGAAGGGCGCGAGCCGACCCCGGCCGGGTGACGAGCTGGCCGACGTCGGGCGCGACCGGGAGCTCGTTGTGGGTCACCGCGGCGACGTTCGGCGCCAGGAAGGCGAGCAACGGCGCCACCGGGAACCCGTGTTCGGCGAGATCGATCGCGCTCGCGAAGACCGCGTCGAGGCCGAGCCGACCGAAGCGCCGATGCAACGCCAGCCAGCCGTCGACGGCACCCGGCACCGTCACGGCCCGGATGTCGCCGGTGTGCGGTATCGCGGTCAACCCGTCGGCACGCGCCCGGTCGGGGTCGGCGCCCGACCCGGCC
>JBDQKM010000318.1:0-2596 GCA_040263275.1 Acidimicrobiales bacterium
ATCTGGAGGACGGCCGCTGGCACTCGCCCCGCCGCCTTCGCGCCCTCTACGAAGAAGCGGGAGCCGACGGGGAAGACGTGATCGCCTATTGCGGCAGCGGTGTGACCGCGTGTGCCGACCTGCTCGGACGCCGCGTGGCCGGACTTCCCGATGCCCGTCTCTACCCCGGTTCGTGGTCGCAGTGGGGAAGCGACGAGGATCGCCCTGCCGTCAGCGGATCCGAACCCTGAGCGCACCCGGCGATCCGTCTCGGACTGGAGTCTCCCAGTGAGTTCTGATGATCTTCGCGGCGTGGTCGCGCTCGTCACCGGAGGGGCCGGTGGCATCGGTCGGGCCGTGGTGTCCCGTCTCGCCCGCCGGGGCGCGACGGTCGTCGTGGCCGATATCGACCGCGCTGCGGCCGAAGAGGTCGCGTCCGACGTCGGCGGCCGAGCTCAGTGTTTCGACGTCGCGTCCCGGCGAGAATGGGACGACGCGGTCGGTGAGATCGTCACCGATCTCGGCCGCCTCGACCGGGTTGTGCTCAATGCCGGGGTGATGTCGCGACCGAGAAATGTCGGCATCGCCACCGGTGACCCGCTCGAGTGGATGAGCGAGCGCTACGACATCGTGCGCGGGGTCAACCTCGACGGCGTGGCGTACGGCGTGCTGGCCACGGTCGACGAGCTCGCCCGCCATGGCGGTGCGATCGTCGTGACCGCCTCGATGTCCGGGCTCGATCCCCAGCGCGGTGATCCGGCGTATTCGATGACGAAGGCGGGGGTCATCGCTCTGGTCAGGGGTCTCGCCCCGTCGCTCTCCACGCGGGGTGTGCGGATCGGGGCGGTCTGTCCGGCCGGCACCGACACGCCGCTCATCCCGCCCGACGTTCCTCGCTCGAAAGCGGCACTGGCGCCACCGGACTTCATCGCCGAGGCGCTCGAACGCGTCCTCGATCTCGGCCCCGACGAGGCCGGCGGAATCTGGGTGACGCTCGGGGTCCACGACCCCTTGCGTCGGCACGAGTTCCCGAACGTGCGCTGAGGCTGGTCAGCGCACGCGGATGCGAGGGTCGGGCGTGCCCCGGCGCATGCGGGAGAGGAACTCGTCGATCGGGGCCGGTGCCGCCACCTCGGGTTCCTCGTCGCCGGGCGGGTGTGCCCAGAACTCCTCCCAGGACGGGAACAGGTCGTGGAAGGCCCCCTCGTAGGGTTCGCGGTCGGGCCAGCGCATCTTGTCGTCACCGATCGGGGGACGGTTCAGGTCGGTGGCGTACCAGTAGCAGGGGAGGCGACGGCGGAAGAGCCATCGTCCGTCGATCCGTTCGTAGTCGTCCCAGTAGAGCATCTGCATGATGATCCACTCGTCGCCCGTCTCGTGTTCGTTCTTGGAGTACACGACACCGTGGGCGTGGTCGACGTCGTCGAACTCGATGACGTGGTTGCCGACGTGATGGGCGGTGCCGGTGAACTGCAGGCGCAGGGTGTCGTCGAGCCACCGCTTGAGATGGGCGCGGCCCGTCCGGTCCCGGCTCACGCGGATGTCGGGGGCGAACAGGTTGACGTGGGCGTCGAGATCGCGCATGTCGAGCGACAGCGCGTACTTCGCGACCAGTTGGCGGATCGCGTCGAGTGACTCGAGACGGTCGATTCGGGTTTCGAGGTCAGTGGACATGACGACTCCCTGTTCGTTCTGCGGACTTCATGGTGATGGATCTACCATCGGCGAGCAGGCCCAGCCGGCCATCGAGGGGAGCGCAGCGATGGGAGACAGCGATCGACTCCGGATCGTCGTGCTCGACGACTACCAGCGGGTCGCCGAGGTGTTGGGCGACTGGGCGACGATTCCGATGGCGGTGGATCTCGTCACCATCGACCGCCACATTCCCGGTGGGCCCGAACTCGTCGAGGCGGTGGGCGACGCGGACGTGGTCGTCGCCATGCGCGAACGCACCGCGCTGACCGAGGAGTTCTTCGCCGCGGTCCCGACGCTGCGTCTCGTGGTCACCACGGGGCCGTCCAACGCGGTGATCGACGTCGCCGCCGCCGATCGACGTGGCGTGGAGGTCCGGGGGACGGGCGGGTATCTGTCGACGACTGCTGAGCACACGTGGGCGCTGATCCTGGCACTGGTGCGTCACATACCCGCGTCGGATCGTGCGATCCGAGAGGGTGGCTGGCAGCACACGATGGGCACCGAGCTGGCCGGGCGGGTGCTCGGCGTGGTCGGTCTCGGTCGCCTCGGGTCGGCGGTGGCCCGCGTTGCGCAGGCGTTCGACATGGACGTGATCGCCTGGAGTCCGAACCTCGACCCGGCCCGGGCCGAGGAGTTGGGAGTCGAGGCGGTCACCCGCGACGAGCTCTTCGCCCGGGCGGACGTGGTGACGGTCCACATGGTGCTGTCGGAGCGCACCCGCGGCCTGGTCGGTGCGCACGAGATCGGGTTGATGAAGCCGAGCGCGGTGCTGGTCAACAGTTCCCGTGGCCCGCTGGTGGACGAATCGGCCCTGGTCGAGGCGCTCGAGGAGCGACGCATCGCCGGCGCCGCGCTCGATGTGTTCCACACCGAGCCGCTGCCGGCCGACCACCCGTTGCGTCGGCTCGACAACACCGTCCTC
>JBDQKM010000319.1:0-2588 GCA_040263275.1 Acidimicrobiales bacterium
AACACCCGTCGAGCCACCGCGCCGAGCGCGGCCCCGACGAGCGCGCCGCCGACGACGTCGGAGGCGTGATGGATGCGCACGTGGACCCGGCTGGTCGCCACGATCGCGGCGAGGCCGTACCAGGCCGGCCCTCCGGCGTGGCGTGACAGCAACGCGGCGGCGACCATCGCTGCCGACGCATGGCCGCTGGGGAAGCTGCTCGTCCGCGGTTGCCGGAGGTTGTGCGGGCGAGCCGCCTCCTGGACCGGTCGGCTCCGTTTGAAGAACGACTTCACCGGCCCGTTGACCAGCGCCGACTCGACGCCGAGCGCCGCGCTGAGGCCGATGGCGACCTTCGGGTCGTCCTCGATGATCGCCTGCACCACGCCGAGGGCGTGCCAGACGAGCGAGAAGTCGGCGACCTCCGAGGCCGTGTAGTACACCCGGTCGAGTGCGGGGTTGCCCCGCAGTCGTTCCCACCATTCGTCGACGAGGTCGTCGATTCGGTCGACCGCAGGCGAGAACTCAGGCATCGGGCGACCGATCGTAGGCGCCGGGGCCGGTGAACATCTTCCGGTGCCAGCGCCGCGGGGTGGCGACCATCGCCCTCGGGTAGTCCTCGAACATCCAGCGGGCGAAGTTGCGTCGCGTCCAGGGCGTCGCGCCGGTCAGTTTCAGGGCGCCACGGGCGATCAGCGGCCGGCCGAGCAGCGGGATCAGCAGTCGTGCCATCCGGTCATCGGCCACCAGTTCGCGTCGGGTCTCCCGTTCGTACGTTGCCGCGGCGTCGCCTTCACCCAGGATCGCTTCGGCCGCGAGACGGCCGGTGACCAGTGCCTGACCGATGCCCTCGCCGGTCATCGGGTCGGTCACCGCGGCGGCATCGCCCACGAACATCGTGTGCGGTCCGGCGAGCGGAACCCTGCCCACCCGGGCCGGAATGGGCCACGCCTTGTGCGGATCCTCGGGCCGGGCGTCGGGACCGAGGACGTCGCGGATGTGAGGACGGTCGAGGAGGTCGAGCCAGAGCCCCTTCATGTCGCCGACCTGGTTGCTCCCGCCCCGCTGGATGCCGAAGCCGATGTTGGCGCGGCCGTCGGCGAGGGGGAACGACCACGCGTATCCCGGCAAGAGGTCCTTCTCGAACCAGACGATGAGCTCGTTGCCGGCACGGGGACTGACGTTCTCGAAGTACTGACGGAAGGCATGCCACTCGCCCCGGTATCCCTCGACCGTCAGGCCGAGCGACTTTCGGACGGGCGACCACATGCCGTCCGCGGCGATGAGGTGCTCGGCCTCGACCGTGCCGAGGCCGTCGAGTTCGACGGTGATCCCGGCCTCGGTGGGTGTCGCCCGCGTGAACGACACGCCCTCCTCGACCCGAGCTCCCGCCGCTTTCGCCAGGTCGACGAGTGCGGCATCGAGGTCGAGACGTCGAGCGACGGCGGCGTGATAGCCGGGGCCGTCGGGGAGGGAGTAGCGACGCTCCTTGCCCGACGGTGACCGGATGATGACGTCGTCGACCACTCGCCACGACGACACGGTGGCGGGGGCGAGATCGAGGTGCTCGAGCTCACGGAGGGCGAGCGCGGTCAGGCCGTCGCCGCAACACTTGTCGCGCGGGAACGTGGCCTTGTCGACCACGAGCACGTCGCGGCCGGCCCGGGCCAGGATCGTCGCGGCGGCGGTGCCCGCCGGTCCGGCGCCCACGATGAGCGTCTCGGTCGTGCGCGTCATCGGGTGCTCCCGACCACGCGGTCGAACCCACACCGGAGATCGCGGAGCAGCAGGTCGGCGTCGGACACCGCCGCAGGGTCCGAGACCACCCCGATGTGTGCGGTGCCGACGTGGCTGAGCAGGGTGACGTTGACGGCGCACCCGCTGAGCGGCCCGAACGGGATCATCGCCTCCACCGGCCGTCCACACAGGTGCAGCGGCACCGGGCTCCCGGGGACATTGGAGGCGGCGACGTCGAACGCCGCGCTGAACGAGGCGAAGGCCGCCGCGGTGACCGGCGCCGGGAGTCGCCGCAGGCCCGAGGCGATCGGGCCCATGAGGAGGTGGCCCGGCTCGGCCCGGGTCCGTCGCATGGCGCAGCGAACGTCGGACATGAGCGCCCCGGAGTCGTCGGCGAGGCGAAGGTCGACGTCGATGCGACCGGGGGCCCAGTGGTTGCCGCCCACCGCGTCGCCCTCTCGGGTGTTGAGCGGAACCGAGACCCGCAGCGGTGCCGACGACCCGCTGTCGAAGTGCAGACCGATGCCGATGGCGACGGCGCTGACGAACGCGTCGTTGATGGTGCCGTCGACACGCCGACCGGCGGCCCTGAGATCGTCGAGGGGCACCGAGAAGAACCGGGCCTCGAGATCGTCGGAACGGGCGGAGGGCACGCCGGCCGCCGGACGGGGCCGGAACATGCGAGCGGCCGAACCGAGCACCTCACCCACGCCGCGCGCGTCCTCCACGACCTCGGCCAGCGATCGCGACCCGGCGATCGTGTCGAGGGCGGTCCGGAGACCGGCGAGCGCGGCGACCAATTCGTCGTGCGGTGACGGCGACGCCGCGCCGTGGCCCGGCTCGATGGGTGGGGGGAGGGGGGTTTGCTCGGC
>JBDQKM010000320.1:0-2565 GCA_040263275.1 Acidimicrobiales bacterium
CCTGCGCGACGGCGACGTGCGGGTGAAGGTCGCCGCGGTCGGTATCTGCGGTTCCGACCTCCACCTGCTCGACGCCGGTTGGGCCGAAGGCCGCGTGCTCGGCCACGAGATCTCCGGGCACCTCGACGACGGCCGGGCCGTGGCCATCGAGCCGTTTCGCTCGTGCGGTCACTGCGCGACCTGCGCAGACGGCGATCGTCACGCGTGCGAGAACGGCGCCGAAGTGATGGGCATCATGGCCGACGGCGGCATGGCCCAGTACATGAGCGTGCCGACGGATGCGTTGGTGCCGCTCGCCGGCGGCGTCGACGTCGGCCACGCCTCGTTGGTCGAGAACCTCGCAGTGGCGGTGCACGGGCTGAACCGCGCCCGCCTCGTCGGCGGCGACACGGTCGCGGTGATCGGTGCCGGTCCCATCGGTCTCGCCCTCGTTGCCGCGTTGCGACGGGCCGGGTTTGCGGTCTCGATCGCCGCCCGCCACGAGCACCAGCGGGTCGCGGCGGAGCGCCTGGGTGCCGCGGTCATCGACGACACGAGTGGTGAGGCGGCCGGGTTCGACGTCGTGTTCGACGCCGTGGGCAACACCAACTCGATCAAGGAATCGGTGCGTCGGGTCACCCGGGCCGGTCGCATCTGCATGGTCGGTTCGTTCTGGGACCCGGTCGAGATCGACGTCGGTCTGCTCATGCAGGAGGCCGAACTCATTCCGGCGATGATGTACGGCCGCACGCCGAGCGGCCGCGAGATCGACGGCGCCGCGGCCCTCCTGGCGGAGCTCCCTCATCTGGGAGACACGATGATCACCCACCGCTTCCCCCTCGACGGAGCGGGCGACGCGTTCGCCGCGGCCCGCGATCGCGCGTCGGGAGCGATCAAGGTCGTCTTCGAACCGCACGGCTGACCCCTAGTCTGCGCCCATGTCGTGGATCGAGGTGACCGAACCCTTCGCCTCGCCGCCTCGCGCCGTCGGCCCCCTGGCCGAACCGAATGCCGACGGCGTGGTCGATCTCGAGGACCGCTGGGGTTCGATCCTCGAGGCCTCGCTTCGCGGCGGGGTCGATCTCGGGCCGTGCGAACAGGTCGAGATCCGCGGTTCCGTCTTTCGCGGGGTGACCTTCCGGGCCCAGCCCGGTGTGGAACTCGACGTCACTGCATCGACGTTCGTCGATTGCGACCTCACCGCCCTGCGTTTCACCAAGCTCACCAACACTCGATTCGAGGGCTGCAAGCTCTCCGGGGTCGACTTCAGCGGTGGGGTGTGGCGAGATGTGCTCGTCGATCGCACACTCGTGAAGTTCAGCGTCCTGCGCATGGCCGAACTCCAACGTGTCGAGTTCCGCGACTGCACGTTCGACGACGTCGACGCCTACGAAACCTCGTTCAGCAACGTGTCGATGCCAGGCACGAGTCTGCGAGCGGTGGAGCTCGACAAGGCCCGGTTCAGCGCCGTCGACCTCCGCGACGCGGTCGAGCTCGATCTGCGTTCCTGTCACCGCTTCGACGGATGCCTGCTGGGTGAGGAGCAGCTGGTCGGACTGGTTCGCCTGTTCGCCTCCGCCGCCGGCGTGTCGATCGCCCGGCCTGGGGAGGAATAACGCGCGGGCGGGTACGTTGAGAGGGACATGACGGACACCACCGATTCCCCTACGGACGACCGCACCGGCGAGTGGGACCGGATGCGAGCCGCCCACCTTGCGCCTCGCTCCGATCGTCCGCCGTCGACGGCTCGTGGCGTGCACCACGTCGCTCTTCTCTGCACCGATGTCGAGCAGACGATCGAGTTCTACCAGGGCCTCCTGGGCTTCCCGCTCACCGAGTTGTTCGAGAACCGCGACTACCAGGGCTCGACCCACTTCTTCTTCGACATCGGCAACGGCAACGCCCTGGCCTTCTTCGACTTCCCGAAGCTCGGGCTCGAGGACTACGCCGAGGTGCTCGGTGGGCTCCACCATCTCGCCATCTCGGTCCCGCCCGAGTCGTGGACCCGCCAGAAGGCCGCCCTCGAGGCAGCGGGTGTCGAGCTCCACATCGTGGAGACGTCGATGTACTTCCGTGACCCCGACGGCGCCCGCATCGAGTTGATCAACGATCCGCTCGGGGAGATGTACGGCAATCCCGTGATGTAGCCGGGTCGGCTCCTACTCTTGGCGCCGTGTCTGACCCCTCCTCGCTCACCCTCGTCGTCATGGCGGCCGGTCTCGGCTCGCGGTTCGGTGGCACGAAGCAGCTCGCCGAAGTCGGCCCCGACGGCGAAGCATTCCTCGACTTCTCGATCATCGACGCCGTCGATGCCGGTGTCGGCCGGGTGGTCCTGAACGTGCGCACCGACATCGAGGACGACGTGCGCCGCCATGTCGAACGGCGTCATGGCGACATCGACGTCGTCTACGTGCGTCAGGACGAACACGGCCCCGCCCGCGAAAAGCCGTGGGGCACCGGCCATGCCGTGCTCACCGCGGCGCCGGAGGTGCCCGGACCGTTCCTCGTGTGCAACGCCGACGACTACTACGGCCGCTCCACCTACGCCGCGATCGCCCCGCTCGCCGCCGTCCTGCCCGACGATCG
>JBDQKM010000321.1:0-2559 GCA_040263275.1 Acidimicrobiales bacterium
AACATGGTCGGATCACGATACCGGCGGGCCGACCCCGGGTGACGATCGGTCCGCCGGTAGCGTTTCGGCGATGAACCTCACTCCTCGCCAGATGCTGATTCTCGTCGTGCTGATCGTCGGGTTCGGGGTCGCGGCCTATGTCGTCAGTCGCGAGGACTCGGGCTCGACGGAATTCGACCAGGCGCGCTGGTGCGGGGAGGCGGGGCAACTCGAGGGCGCCGGCGAGATCCTCCGGGGCACGGCCGCCGACGTGACCGAGGACCAGCTCGACGACCTCCGCGCGGTCTTCTTCGACGTGGAGACGATCGCACCGTTCGACCTCTGGCGCGACATCGCCGCGCTCGCCGATTTCACCCTCGTAGCCGGCCAGCAACGCGCCGACTTCGACTGGCCCACCAGCTTCGCCGCCGCCCGCGAGAACAAGGACGCAACACTCGACGCCGCGATCGACGAACTCGAACTCGAGCTGGCCACCTGCGGCGTTCGACTGGGCTGACCCGGGGCCTGCCGGCCACGCGGGTGCTAGTCGAACAGGGCGTCGACGAACTCGGTGGCGTCGAAGTCGACGAGGTCGTTGATGCCCTCGCCCAGACCGACCAGCTTCACCGGCACTCCGAGCTCGGAGTGGATGGCGATCACGATGCCGCCCTTGGCCGAGCCGTCGAGCTTGGTGAGCACCACACCCGTGACGTCGACGGCCTCGGTGAAGGAGGCGGCCTGTGACATGCCGTTCTGCCCGGTGGTCGCATCGATGACGAGCAGGGTTTCGGTGACCGTGCCGGCGCCCTTCTCGGCGACGCGGCGGACCTTGCTCAGCTCCTCCATCAGGTTCGTCTTGTTCTGGAGTCGTCCGGCGGTGTCGGCCATCACGATCTCGGCGCCGCGGGCGTTGGCCCGCTCCACCGCGTCGAACACCACGCTGCTGGGGTCGGCGCCCTCGGCGCCCCGCACGATGTCGACCTCGCTGCGCTCGGCCCACATCGTCAACTGCTGCGCGGCGGCAGCGCGGAAGGTGTCGCCCGCCGCCAGCACCAGGCTGCGGCCGTCGGCGGCCTCACGGGAGGCGAGCTTGCCGATGGTGGTGGTCTTGCCGACTCCGTTGACGCCGACGAACAACCACACGGCCGGGCCGGGTTCGCCGCCGGCCGCCACGACATCGGTCGACAGCGAACGGTCGAAACCCGAGAGACGCTCGACGATTTCGGCCTTGACCAGAGCGGGCAGTTCTGCCGTGTCCTCGATCTCGCCGGCCGCAACCTTCTCGCGGACGGCGTCGATGATCGAGGTCGAGGTGGCAACACCCACATCGGCCCGGATCAGCGCCTCCTCGAGCTCGTCCCACGTGTTGCCACTGATCTTGCCGCTGGTGAAGACCGATCCGAGATATCCGCCGAGCGCCGATCGGGCCGTGGCGAGCCGCTCACGGAAACTCGGGCGAGGGGCGTCCTCGACCAGCGGTGGCGCCGTGACCGGCGCCTCCTCGACGAGCGTGTCGCCGGCGGGCGCGGATTCGACCTCGGTCGGAGACCGGTCCTCGATGAGCAGACCGTCGTTGCGGTCACGGAGGAGAACGAAGGCCGACGCGCCGATGAGGACGACGGCGGCAATGGCGATGATCACTGCGAACAACATCGCCGTGGATCCTACCTGCGGCCCGGGCCGCTCCTGGCCGTCTAGTTGGCGCCGAGGGTGACGGCGGTACGCAAGCGCTCACCGTCGCGGACGAACTCGACGCTCACGACGTCGTCCGGCCTGAACAGCTTGACCTCGGCCGAGAGTTCGACCATCGAGCGAACGACCTCGCCGTCGAGCGACACGATCAGATCGCCGGCCTGGAGTCCCGCCCGGGCGGCGGGCGCATCCTCGACCACGGCGATCACCAGGGCACCGACGGTGCCATCGGCGGGCGTCTCGCCACTCACCCCGAGGTGCGCGAGTTCGAGCGATTCCCCGGCCACGATCCGCTCGGCGATCAACAGGATCGTGTCGGACGGCACGGCGAAGCCGACGCCGACGTTGCCGGAGTTGACGCCGGCCGTGCGGATCTGGGTGTTCATCCCGATCACGAGTCCGTCACGATCGGCCAATGCGCCGCCCGAGTTGCCGGGGTTGATCGGCGCGTCGGTCTGGATCATCTCGACGTCGACCGGGTCGGTCGGGTCGGAACCACCGAACTCGTTGATGCGGTTCACGGCGGAGACGATGCCCGCCGTCACCGATTGATCGAGCCCGAACGGGCTTCCGATCGCCACGGCCAGCTGGCCCACTTCCACGGAGGACGTGGGGGCGAAGCTGGCGGCGACGAGTGGTTCTTCGCTCGGGTCGATCTGCACGACGGCGATGTCGCGTGCCGAGTCGCCGCCGACGACGGTGCCGGAGACCCGGTTGCCGTTGGCGAACTGCACCACGACGGAGGTGGCATCGCCGGTGACATGGTCGTTGGTGACGATGTAGCCGTTGTCGGCGTCCCAGACGATGCCCGAGCCCTGGCCGATGTTGGTCTGGATCAGCACCACCGACGGCGCCACGGCGCGGGCGACATCGGCCAGGGCTCGGGCA
>JBDQKM010000322.1:0-2548 GCA_040263275.1 Acidimicrobiales bacterium
GGACTGGGCGATCTCGCACGGGAATGTAGCAACATGCCATCGTGGGCCGGATGTCGATCCCCCCGAGCGCGCCGAACCAGACGTTGCGGGTGCTCACCGTCTGCACCGGCAACACCTGCCGATCGCCCATGGCCGAGGGCATTCTGCGTGACCGTCTGGCGCGGGTCGGGATCGACGCGGTCGTGGCCTCGGTCGGCACGCTGGGTTGGAGCGAGCGGGGCGCGACCCCGAAGGCGATCGAGGCCATGGCTGAGCGCGAGATCGACATCTCCGCCCACCGCAGCCGCAAGCTCGAACGGGACCACCTCGACGTCGACCTCGTCCTCGCCATGACCCGTGATCACGCCGGCGCGGTGCTGGCCCGCGCCCCCGAGCTGCGCCCTCGGGTGTTTCTCCCCGGGGAGTTGGTTCGCCTCGTGCGCGAGCGGCGCCGGACCGAGGCCGGGTCGATCGCAGTGGACGAGATCGCGGCCACGAGACAGGGGACGACGATCGGTCGGGCGGCCGAGCAGGTGGCCGACCCTGCGGGCGAGAGTCTCGACGTCTACCGTCTGACGGCTGCTCGTCTCGACCGTGACCTGTCCGCTCTGGTGGAGGGCCTCGCCGAGTCGAGCTGGCGGGTGTTCCCTCAGGAGGCGTAGATGGTGAAGATCCGGCGTGGCCTGGCTCGCGCTCGGCGTCAACACCGGGGACCCGACCCGCTGCGACGGCACGTTCGACGAGAGTGTGCCCGCGACGGAGATCATGCCCCGGTGATCGGGTTCGAACCGAACCGAACCGCGTTCTAGTGTCTCCTCCATGACCTCTTTCGATCTCCTCATCCGCGGCGGCACGGTCGTCGACGGCACCGGTGCCGATCGCTATGTCGCGGATGTCGGCGTGGTCGACGGACGCGTCGTCGCCATCGGCGTCGACCTCGAGGGCGACGCGGCCGAGGAGATCGACGCCCGCGGGTGCATCGTCACCCCCGGTTTCGTCGACGTCCACACCCACTACGACGGCCAGGTCACCTGGGACCAGGTGCTCGAACCGTCCGCCAGTCACGGCGTCACCACCATCGTCACCGGGAACTGCGGGGTCGGGTTCGCCCCGGTCCGTCCCGGGAGCGAGGACTGGCTGATCCAGTTGATGGAGGGGGTCGAGGACATCCCCGGCGCCGCGCTGAGCGAGGGCATCGACTGGGCGTGGGAGACCTTCCCCGAATACCTCGACGATCTCGACCGTCGCAGCTGGGGGATGGATGTCGGCTGCCTGGTCGCCCACGGCGCCATTCGTGCCTACGTGATGGGTGAGCGCGGCGCGAAGAACGAGCCGGCGACCGAGGAAGAGATCCAGAAGATGCGCGGCATCGTGCGCGATGCCGTCGAGGCCGGCGCGCTCGGTGTGTCGACGTCGAGGACGCTGGCCCACACCGCCATGGACGGTGAGCCGGTGCCCGGCACGTTCGCCGCTGAGGACGAGCTCTACGGGCTGGCACGGGGGTGCGCCGACGCCGGACACGGTCTGCTCGAGCTCGCGCCGATGGGATCGGCCGGCGAGGACACGGTCGCGCCGCACAAGGAAGTCGACTGGATGGTGAAGATCTCGAAGGAGACCGGGGTGCCGGTGTCGTTCGTGCTCGTCCAGATCAATGACGAACCGCGGCTGTGGAAAGAGCTGATGGACCGCTCGGTCGATGCCGCCGCCGAAGGTGCGTCGATCCACCCGCAGGTCGCCGGTCGTCTCAACGGCATCCTGCTCGGCCTCGAGGGGCTGAGCCCGTGGCGAGAGCGCCCCAGCTGGGACGAGGTCGCCGATCTGCCGCTCGACGAGCTGGTGGCCGAACTGCGTCGCCCCGAACGGCGGGCGGCGATCCTCTCCGAGCAGCCGGAGACCGACAATCCGTTCTCCCAGTTCATCCTCGGGTCGATGCATCGCATCTACGTCCTCGGCGACCCGCCCGACTACGAACCGGGCCCGGAGCGCACCGTCAAGGCGATGGCCGAGGCGATGGGTCGCGAGGTCGACGACCTGCTCTACGACATGCTGCTGGAGGAGGACGGGCGGGCGCTGCTGCTGTTCCCGTTCCTGAACTACGCGGACGGTAGCGGCGATGCGCTGCGAGAGATGCTGACCCACCCGGCCGGCGTGATCGGACTCTCCGACGGAGGCGCCCACTGCGGCGTCATCTGCGACGCCTCCCAGCCGACTTGGCTCCTCACCCATTGGGCCCGGGATCGCAGCCGGGGCGAGAAGCTCCCCCTGGAGTTCATCGTCAAGAAGCAGACCCACGACACCGCGCGGCTCTTCGGGTTCCACGACCGGGGGACGATCGAGGTGGGGGCCAAGGCCGACCTCAACGTGGTCGATCTCGAGAACCTCTCGCTCCGCCCGCCGGAGGTCGCTCGAGACCTCCCGGCCGGCGGGAAGCGGTTCGTCCAATTCGCCACCGGCTACAAGGCGACCGTCGTGAACGGGGTCATCACCCGTCGCGACGACGCCGACCCCGGTGCCCGACCCGGCCGCCTCGTGCGCGCCGGCGCCAACTCCTAGGAGGAGACCCGTGTAC
>JBDQKM010000323.1:0-2539 GCA_040263275.1 Acidimicrobiales bacterium
GCCCATCGTGGAACGCATTCCGGGAGCCGAGGGACAGCCCCACGTGATCCTCGAGGGCGGCGGTCACTTCCTCCAGGAAGACGTTCCCCAGGCGTTCAACGACGCCCTACTGCCCTGGCTCGAGGCGACGCGCTGACCGGCCGGCGCGTCAGCCGACCGGCTGGAACTGCACGGCATCGGCATCGAACTCGGCGATGACGCCGACGGTGTCGTCGAGGTCCTTCTTGCCGGGCCCCAGCGAAGCGGCCGCCAGATCGGTGACCTCGATGCTGCCGAATGCTTCCACGGCCGCCGCGAATGCCTCGGTGGTCAACGCGGGACCCACTGCATCGGCAACCTGCACGAAGACGTCGAACACCTGACAGGCGACGATCGTGGGGGCGAGGTTGTTGCGCGACTCGTCGAGCGCCACGTCCTCGTCGCTCGCGGCCTCGAAGGCATCGACGCACTCCCGCACGCCGTCGGCGCCCGTCTCGTACTTCGTCGGCTGATCATCGCCGCCCACGAGCGCAGTCGCGAGGGCGAGCGGGGCGAGGTCGAGGCCCTGCTGATCCTGGAGCAGCGAGGGAGCGACACCGGTGCCTTCGGGCAGCACGATCGGAAGTTCGATGTTGCCCTCGTTGTAGCCGATCACCAGCGCCTGGGAGAGCAACGCCGCGCTGGCCACGACCGCCTCCGCGCCGCTGGACTTCCACACCTCCGTGAACCTCGACATCTCCTGGGTGAGAGCGAGGAGGTCCTGACCATCCCCGGTCACGATCGAGTCGGCGACGACGTCGAGCCCCGCTGACTCCAGCGCGGCGATGTACTGCTCGTGTTGGGGAACGCCCGCCGCACCGCCGACCACGGCGACGGCCATACCGTCGGCCAGCACACCGCCCTCGACCAGGGCCGCGATGCGTTGCTCGACCAGGCGGGCCGGGTGGGCGTTGGTCGTGATGCCCGGGGCCGTGTAGCCCGCCATCTGCTCCGGAGTGATGGCGAAGGTGGAGATCACGATCGTGTCGTTGAGTTGGGCGTAGCAGTCTGCGCTGGAACGCGGGAAGAGTCCGATCGCGGCGAACACGCCGACGTCCTCGGTGAGCTCGACACACGTGGCGTCGAAGGCGGCGTCGTCGATCGGGTTGACCGATCGGAACGTGAGCTCGATCGTGCGGCCGTTGATGCCACCGGTCTCGTTGATCGCGTCGGCGATCGTCCGGAACTTCGCCTCGACATCGCCCGGGTCTCGCCCGAGCAGGCTGGTGTCGGGGAACACCGCACCGAGGCGGATGACCGATTCGGTCACTCCGGTGTCGGTGGCGGTGAGTGCGACCGGTTCGTCGGGTGTCGCCGGTCCCGGGTCATCCGTGCCGGCGTCGTCGTCGGGTACCGGCTCGTCGACCACGACCCCAGTGGTCGTCGTCGAGTCGCCGCTCTCGTCGGTGTCGCCCGCGTCGTCACCGCAGCCCGCGGCGACGAGCGCGACGACGGCCAGGAAGGCCGCCACACGGCGAGCGTGACGCGATCTCTGGTCGTGCATGTCGGCCCCCCCTGGACGACGCCCGCTCGAATCGTCGGGCGCAGACGAAACCGTATCAATTGCTTGCCTGACTGGCAATAGTTTCGCCCGTCCTCAGTGGCGGGGGTCTCGGCCATTCCACGCGACGAGCCGGTCGATCGCCGGCGCATCATCGGGTACGGCGATCGCCTCGGCGAACGGGACCGCAACCTCGTCGAGGCCCATCGCGGTGGAGACCTCCTCGAAGAGCGCGAGGCGGTTCTCGGCGGGAAGGAAGTCGCCCGCCGCGAGCGAGGCGGCCACGACGGCGTCGTCCCAGTCGGGATCCTGGCCGGTCGCAGTCGCCAGGTCCCACGTGTGGACCGTCAACTCCGAGAAGTACGACGCGAGGACGTCGGCGCCGGTGCCCTGGACCCACGGCAACGCCATGTGCTGCTCGAGCACAGCATCGTCACGCCACGCGTCGGCAACGCGACCTGACGACGCCGCCCAGGCATCGGACCAGCCGTCGTCGGGGACGAGGGATTCCGTGACGGCGAAGGGGTCTTCGCCTCGCCCGAGCGCGCCGATCCGGTCGAGCACGCCGATGAGGTGTCCGAGCATGGTGCGGACGTCCATCTCCCCGCAGGGCGTCGGTGCGGTGAGCTGATCGGGCCGGACCGCGGCGACGACGGCGGCGCCCGCTGCGATCGCCCGTTCGAGGATCGGGCGCGGATCGATGCCGTTGTGGGTGGTGGTGAAGGTTGATGAAGTCATGTCGCCACCATGCCGAGCCAAACCGGACATGTCGTGACCGGTTTCTGTGAAATCATCGTGTGCGTGCGAGCAGACCGACTGGTGGCCATCCTCCTCCTCCTCCAACAACGCGAGCAGGTGACCGCGGCGGAGGTCGCGCGGGAGCTGGAGATCTCCGAGCGCACCGCACGCCGCGATCTCGACGCGCTGACCATGGCCGGGGTGCCCGTGTCCCCGGGGCGGGGCCGCGGCGGGGGCTGGCGCCTCGTGGGCGGGGCCCGCACCGACCTCTCGGGGTTGACC
>JBDQKM010000324.1:0-2530 GCA_040263275.1 Acidimicrobiales bacterium
ACGAGGACCGGCGCGGACTGGTTGCGGATCGCCCCGACGAACGAGGTGAGCAGACCGTTCTGCAGCGACTGCTGGAACAGGATCAGGAAGACGAGCATCCCGATCGCGGCGATCAGGAGACCGAATCGCCCCTTTGCTCGGCGCATTTCCTTGAGGGCGAGGAACATGACCCCGCCAGTCTGGGCGACGCCCATGCGAACAGCCCAACCGGGGCGTCCTGTGCGAGGATTCCGGGATGGGGAACCCGAGCGCCGCCGAGTCGGCCCGCATCACCCTCCGGCCGGTGCGCGAGGACGACATCGGGTGGATGGCCCGCATGACGACCGATGCGCGGCTCGTGGGCGAACACAACTGGTCGGGGGTCGAGCGCACCTCCGATGAGGTCGAGGCCGAGCTCCGTGCCCGCCTGTCTGCCGACGGCTTCGACGGCGACGCCGACGGAACCCTGGTCGTGGATTTCGACGGCTCCACGCCGATCGGCGACGTGTCGTGGCGCACCGAGCGCTGGGGACCATCACCCCGCAGCGCGTGTCCCGCCATCGGCATCGCCCTGCTCCCCGAGCACCGCGGTCACGGCCACGGCACCGTCGCCCAGGCACTCCTCGTCGACCATCTCTTCACCCGCGACCCCGAGCTGCACCGCGTGCAGTCCGACACCGCGGCCGACAATCCGGCCGAGCAGCGGGCGTTGACGAAGATCGGCATGGTCGAGGAGGGTCGCATCCGCGACGCTGAATACCGGGATGGCACGTTCCGCGACCATCTCGTCTATTCGGTCCTGCGGGCGGAATGGGAGGCGAGGCGTTTGAGCCCTCACTGATCAGCGGGGCCAGTGCTCGGTTCCCTGCCCCGCGGTGATGAACAGGGCGGTCGCCGGCTCGGTCACGTCGGCGGTGTGCCATGTCCCCGGCGGGTTGATGGCGTACTGCCCGTCGCCGATGGTGACCGACCCCGTCGAGCCATCGGTGTGCTCCTGGTGGAGGGTGATCCGCCCGGCCGTGCACAGCACCACCTCGGCGCCGACGGGGTGCATCTCCCACACGTCCCACGGCGCCTCGAAGGTGGCCATGGTGACCAGGCGACCCTCGGCACCGTCGGCGGCGTGCCGTTCGGCGTAGCCGCCGTACCTACTCACCTCGCCGGTGAACACCGGTTCGACCTCGGCCGTGGCTCCCAATCCGAGATGGATGGGGTGGGTGCCGATGTCGGTGGGTCCGTCGCTCATGGCCCCAGTGTTCCAGAGCTGGTCGACGACCGCGGCTACTGGAAGGATGCGCCCATGGCATTCGAAACCGTCACGGGCTACTGCTGGCCCCAGTCCATCGCCCCCGGCGCCGAGGTCGGCCTCCACGTGTCGTCCCCCGGCGGACGCCCGGTCGCGGTCGAGGTCGCCCGGGTCGGAGCCGAACGCGAGGTCGTGTGGGCGAAGACCGTCGAGGCCGGCGATCACCCAACCCCGCGCGATGCCTCGGCCAACGGCTGTGGCTGGCCCGTCGCGACGCCCATCGTCGCCGAGGCCGGTTGGCGATCGGGCTACTACGAGGTGGCGCTCACCGTCGATCTCGACGGCAAGGTCCGCCGCAGCCACGCGTTCTTCGTGCTGCGTCCGGCGCCCGACTCGACCAACACGATCCTGCTCCAGCTCGCCACCAACACGTGGCACGCCTACAACGACTTCGGCGGCCACAACCTCTACAACGGCGGCACCCACTCGTCGCTCCAACGCCCCATGGCGCCGGGCTACCTGTACAAACCCGACGGCGCCGGCCGCCGCGTCACGACCACCAATCCGCCTGATCGCGACATGAACACCCATGTCGGCTACCTGCGCCTCAACCACCTGTCGGGCTGGGCCGGCTCGGCCGGATGGCCCGATTGGGAACACCCGTTCCTCGCCTGGGCCGAGCGCAACGGCTACGGAATCGACGTGGTCGGCAACGCCGATCTCGAGGAGCACCCGTCGATCGTCGACGGCTACGAACTCCTGCTCTCGGTCGGGCACGACGAGTACTGGTCGGGGCCGATGCGCGACACCGTCGAGGGGTTCATCGCCCGGGGCGGCAACGTCGCCTTCTTCTCGGGCAACACGGCCCTGTGGCAGGTCCGCCTCGAGGAGCCCGACGCGGGATCGGCGTCGGTGATGGTCGGCTACAAGGGGCGCTTCAAGGACGACCCGGTCTACGGCACCGACCGCATCGGCGAACTCACCAGCATCTGGTCCGACCACCTCATCGGTCGGCCGGAGAACCAGATGACCGGGGTGAGCTTCACCCGCGGTGGCTATCACCGGATCGGCAAGCGGGTGACCAACGGTGCCGGCGGCTACACGATCTACCGGCCCGACCACTGGATCTTCGACGGCACGGGCATCGACTATGGCGACGTTCTGGGATCTGACGCGACCACCGTCGGCTACGAGTGCGACGGCTGCGACTACACCGTGGTCGACGGTCTCCCCCACCCCACCGGTTCCGACGGCACGCCGACCGACTTCCAGATCCTCGGCATGGTCCCCGCCGCCCACTTCACC